>JAAZUU010000061.1 GCA_018624035.1 Rhodobiaceae bacterium | reverse complement strand
TCATCATCGATCCGGTTGTGGAAATCGACTGGCCCGTCAAAAACATAGGCTGTCCCTTCAAAGGCATTCGGATCATCCGGGTTTGACAGAAACCGTGCGGCAAAGGACTGGCTGATCACGCTTGTCTTCATGATCGCGCTGTCGAACAGATTGCCCCGAAGATTGATGAAACCGGCCTCCGGCTTCATCGGCGCGTCGACCGGCCAGATAACATCCGCATTGGCGATGGGCACGTCACGACAATTGTCGCCGATTGTCTGTCCGTTGGCTGTGATCGCTTGTGGGTTCGGCAACAGGTCATGACGCATCAATTCGGCAATAACCGCCGGCACCCCGCCGGCGCGATGATAGTCCTCGCCGAGATATTCGCCTGCCGGCTGCAGATTGACCAGTAATGGCACCTTGTGGCCATGGGCCTGCCAGTCATCATTGGTCAGTTCGATTCCCAGATGCTGTGCCACCGCATTCAGATGGATCGGTGCGTTGGTCGACCCACCGATGGCTGAATTCAGGACAATGGCATTTTCAAAGGCGGCGCGGGTCATGATGTCCGATGGTTTCAGGTCATCCCACACCATGTCGACAATACGGTTGCCGGTGTAATAGGCCATCTGTCCCCGTTCGCGATAGGGGGCTGGAATCGCCGCTGAGCCGGGAAGCTGCATGCCAAGACCCTCGGCAAGGGAATTCATCGTGGTCGCCGTTCCCATGGTGTTGCAATAGCCCGTCGAGGGGGTGGAGGAAGTCACAAGGTCGAGAAACCCGTCATCATCGATTTCGCCGGCGGCGATCAACTGGCGCGCCTTCCAGATAATGGTGCCCGACCCGGTGCGTTCACCGTCGTGCCAACCATTCAGCATTGGGCCAACCGACAGCGCGATGGCGGGAATGTCGACTGTTGCCGCCGCCATCAGCAGCGCCGGTGTGGTCTTGTCACAGCCGATCATCAGCACGACACCGTCGATTGGATAGCCATACAGCGTTTCAACAAGGCTGAGATAGGCAAGGTTGCGGTCAAGCATGGCGGTCGGTCGCTTGCCGGTTTCCTGGATCGGATGTACCGGTATCTCCATCGGCAGACCACCCCCCGCGATGATGCCGTCACGAACGCGCTTTGCCAGTTCCAGATGATGCCGGTTGCAGGGCGAAAGATCGGACCCGGTCTGGGCGATGGCGATGATCGGACGGCCGTCGCGAAGCTCTTCACGGGTCAGCCCGTAATTCAGATAACGCTCGGTATAGAGCGCCGTCATCTCGGCATCATCCGGATTGTTGAACCACTGGCGCGAGCGCAGCTGGTCTGGCCGGATCTTCTTGTCGCTCATCGTTTCACCCACACATTTTTGTCTGCTTGAAGGCTTTGAATTTTTTCTAGTTTTGATGCTTCTACCTCAACACTTTGAGAAATTGCCGAACCACCACGCTGTCTGTTGTTGCCGCAGTTGATGCAGCCGTGATGCGTGATCGGTGTCGACCATACCCCAGGTCAGCACTGTTCCCTTTTTCACATCAGTGAGCAATGCTCTGCCTGTTGCTATGTAATAGGGCACCGGCGTTTTTGTCTTGTCGCGCTCGGCAGGTATCAGTTTCGGCTCCAGGCCAGCAACCGCGTGATGATGTGGATCGGTGATCTGAAGAAACTCACCTTGTTTGAAATCGCGTGTGGTTCTGGCGACCAGCTCTATGTTTGGTTCCGGGGCCGCGGCTCCGGTGGGCAGCTTCAGCAAAGCAGCACTCAAAATCGACATAGGTGCCTCAACACCAAGGGTATGCTGCCCGATGAATAGCATGGCCGTTTTGGTGTTGCGCGCCACGACGTGCCCTTTGCCACGCAACAGATCCCACGTCTTTGCATTGTCACAGCGCACAATCACAAAAACACCGCCGGCAAAGCTCATCTCGTCAGGACGCCTCAGGCAATTGAACACATCAATGACCCCTGTGTTTGTCAGCAACCCACCATCGTCCTGAAGCTGAAAGGCGTCGGCCAGTTCCACCGGCCTCAGCAGTGGTGCGTGAAGGGCGGCTCTGTCGGGGGTCAGGCCGGTACCGTTGGCCACCACGCCGAGTTCACAGAAATCGGCAACAGTCCGCGTCGGGAATTGTGCCTCGGCGACGACGGCATTCCGACGAGCAACATGATTTTGCCAGTCGCCGTCACGACAATGCCATAGGTCCAGCATCCCAGAATTACGATGCCTCTTTTCCAGCCAACAGAGCGTGTCATCTTCTTCAAGGACAAAATCATATTCGCTGGATTTGCCAGCCGCCAAGACCTCCAGGCCAAGGGTTTCCGCCCAGCTGTTCAACCCGATCAGCAGGCTTGGCTGATCACCATCAACCTCCGTGTAGACAACCCCTTTCTGTCTTGCCATCTGGCTCAGAACTGGGCCCACAACGATGCCGGCTTCCTTCGATGCCATGACAACGTGGCACCCTTTACCAATGGCCCACTCCGCTATGGCGGCGGCGGCCTCCGGCTGGCCCGTGGCTTCGACCAGCACGTCAAACTCGGGAAGGCCGTCAGCTGTGATATCTGTCACCATCATCGGCGGACACGTCATGCCGCTGTCCCTGACCGCATCCCGCATGCGCCGCTCGTCTTTGTCGCAGATCACCGTTATGTCGATTTTTTTGATATTCCTGGATTGATCAAGGAGCGTCGCGCCAAAGTCACCAACCCCAACCAGCGCCACGCGGATCTGCGGCGCAGCGTTATTCTTGAAAAGACCGTGATAATTCATCGAGGCAACACCAGTTCAATTACTCACATTATTCCAACAGCCGTCTCATGAAAGCTCTTTGCTTTGGTCGGCATAGGCAGTTTTTACCGCACGCGCTAGAATTAGCATCGTGGAAAACTTTTGAAAGTCGATATTGTCGATATCTAACGAGATGCTGATGGAGAGACCACCCATGGATGTGACCAAACTGGATTTTGATGCCGATGCGATGCTTAGCGGTCTGCAACGCTGGGTTTTGTGCGAAAGTCCAACCTATGACCGCATCGCGGTAAACCGCATGCAGGACATCGCGGCACACGACCTTGCGGTGATGGGGGCACATGTCGAGCGTATAACACCACATCCGCTCGCTGGGGATTGCATTCGTGCACGTTTTCCGCATCCAGACGCAGGTGCGCCCGGTATCCTCATTTTGGGCCACATGGACACGGTCCACCCGATTGGCACGTTAGCCAAATTGCCAATCCGGCGTGATGGAAATCTATGCTATGGCCCCGGTATTGCGGATATGAAGGGCGGCAATTATCTGGCGCTTGAGGCCATCCGTCAGCTCGCCGCGATTGGCGCACAGACGCCTCTGCCGATCACCGTGCTGTTTACCTCGGATGAAGAAATTGGTTCCCCCTATACACGTGATTTGATCGAAGCCGAGGCGAGGCGCGCTGTCGCTGTTTTGGTGCCGGAACCAGCGCGTCGTGGCAACGGGGTCACCTCTGGGCGCTATGCTATTGCGCGTTATAATGTCAACACCTTTGGACGCCCGAGCCACGCCGGGCTTCGTTTGTCAGAGGGGCGTTCCGCAATTCGGACAATGGCTGAGACCATTATCGCAATCGAATCAATGAGCCGGGATGAATGCACATTCTCGGTTGGGGTGATCCATGCAGGCCAATGGGTAAACTGTGTATCATCAGAGGCAACGGCAGAAGTTCTGTCGATGGCAAAACAGCAGACTGATCTTGATGCAGGTATTGAAAAGATGTTGGCACTGAACGACCCAGCGGCCGAAGTGTCGACAACAGTCACATTGGGTTTGACAAGACCTGTTTGGGAGGCGTCGCCAGCAACGATGAAGCTTGTTGCCATGGCGGAAGCGCTGGCCAAAGAGTTAGGGCAGCCATTCCGGCATGAAAGTTCAGGTGGTGGCAGCGACGGCAATTTTACTGGTGCCATAGGCGTGCCGACCCTGGATGGCCTTGGTGTTGCCGGAGATAAGTTTCATACACTTGAAGAACATTTAGAGATTGATAGCCTTGCCATGCGTGGGCGCATGATGGCTGGCTTGTTGATGCAGATTGATGCCGACCTATAGCCTCGTTCAATTTCACAAGCCTTGCAAAAGAAGGTCATTGGGCATCAAGCGAGGCGAAGCCCTCTACCCAAGTTAATCCAGATCTCGCAAACAGCCCAAGCAGCCCGGTTCGGCGTTCACGCGGCTCGAGCCGAGGTTCGTAGGCCTTGGATGGGAGTTACTGGGGCACTCACCGGATTTCAATTTATATGTCCAAAACAGAAACTTTGAATTGCGAGGAAATTTTTATTTGAGGGCTAACGACCCAAATGGCTGCTATGGTGTTGTCTACCTACGTGGAAGAAATACGTAGTTCGCGTGAACAACATAATGGTCGTATCATCCGAATAGGGGGTCTATTCAATGCAGCGTGACTGGCTGAGTTCTGCCGCGAAGCGCTATGATGAATGCAATCGTGCAACGCTGGAATTCATCCTGTCACGCGCACCGTTGAAAGGCGCATTTGTCGACACAAAGGTCCATTCGATTACCGGTGAAAATTACGATGGCGCCTGTGGGATACGGGGGCCGGAATTCACCTTTGGCTGGATACAGGGGCGCGCCCTCGAGGCGTTGATGACCTTCGCCCGCTTCTATCATGACCGTGATCCCGATCTTTCACGCCGGCTTGTCGACCGGGCAAGGCTTCTCTTCGACGGGCTGGATGCATTGTTCCGGCGCGACGGACATGTGTATTTCCTCTATGACCGTGATCTTCAGCCTGTTCGTGCAACAGCTGACGGCACCGTCAGTCAACAGGCCGACAGGGATATATTCACCTATTCGGACGCGTTCGCCGCGAAAGGCCTGTTCGCGGCCTCGAGGGTATTCGCCGCGGACCGGTCCTCACCATATCTCGACTATCTTCTTTCGGTCATTGAGGCGGTGGAGGAGGGGCGCTTCCAGATGAACGAAACCGTTCCCATCAGCCGGAAATCCGTCACCGGGCAGGCTGATGATTTCGGCCCGAGAATGATACTTCTCGGGGCGGCCGGGCTACTGCATCGCCATGGCGAGACGGCAAACACCGAATTCGCCGGTCGCTTCATCGACCATGTCCTTGACAGACACCATCACCCGTCAACAGGATTGTTGCTGAACGTCCCCGGCGACGATAGCTGCAATGTGGGACACGCCATTGAACTGTGCGGTTTCGGTTTCGAACATCTGCAGAGCATCCCGGACGATGCAAGGCTGCGCAAACTGGGTTCGGTGCTGGTGCGCAGCCTGCAGGTTGGTCTGCAGGGACCGGGAATAGCGCTTTATCTGTCTGCCGCGACAGGCAAGGCGACCTCTGCGCACTACCCGTGGTGGCCAATGCCGGAGGCGATCCGCGCCTGCGCGCTCGGCATGCATCTCGATCCCGGCCTCGACCTCCAGACCCTCTGGAAGCGATGTGATCACGCCTTCTTCACCGATTACTGGCAGGCAAGCAGGGGGTTTGCATTCCAGACACGCGATGTTTCGGGACCTGTCGATTTCGTGCCAGCCACACCCGATCTCGATCCGGGCTATCATACCGGACTCAGTCTTCTGGGTGCCACGCAGGCAATCGGGCCGCTACTGGCAAGATAGCACTGTCCGGCCGGGTAGCCGTTCCGGATTACCTTGAAATGGCCTTGCCGCTCTCGGCTTCAAAAAGATGCAGGTCCGCAAGTTCGAAGCCGAACCGGTATTCCTCTCCCGGACTTGCCGCAAACCTGTCATGCAGCACAATCACAACCTTCTGGTCTCCTGACTGGCATTGCAGCAATGTTTCGGCGCCGGTCTGCTCGATGGACTCGATTGTCACAGAGAGCCCGTTTCGGGTCTTTTGCTGCTGGAAATGTTCCGGACGTATGCCGATCAGAAACTCGCCTTGAAGATGCTTGAATTTGGCAAGAGACAGGCTCTGCCCATCCCCGAAGGAGAATGTCGCGCTTCCCGCCTCGGTGGTGACCGGCAGAAAGTTCATCGCTGGAGAACCGATAAAGCCAGCCACGAAACTGTTCTTCGGATCGTCATATAGATCCAGTGGTCGACCAATTTGCTCGATTAAACCGTCACGCATGACGACGACGATATCCGCCATTGTCATGGCCTCGATCTGGTCATGTGTCACATAGATCGTTGTCGTCTGGAGACGGCTGTGAAGAGCTTTCAATTCAGCCCGCATCTGTACACGAAGCTTGGCATCAAGATTTGACAGCGGCTCGTCAAACAGAAAGACCTTCGGCTGGCGAACGATTGCCCGACCCATGGCAACCCTCTGCCGCTGGCCGCCCGACAATTGCTTTGGCAGGCGATCCAGCAATTCACCGATTCCCAGAACCTCGGCGACATTCTTCACGGCGGCCCTTATGTCCGTCTTCGAGCGCTTCATCAGCCGCAGCGAGAAACCCATATTCTCGGCAACCGTCATATGGGGATAAAGCGCATAGTTCTGGAACACCATTGCGATGTCCCGGTTCTTTGCCTCAACGTCATTGATGACCCTGTCGTCAATCAACAATTCACCGGCGGACACCTCTTCCAGCCCGGCCAGCAACCTCAGGATGGTGGATTTCCCACAGCCAGAAGGACCGACCAGCGCCACAAACGCACCGTCGGGGATGGTGAAGGAAACACCATGCAGCACCTCTGTTGGTCCAAACGATTTTCTTAAATTCCTGATTTCGACTGAAGACATGAATCCAATCTCGTTGCTGTTCGTTTTCCGGCTGTCATTCTTGACGCGATTCTCGTCATTCCTTCATACCGCTGGCGGCAATGCCTTCAACAAAGCTGCGCCGAAGAAGCACGAAGACAAGGACCGAGGGAACCATGACCGCGGCCGAAGCCGCGCTCAGTAGGGCGAGGTCGACGGTATAGGCGCTCTGGAAGTTCGCCAGCCCGACCTCGATGGTGAAAGCCGTCTTGCGGGTCAGCACCACAATTGGCCAGGCGAAGGTTGTCCATGCCTGAAAGAACGCCAGTACGGACAATGCCGCGATGGGACCTTTCAGCAACGGCACTACGATATGCCAGAAAATCCAGAATTCGCCGGCGCCATCAATCCGGGCGGCCTCTATCAACTCATCCGGTACGGTGGCGATCACGTTTTGCCGAATGAGGAAAATACCAAAACTCATTACCAGATAACCGATCAGCAGACCGCCAATGCTGTTGAGTGCGCCAAGCGCCTTAACCTGGAAATAAAGCGGGATCATATAGACCTCGAACGGTATGATCGCCGTTGCCAGAAACAGCGTGAAAATCACGTTGATCGTCCAGAACTGGAACTTCGCCACCACGTAACCGGCAAGCGTGGAGGTGATGACGATGGCGATCATGGAAAGCAGCGCGAATGAGAGGCTGTTGAAGATCCACCTAAACAGCGGTGTCTCGCTGAAGACGCGTTGGAAATTCTCCAATGTCGGATCCTTTGGCAGGATTGTCGGCGGCCAGACAAGGATTTCCTGGGGTGTCTTGAAGCCGTTCGCGATCAGCAGCAGCAGTGGCAGCAGCAGCAGCACGCAAATGACAAACAACATCATGTCGAGGAGGAGGTTTTTCCGCCGCGATCTTGTATTGGAAGACACCGTCATTTCCGCCCCCGTTGTCTGAGCAGGCCGAATTGCACTCCGGTCAGCACCAACACAATCACCAGAAGGATCACCGCCTCGGCCGCCGCATATCCGACACGGAAGTTCTGGAAGCTGTTCTCCAGCATATCAAGAACCAGCACGCGGACCAGGCGGCCGGGAGCTCCTTGCGTATCGGACGCAAGAATGAAGGCCTGCGCATAGACATTGAACCCCGAAATCAGGGTCACCACCGACACATACAGCGTAATGGGCTTCAACAGAGGCACCGACATGAAAAAGAAGGATTGCACGCCGTTCGCGCCATCCAGTCTGGCTGCCTCATAAACGGATTTGGGAAGATTCCTGAAGCCGACAAGATAGATCAGAACGCCATAACCAAGCGTTTGCCAGGATACCAGCAGAATGATGCAGATGACCGAAAGCACCGGATCGAACAGCCAGGGTTGGGCCTCGCCGCCAAAGGCAACGATCAAACGGTTCAGGGGGCCAAGCTTGGCATCGAAAACCCACTTCCATGCCATCGCGGCGGGAACCAGCGACACTACATGGGGGATGAAAACAGCCGTTTCATAGAATCCGGCGAACCGGCTTCTTGTCCGGTGATATATGACCGCGGCAAGAACCATCGACACAGGGATGGTGACTGCCATCGCGCCAAACGCGATGGCGGCCGTATTGATAATGGCGTCAAGAAACTGGTCGTCCTGAAAGAGCTCCCTGAAGTTCTCAAGACCGACAAACGGTTTGTTCCTCGACAGTAAATTCCACTCAAACAGGCTTAACCGCAGCGTTTCCGCGATTGGAAACATCCGCACCCAGCCAAAAATCGCAAATGTCGGCAATATTGCAATGATGGCAAACCAAAATCGCTTTTTCCTGGACACTTTGTCTTTCCCCTCAAGATTTGAGTTCGGCGCCGCAACAAGCGCCGAACTCACGATTTTACAGGAGATTATTTGCCAAGAATACCGGCCCGATCTAGGATCTTGTTGGTCTCGGCGGCCGATTCTTCCAGCACAGCCATCATCGCGGCATCATTTCCAACCAGCGAGCTGTCGGCATAGGCTTCGGTCAGCTTTGCCGCAAAGCGCGTCAGGATTTCATTAATGGGCTCGATCGACGGCAGGGTGAAGAAGGCATAGTCATCAGGCAGATCGACAAAGGCCGAGAATTGCGGCTTCGCCGTGGTCACCGAGGAATAGTCCACGCCGCTGCGGTTTGGCAGCCAGCCCACATTGTCCAGCATCCAGATCAGATGTTCCGGCTTGTTGGCCTCGATGGCGAATTCCCAGGCTGCCTTCTGCGCCTTCTCCGAGCCGCCGGCAACATAGAGGTTCACCGGCAGGGCGATCGAACCACGCGGCAGCAGCGCTGTCTTGTAGTTCAGATTGGGAGCTTTCTTCGCCGTATCACCGATCACCCAGCTTTCCCGAATGAACATGGCTGTCTGCTCACGCTGGAACGCAGCCGCATCGGCTGGCATCTCTACGGTGACGGTCTTGTCACCGCTGACAGCCTCGACATATTGCCGCAACGCCGCCAGACCAGCGTCATTGGCATAGCTGGCCTTGTAGCCGTCACCGGCCTTTTCAAGAAGCGAGCCGCCAAACTGGTGGAGATTGATCCAGAATTTCTCGGCGATGCCGCCGCCACCGCCCGACAGACGCAGTGACCAGCCTGAAACCGTCGGGTTGCCCGACGCGTCACGCTGTGTCAGCTTCTTCGCATATTCGGTATATTCGGCCATGGTCTTTGGTGGGCCATCAAGCCCGGCAGCCGCGAACATATCGGTATTGTAGAACAGAGCGCCCTGGCCACGGAAGATAGGCACGCCGTAGACTTTGCCATCCACAGCTGCGACTTCCTGAAAGAACGGCTCGAAATTCGCCGCATTGTTCACGAAGCCCGCAACATTCGCCGGCGCCGATGGCAACAGGTCATTGACGATGTAGCGATTGGCTGTCGAGCCGATAAGCTCGAAAACTGTCGTTTCATCCAGACCCGAGGACAGGGCCAGGGCGACACGTTTTTCATGATCGCGCAGACCGATAGGCTCAACGATCACATTCAGGTCAGGATGCGTGCTCTTCATGCTCTCGGCGACGCGTTCGTAATAGCCCTGCAATTCAGGGAAGCCGCCCCATATCACAATGTCCTCTGCATTCGCAGCGACATGCCCCCCCACCGTAATTCCGGCGGAAAGACAGACAATGGTGGACATTCGTCCAATGAAATTGAGTTTACCCATTGTTTCCTCTCTCGATTGTGTTGTTGTTGATTGCCCGTTCATTCTGGGCCACTGCGACCGCAGCATTTTTGGCCACAAGACATCCGGTTTGCTCCAGACGTTCGGCCGAGCCCGGCGCGAATGTGGCGCCAAGTCCATAAAATCTGTGTGCTTCGTCGATTTCGTAACCGCCGAACCGGTACTCGGCACTCGGCGGGATATAACCCGGGTTGTCATCGGCGTAGGCGATGATGAAAACGGGACATTCAGCCGCCATGCCTTCGCCGGCGATGCTGTCACGAAGACGCAGCGCGGATTGTGCAAATACCTCGCCCGGCAGCCCGATGAGGACGCTGCCACCCCAATAGAGCGCCGTGCATCGCACTTCCAGCGGTTCGATGTCGGTAGCCATCCTGTTCCTGGCCCAGTCGATCCAGATTTCATAGATGAACGCCTTATCGGCATCGCTATGTGCCAGATTGTTCCATTGGTCGATCAACATGTCCGCCGATGCGGTTTCCCGTGACAGGAAATCAAGATCGATCCGGTCTTCCGCAACACCAAACCGATGGTCCAGGGCGGACAGATCACAGTTCATGACGGCATTCGCGATCCCGCTGCCGATATGCGCCGCCATCTCATAGCTACGATCGGCATTCCCCTGTGCCGACAGCGAGCTCTGTGCCGAGTGTCCGGAGTTGATGTCGCCGGCGCAACCGGTCGCAAAGATGGCGACAGCGCCAGGAAGAGCCGCCTCAAGCTCTTCTCTTACGAAATGAACATAGTCACCAGTCAACAACAGATTGTCCGCCGCCAGAACCACTGGATGGCAGGCATATGAAACCAGTATCGCGATAGGGTCTCCATCGAGACCGTCAAACCGCAGGATCGGTATTACCGGATCCACGGCACCGTCTTTGTGGCGACGGTTCTTCGCAAAGCCGGGATCGCTGCCATTACCGCCCCGTATGCTCGCCAGCCTTCGTGATGCGACGGCCTTGTCAATGGCCTCGACTATGCCTGTTTCCAATGCCGCAAGAAAATCGGGATCCGCTCTGGACCAGAGCCGTCCCTGCATGGAGTTCGGCGCTCCATGCGTATGCGTGGCGGCTATGGTGATGGCATCATCGGCCAGACAGCTGCGCCGGCGGGCCCGACGCGACATTGCCGCCTCGATACCGATGACATCGGCGGTGACAAGGGCGCTGTTCCCTACGACCAACGCCCTCACTGTCAGGGGGTCGTGGGTGCCGGTTGCGGGGGCGCTGCGCGCGGCGAACCCGGCCATTGCCAATCCCGGCGGAGGTGTGATTTCGACCTTCGATACGCCCACCTCGACCATCACATCACACTCTCGCCATTAAAGATGATGTCACTGATAGCTGGTTTCGAGGCCTTCCCGTCCTGCTCAAGCAGGATGAAATTCGCCGGCTGTCCCTCGGCAAGTTCATTTTTAAGTCCGATATGCCGTGCTGGAGCCGAACAGGCCATGGTGACCGCATCTTCAAGCGGCATGCCGGTGAATTCGGGGAATCCCAGCAGAATATCCAGCAGACAGCTCCCGCTTCCGGCAAGAAACGGCGTGCCAGCAATCGACACCCTGCCATCCTGCGACACCTCGACATCCCCGCCGATGGCGGAGTGGTAACGACCTGCGGGCTGTCCGGCGAACCTGACACTGTCTGATATCAGCAATGAGCGCTCGACGCCCTTTGCCCTGATCATGGCCGTCAATGTCGATTTGGGGAGATGATGCCGGTCCGCGATGAAGGAAGCCGTCAGACGATCATCCGCAAGCTGCGCCCAGATGGCATTTGGATGACGCGGCAGCAGATTGGATATGCCATTGCCGAGATGCGTGGACATGGTTGCCCCGGCATCCACCGCGCGGGCGACATCCTCCTCATCGGCGTTGCTATGTCCCAGCGAGACGACAACACCGGTTGAGGTCGCATGTTTGATGAATTTGCAGGCGCCCCGCGTCTCGGGGGCCAGCGTCACGATTTTAACAAGGCCGCCACACGCCTCCTGCCAGCGCGCAAACTCAGCCACCGAAGCAGGCCTGACATGTTCTGCCGGATGGGCGCCGCGCGGCCCGTCAAGATGCGAGATCGCGGGACCCTCAATGTGAATGCCAGCAATCATCTTGCCCGATATCGGGCACTCTTCAACAGCCTGCCCGATGGCTGTCAGTCGCTGGCAGATCTCATCCTCGCCTGCCGTGATCAATGTCGGCAGATAGGCACAGACCCCGACCCGGCTGAGCGCCCGGCTCAGGGCAATGACCGTTTCCACGGCCAGGTGACCTTCATTGAGATCATGCCCCATGAAGCCGTTCACTTGCAGATCCACCAGCGCCGGGATGATCAGCGGCGCCGCGCGCGGCGCGGCATCCCCATGATCAATACTTGCGATCACACCGCCCTTTACATGGATCGAGAGAGCCTGTCCGGTTGTCAGGCCCCGGCATGAATATGTGACCTGATCTGTCAAAGCGACCTGACCCTCCCTCGAAATCTTTCAAGAAAGCGGCCATTGGCCTCGTCACCACCGGGCGCATTTCCGCTGCGCCATATAGGGGGGTCTTCACCCGTTTCGCCAAGATGGGCGATGGTGCGGATCACAAGACAGTTCAGCGCGAACGCGTTGGCGAATGTCGAGACGGCCGAGGTATTTTCGGACACGCCGGGAACCTCGATAATGGCATCACCGATGGGCACCTTGGTGTCGATTCTGATATCAACAATGTCATGCAGATTTTGCCGCGACGGGTGCCTTGCCGGGTGGTCGGGCGCTGTTTGATCGGCATGTGTTCTCGAACTCACGCCAATAACAAAAACGCCCCGCTCACGCGCCGTCAGCGCGGCATCGATCAGCGCGGAATTGATGCCATAGGCATTGGCAAGTATCAGCAGGTCGCCTTCGCCAAGCCCCTGATTCTCGATCACCACCTTGCCGTACCCCGGGGTGCGCTCAATGGCCATGGACCGCAACGCGCCATTCGAAAGCAGCGTACCTTCATCAAGGATCGCGTTGATATGCATCAGGCCGCCAGCGCGAAAGAACAATTCCTGGCTGGCCAGATTGGAATGCCCTCCTGGACCGAAGATATGGATGAGCCTGTCGCAAGCTATCTGTTCGGCCATTCTCCTGGCCGCGGCTTCCATGGGCCCTTTCTCCTGTTCATGAATGGTGCGCATCAGATCCACGACGCCGGCGAGATATGTCTCGCAAAGCTGGTCAGCCAGAGTTGCAATCTTGTTAGACACGGGGACTGGCCTCCCGATCCAGGAAAATTTTGCAGTTCGGATGTGTGCGCAGAATACTTGCAGGACAGTCTGTTGACATCGGCCCGTCCAGCGCCGCCTCGACAGCGCCTCGCTTGTGATGCCCCGGCACCACGCAGAAGATCGCCTGGGCCGCCATCAACTGCGGCACTGTCAGGGTGATCGCCTGTTTCGGCACCTCGGACAACGCAGCAAAACAGCTGTCATCGACCTGCTGTTGCCGGCAGGCTGTGTCGAGTTCGACCACCTTGACCATCGCCGGGTCGTCGAAATCCGCGACCGGTGGGTCATTAAAGGCGATATGGCCGTTCACGCCAATGCCAAGACACGCGATATCTATCGGCGCCTCGGCAAGCAGGCTTGCATAATCCCGGCAAATCTCCTCGGCAATCCCGATTGCCGGAATGCGGTGCACGACGCCGATGGACACCCTGCAGAACAGATTATTGTCAAGCCAGTTGGCAAATCGCTGCGGCGCGTCGGACGGCAGATCGAGGTAATCATCCATATGAAAGGCTGTGACACGGTCCCAGGGAATATCCCCGATAGCCAATAGACTGGAGATCATTTCCGACTGGCTTGGCGCGGCAGCGAACACGATTCGCACCTCTGGCTTGGCCTCGAGAACATGAAGGATCTGCCGCGCGATCATCGAGGCTGCGGCCGCGCCCATGGCCTGCCGGTCCCGATAGGCAGTGACGGCCGCCCGCTCCACGGACCAGCTGGTTAATACTTCCGATTTTTCACGCACCCTGTCTGCATAGGTCATGACTTTCGAAGCCCCCTTAGCAAAAAATGCTCCCATGCAATCGATTGAATGTCAATCTGCCGCAAGGTGGAAGGTTCCGACCAGCGATGATCCGACACCCGGTAGGCGGGCGCTTCGTCACATCCTGCCGATTGCTTTGTCAGTCGTTTTTCTGAGGATCAGTTCGGTATCGAGAAGTTCGCAGATGTCCGGCGTGGTGCCGGATTTCAACGTCTTGATCAACAATTCCGTCGCCAGCCTGCCGGCCTGGGTCGTCTGGCTGGATACGGTGGTCAGGACCGGCAATCCCGAAACATCATCACAGCCCACAAGACTAAAATCGCCAGGGACGCTGAAACCGCGCTCCGCCAAACCGAAATAGACCCCCTGCGCCAACACGTCGTCGAATGCGAGAAACGCGGACGCGCTTGTCGCGACAAGTTCGTCAATCAACTTCATTCCCGAAGCGAACGAGGCGGCCCCGGCGGCAATTTCAAGACATTGAACACCATGCCTGTTGGCGGCGTTGAAAACGGCCTGGCACCGCTGCTCGTTCGCCCAGGATTGAGCTGGGCCGCTAATATAGGCCAGCCTCACATGACCCTGTTTGGCAAGATGCTCCACGGCCATGGCCATGCCTCGGCCGGCGTCGATCAATACTCTTGGGATGCTTGGTATGTCCCGGTTGATCAACACAAGCGGAATGCGATTCGCTATATCCCTGATCACTGCCTCATCGGAACGCGGGGACACCAGTATGGCACCGGAAACCTGATCGCTGAACCTCTCAAGAAGTCGTTCTTCGTGACCGGGATTTTCATCCGCGTTTCCGATAAAAACGCAATAACCCCGTTTCTCCGCCTGTTTCTGGGCGGCAAGTGCGATCGGCGGCATGAACGGGTTGGTCAGATCAGGGACGATCAGCGCGATATTTTGCACCTGGCCGGTCCGCAGGGCACGGGCGGCGGTGTTTGGCGAATACCCCAACGCTACGGCGACAGACTTGACCTTTTCAATGGTAGCCTGCCGCAGCATCTCAGGCTGGTTGTAGGCACGAGAGACCGTTGACCGGTCGACACCTGCGGCCTTGGCAACCTCGACGATTGTTACCTTGCCTGACTTTGAGAGTTCTGCACTCATGCGGACTGGTTTAAGTTAATTGCATGGAAAAACCAACATCTGCATTATTTTGACTATCTCTGGGTTGACTGGTTTTAGAAAATTTTAAGGGTCCAGGCCGCAAGCACCGCCAACATACGCCCCACCCCTCTGCCCAACTCGATCCGGATCTCGCACATACCCCAAGTAACCCCGGTTCGGCGTCCACGAGGCGGGAGCCGCGAAGCTTTAACCTCGAGACGCTTTCCCCGGACCTTGGTCCATGGTTCAGGCAAGGTTGCAGGTAAGGTTTTGACAATTGACCTGTAGGGGCGGTTTGCCAAGCTCCTTCGAATAGATCATCTCCATCCGCAAGCTGTCCCGGTATCGCTCCAGCCTGTCGGACAGGGCAGAAGCAGATCTGGCAGCTTTTGATTCTGATTTTGTACGAAGAGAGACCTCGATCTTCCGCTTGGGAAAGCGATGATGAAGATCAGCGGGGACGGCATGCGAGAAGTAATATGTGCCGTTCCGATTGTAAAAATATACCGGAGACCTTGCCCAGATCTTGCCCGCACCTTGGAAACACAAGCACCTGTCCCAGAACGTTAATCGTTTGGAAACAGTCACCTGAGCCACGGTCCACGGACCTTGCTTTAAGGAGGTTGGCTCCCCGGGACGGATTCGAACCGCCGGCCAAGCGATTAACAGTCAACTGAGCTGATGCTGATATATTTTGTCAGCCAACCGATAATTTAACAGCCTGAGGCCAAGCGATGATTTAGGCCAAGCGATGATTCAGGCCAAGCGATGATTCAGGCTAAGCGATGATGTAGGCCAAGCGATATTTTAGCCCAAGCGATGTGACTAAAGAACAATTAGGAGACAAAGCCTACTTGGCATTGGCTTTGATTATTTCGATTATTTGATCGTCCACTATTTTTGTTACTTTTCTATTCGCGCCACTGCTTCCCATCTTTATACCACAGGCGTCGAGAGCATTCTCCCAAGTCACCAGTTCACCAAATGAGTCAATTTCACCACCTTTGAAAGTAATTTTGTTCTTTGAATAGTCGTAAGCACCTTTACAGGCATACACGTCTGGCCCTCCTGTTTTCCAACGACTGTTTGTCTTTTTCCAACCCTTATTGCGGTCATCAAACCACATGTTATCCCAAGAGTGACCGACTTTCCCTTTGAATAGATGACTTGTCGCAATCACTCCATCGTTCTGCATTTCGTTTATCATTGAGTTGCATGCCTTCTCATCAAAGACCCAATCGGCGTCGCCCCAAAAAGCTTTAAATGGGACTGATTTATGCTCTGTATTTGTTGGCGATACGCAATAGGCATACATACTCACAAAACCTTTAAAATCCTGTCGTGAATTCATAAAAGGTCCGGAGGCTCCCACTGAAGTCGCAAGACGAGCCGCCATTCCTCCAGCTGACCAACCACCCAACCAGGCATT
>JAAZUU010000149.1 GCA_018624035.1 Rhodobiaceae bacterium | reverse complement strand
GTCTACTAACGTGTGTTGCCGTGACAGGCATAATCTTATGAAACGATTTTGATTAGGATCGTTCGTCCCTCATTCGGTCACACTCTGGTCACACAGAGGATTAAATTAGTGGACATTTGGGACAATTTGCGGAAAACTGCCCTCATCTAACCGATTGAAATCTCGCCGTTTTACTAGCTCAGCTGGATAGAGCGCTGCCCTCCGAAGGCAGAGGTCAGAGGTTCGAATCCGCCCCCGGGCACCATTTACCGTGTTTCACCTGCCATAAAGCACCTTGATTCAAGCAGTTAGTCAATCACTGCTGAATTGGGTAGGTCGCATGGTAGGTCAAATAAACCATCATCTGTATCGCAAGCGTGGCTTCTACTACTTCTGTAGACGTGTGCCGAAGGCATTGCTGTCACATTATCCAAAGCCTCGCATCGTGGTGGCCTTGAAAACAAGGCAGTTCCGTGATGCCTTGAGACAAAGCCAAATCATATCCAACAGACGGGATGACCAGTGGCTCCATATGCAGCTGGACGCGATGGGGCTGGATAATGTGCAAAGCAAGCTGTTCCAGCCCGCAATCGCCATCTGGAGACCATGGCGAATTGGGATAACAACGCAAGAAAGGGCACAAAGCGCAGCGCCGCCGCCTGACCAGCAAGAATGTCGCTGGTCGCTGCTGATTTAAGTTCCGCGAGTCTGTCTCACCCGGCTATTCGACGATGGATTTCATCGCAGCGAGGAAATGCGCCACCTCGTGCAGGCTGTTATAGTGGCACATTGAGACGCGCACGCAGCCGTCAAGCCCCAGCGGGTCGAGGATATTGCCGGAATAGTGATCGGCTTTTCGCAGATGCGTGCGAATGCCCTCTTTGTTGAGATCTGTCACCACATCGGCTGGATTCATGCCTTCGACATAGAGCGAGACAAGCCCTTCACGGGCCGGGTTGTCGATGCCGCCGATGATCTTCACCCGCGGCATGCTGGCAAGGCCCGGCAAATTGCCGGTGCCGTGGATCATCGCATCTGTGAGAGATTTTTCATGAGCGTGAATGGCCGCGCCGGCCGCCTTGAAGCGCTCGCGCCTGTCGGTGCTTTCGGTGACCTGCGTTCCAAGCCATTCCAGATAGTCGGTGACGTCCGAGAGTGTCGCATAGGCGCCGGTGTCTCGTGTGCCAAGCTCCCAGTTGCCCTCTGGCCCACCGACCAGCGAGTCATGTTCGATCGCCGTCATCCTGTCGGAAATCCAGGCAAGGCCATAGCCATGGCGGGAAAACATCTTGTAGGGCGATATGACATAGCCATCGACGTCATAGCTGGTGAGGTCGATCTGTCCATGGGCCGCATGCTGGATGCCATCGACTATGATGATACAGTCCGGCGCGACAGCGCGAATGGCCCCTGATATGGCGGCGACATCCATGCCCATGCCGGTGACCGGTGAGGTGTGAAGGATGGTGGCGACGCGCGTGTCCGGTGTGACCTGCGCTGCATAATCTTCTGCCGTGACAAGGCCGAGCGCGTCATCATGGGCGACCAGCCGATGTGTCTTTCCGGAAATCCTTGACCATCGGTGACAGGCGCTGCGTGTTGCCGGATGTTCGACGGTGGAGCCAAGAACGATGCCGTCGTGAGCCGTGCCAAGACAGGCATTCATGATGACGCGGAACAGCAATTCGGTGCCACTCTCACCGACAAAGAACTGGCCGTCAGGCGCGTTCATGAAAACCCGCATGTCGTCCTTGGCCTTGGTGATCACACGAACAAGTTCGTGCGATCCGGCATTGTCGCGGCCCTGATTGTCGGGAATGGCGGCATAGGTTCTTGAGGTGTCGACAACACTGTTCAGCGTCAGCGCCCCGCCGGCATTCTCGAAAAAGACGCGCGGCCCCTGTTGCGGACAGGCATCGACCTGCGCAAAGCGGCTTCGAACCTGATTTATCATCTCTTCATTCATAATGATCACCCCTTCCAATATAAGCGCTTAATCACGAACGGGTCAGCGCGGCAGATTGTTGATCAGCCCGTTTTGTTTCATAGCTGTGTTCATCCTGCAATCTGAAGCGCCTCGCAAGCGCTTTCGATACGACGCATGGCAAGTTTCAGGTTTTCCATGCTTGTCGCAAATGAAATTCTGAAAAATCTATCTGTGCCAAACGCAGCACCGGGAACCGTCGCCACACCGGCATCACGCAACAGGTAATTGACAAAATCAACATCCGATCCGATCTGCTGCCCATCTGGACAGGTGGCACCAATCAGAGCGCTGCAGGACGGAAAGACAAAAAAGGCACCCTCAGGTGTGGTACAGTTGAGGCCCCTGATACGGTTGAGGCTTTCAACAACATAGTCACGACGCTCGGAAAAACGCCTGTTGTTGCTGGCAATGAAATCGGTGGGGCCGGTCAGCGCCGCCACCGCCGCATATTGCGCAACCGAGTTCGGATTGCTTGTCGAATGGGACTGGATGCTTGATATGGCCTTGATCATCTGTTCCGGGCCGGTGGCATATCCAATGCGCCAGCCAGTCATGCAATAGGCTTTTGAAACCCCGTTCAATGTCAGAATCCTGTGCTGCAGCTCGGGCGCCACCTCGGCAAGGGTTCTGAATTCACAATTATCAAAAACGATATGCTCGTAAATATCATCCATGAGGATCAGGATATCATCATGGCGAACCAATACTTCAGCAAGCTCGAGCAATTCCTGCTTGCTGTAGGTTGCGCCAGCCGGGTTGCTTGGTGAATTCATCACCAGCCATTTGGTTCGCGGAGTGATCGCGGCTTCCAACTGTTCCGCACGAAGTTTCAGCCGGGCATCCGCGGTGCAATCAATGGGTACCGGCACCCCGCCCGCAAGAAGCACCATGTCGGGATACGAAACCCAGTATGGCGCCGGGATCAGAACTTCATCTGCCGGGTCAAGCGTGGCCATGAAAGCATTATAAATAACGTGCTTGGCACCCGAGCCGACCGTCACGCTCTGCGGGCCGCACTCGATATTGTTCTCGCGGGCAAATTTTTCCACGACAGCGCGCTTCAGTTCATCGATGCCATCAACCTGCGTATAGCGTGTCCTGTTTTCGGCAATGGCTTTGACAGCGGCTTCCTTTATATGATCCGGCGTATCAAAATCAGGCTCGCCCTCGCCAAGGTTTATGACATCCTTTCCCTCACGCTTGAGTTGTTCTGCGAGGTTGGAGACAACGACTGTCGGCGATGGTTTGATGGCATTCAACCGGTTGGCAAGCACGCTGGTTTCCTTCCGTCACAATAACATTCGTCGTAATGCAAACGACTTCTCCCAATCCCGGGGTCCCAGTCCCGGGGTCAGAGTCGAGGGGCTCACTTCTTCAGTGAAAAATCAAATTCGAACTTCTTTTCCAAGTTGAGCAACGCGCCCAACCGCTCCTGAAACAGCTTTGCATGATCTGTCATATTGGAGACAAGACCTTCACGATCCTGATCCTTGATGCAACGGATTATACTGCTGTGATCGCCTCTGGTACGGTCGAACAAACCCTGAAGCTTGTCAGGCAATGCGTCCTCTTCCATGTAGATATAGAAAGACAGCCGGCGCCCGAGATTATGAAGTTTCGTCGAATATTCGATGATATATTTATTGCGTGTTGCCAGCGCGAGGCGCGCATGAAACAGGGCGTTTTGTTGGGTGATTTCCAGAAGTTCGGCATCATGGCTGTATTTCAGATACGCCTGATCGATTTCCAGAAGATCATCAACAAGGCCATCATCGAGCATGCGCAGATTATAGGACACCATTCTTTCACACAGGATATAGGCATCGACCAGTTCCAAGGTGTTTACCAGATTGAACGGTGTTACGCGCAATCCCCGGCTGGCACGTGTCTCCACCAGCCCTTCGGACACAAGACGCCCAAGCGCTTCGCGTATGGGGGTGCGCCCGAACTCAAACTGGCTTTGCAGCATTTTTTCATCCAGTTGCGTCCCCGGCGTCAACGACAGATCAAGGATCTTGTTACGGAGAATTTCCGTAACCCTGTCTGTCAGCGAGAGAGTTTCCATTTTGATTATGTTGTTTTTCATTTGTTCCAGAACACGATGGTGGACCTTGGTCTGACGCTTCCTATCTGTGATAGTTTCGGGTCATGAAATCCGAAGAAAACTTGCCGCTCTCGACATCTTCCCGAAGACCGGCCTCGGCACGTTCGGCGGGGTCGCCATAACCGCCGGCGCCTGCGGTAACAACGCTGATGATTGCATTGTCATCCAACTTCAATGCTGCCGGCTTGTTGGCGAGACGCTTTTCCTCACCATTGTCATGGATCAGCGTAAACTTTCCGGCAGCACCGGCACTGCCGCCAAAAATACCCCAGGGCTGGTTCCTGAAGCGCTCCCCCTGACCGGAAAAGGTCATGGTATGACCGATTGGCCGGTAATCCCGGCGAATTCCTAGGCCACCACGATATTTTCCGCTGCCACCGGAATCCTGAACAAATTCGTAGCGTTCGATCATTAACGGATATTCGGTTTCCAGTGCCTCAATCGGAAGGTTGGATGTGTTGGTCATGTGAACCTGCACACCGTCGGTTCCATCCTTGTATGCGCGCGCGCCGGCACCGCCGCCAAGTGTCTCAAGATACACATAATACTTGCCCGTCTGCGACTGGCCGAAAAAGGCTGCCGATGTGTTGGCACCGTTGCCGGCGGCAATGACCCTTTCGGGACAGGCATCGGCAAACGCACCCAGAACACAGTCGACGATGCGTTGCGCGGTCTGTGCCCGCGCAGCAGACGCAGCCGGGAAGACGGCATTTACCACGCTGCCTTCGGGAGCCTTGATGGTTATCGGATCAAGCATGCCATGGTTTTGCGGGCATTCAGGGTCAATCAGCACCTTGACACAGTAAAGGCAGCTGGCCTGAAGACCGGCCATGGTAACGTTGTTGTTTCCTTCAACCTGCGGGTCGGTGCCGGCAAAGTCGAACTCTATCTCATCGTCTGCGACTGTGATCCTGACCCTGATCCTGATGTCCATTCTCGAGAGGCCATCATCATCCACAATATCCTCAAATTCGTAAACGCCGTCCGGAAGGCCGCTTATACCTGCCCGGGTGCGTTTCTTGACCGCCGCGATAATGGCGTCACACCCCTCGGTTATCTTGTCGCCGCCCCATTTTTCTATCAGAGCCTTGCAACGTCTGATGCCAAGCTGGTTGGAAGCGATCTGGGCGTTGTAGTCACCGATACGTTCTTCCGGGACGCGCACGTTAAGCAGAATCATATCCATCAAATCCTGCTTCAGCTCATGATTCTCGAAAAGCTTTATTGGCGGAATACGCAAGCCTTCCTGATAAATCTCGGTCATGCCGCCTGCCATCGAACCCGGTGCCATGCCCCCCATATCCGCATGATGCGCAATATTGCAGACAAACATGAGCAGTTTTCCGTTCGAGAAAACCGGCGCGGCTATGGCGACATCCGGAAGATGCGAGCCGCGCCCGACATAGGGATCATTCGACAAAAACATGTCGCCGTCGCGAATTCCATCGACACCGTATTTTTCCAGAATAATCTCTACGAGGCCCAGCATGGACGCAAGATGAAGCGGCATGCTCTCGCCCTGCACGACAACACGCCCGGTGTGATCAAACAATGCTGTTGAATGGTCCTTGCGCTCCTTGATGTTTGTGGAATAGGCGCTTTTCATCAGGGCGACATACATCTCATCGGCAATGCTTGCCATGTGGTTGCGCATAAGTTCGGCATCTATCGGGTTTATCGCCATTGCTAGTCCTCCAGC
>JAAZUU010000060.1 GCA_018624035.1 Rhodobiaceae bacterium | reverse complement strand
CGCCCCTGTTCGGTCCGTTCGGTCTTCAGGAATTTCAGGCGCGCCGGCACCGCCTTGAACAGGTGCCGCACCTCGACCACCGTGCCGCGATCAAGCGCGGCAGGCTGCGGGGCGGTGACAGTGCCGGCATCAACCCCGATTTGCCAGCCATGGCTCGCACCGGCAGTGACCGAACTGATGACAAGCTGCGACACCGCACCGATCGAGGGCAGCGCCTCGCCGCGGAAACCGAGAAACCTGATATCGTCAAGGCGGCTGTCGGGAAGCTTGGAGGTGGCATGGCGGCGGATGGCAAGTGACAGGTCGCCCTGCGACATGCCATGCCCGTCATCACTCACGATGATTTCGTCAATGCCGCCGCGCAGAAGGGTGATCGCGATCCGCCGGGCACCGGCATCAAGTGCGTTTTCAACAAGTTCCTTGAGGGCGCTTGCCGGCCGTTCGACAACCTCCCCGGCGGCGATCTGGTCAACCAGCGTATCGGGGAGTTGCCGGATGCCGGACATGGCGGCTAGTTGCCGATCGTGACCGGCTCGTCATCAAGAAGATCGACGGCAGGCGTGCCGCCCGTGGTGGCGGACTGGCCCTCGCGCAAGGTTTGGCGAAGACGCTGGTCCTCGGCGAACTTGTCCAGCACCGGCCCGATATCGGGAAGACCGCCGAACAGCTTCTGCAGCGGGATCCGCCTCTCGAACCGGATACCGTATGTTTCCTCGTCGACAATATCGCGGATATTTTCAGGCACCGCCGAAAAATCGAAAATCTGCGCGTAGCTGCCGGCCACCTGTCCCTCGCTCGCACCAAGCGTGGTTGCTGCAACCGACCGCGCATCGATCGGACTGTCCGATGAAGAGGCAACCACCGGAGCCGCCGGCGTATTTTCCTTCAGCTGCGTGGAACTGGCGAAGAAGTTCGGTGGCAGTGACAAAGGCGGCCGCACCACAACCTCGAACTCGTCAGGTGATGATTTTTCCTCGCCAATGGCCTTTCGGAAATTGGAGCAGCCGCTGGCAACCAGTCCGAAACCGGCAAGCAGGAGGCAGGTCATCGCGACACGTCCAACATGGCGGCGATGCTGCCGGTGGCTGGTTGCGCTATGCAGGATCGGATTATTCCAATAGGTCATGTCGGCCCATTCTCTTTCTCGACAAACAGGCTGACGATCCAGAAGAACGCCCCGACGGTAATCGCGGCGTCGGCAATATTGAACGCCGGCCAATGCCATGTTTGAACATAAACGTCGATAAAATCAACCACCTTGCCAAAGCGGATGCGGTCCAGCGCGTTGCCGACAGCGCCGCCGGCGATCAGCCCGGCACCAATCCGTTCAAGCTGCTGAAAAGCGGAGGCCTTCCAGACCATCCACGCCGCCACGGCAAAAGCCAGCGCGGTCAGCAGCATCGGCATCACACCACCGGCATCGGCCAGCAGTCCAAAGCTGATTCCGGGATTCCAGACCGGCGCAAAATTCAGGAATGGCAGAACTTCGACCCGCCGCGGCGGATCAAAAATCCAGCCAAGCATGAATTGCTTTGTCATCAGGTCGGCGATCAGCACCGCCAGGCCGATCCCCAGGATCAGGCGACGCCCGGTGGCCGGCGGTCTGGCGTCAGGCTCCTGCATTCACCACATCATCGCAGCGCTGGCAGATTTCACGGCTTTCCGTGACCTCCGGCATGATGCGCCAGCAGCGGGCGCATTTGCCGCCCTTGGCGGTCGCAAAGGCCACCGCCACATCCTGCACCGCTTCCAACCGAAAGGCGTCGGCCGGTGCCGGGTCGGTGCTGATCTCCGCCGCCGAGGTGATGAACAGGCTGGCCGCGTCCTCGCCATCGAACAGAGCTGCCAGTTCGGCACTGACATGCACCGTCGGTGCCGCCTGAAGCGAGGCCCCGATGGCGCCGTCATTGCGTGCGGTCTCCAGCGCGCTGGTCACCACCTGGCGGACCTGTCTGATGCCGTCCCACCGCGCGCCAAGACCCGCATCGCGCCACGCCGCCGGGATCGGGTCATAGCTGCGAAGATGAACCGAGTTCCCGAAATCCTGAACGCGCGACTGCCAGGCTTCCTCGGCGGTGAAGCACAGAATCGGCGCCAGCCAGGCGGTCAGCCGTTCGAACACCTCGTTCATCACCGTCCGGCAGGCGCGCCGTTCAACCGAATCAAGCGCATCGCAATAGAGGCGATCCTTGCGAATCTCGAAATAGAAGGCCGACAGATCACTGTTGCACAGCGTATGCAGCTCGGTGAAGATGCCGTGGAAATCATAGCTGTCGGTCATCGCGCGAATGCGGTCATCTATCTGTGCCAGCCGGTGCAGGACCCAGCGCTCAAGCGCCGGCATCTGATCGTGGCTTACCGCCTCCGCGGCGGTGAACCCGTCGAGCGCACCAAGAAGATAGCGAAGCGTGTTGCGGAACCGGCGATAGCTGTCGGTTGTCCGCTTGATGATCTCCGGCCCGATCCGCAAATCATTGTAATAGTCCGAACTGACCACCCAGAGGCGCAGGATATCAGCACCGTTCTGGTCCATGACCTTTTGCGGCGTGACGACATTGCCAAGCGATTTCGACATCTTGCGGCCCTGCTCGTCGAGAACGAAGCCGTGCGTTAGCACACCCTTGTAGGGCGCTTTGCCACGCGTCGCGCAGGATTGCAGAAGCGATGAATGGAACCAGCCGCGATGCTGGTCGGACCCTTCAAGATACAGATCGGCCGGACTGACCAGATCGTCGCGCTCTTCAAGAACAAAGGAATGCGTCGAGCCGGAATCGAACCAGACATCGAGAATGTCGATCACCTTTTCGTAATCATCCGGATTGTAGTCGGCACCAAGGAAACGCGACGCCTCGGAGGAGAACCAGCAATCGGCGCCCTCCTCGCGCATCGCGGTCACGACTCGGTCAATCACCGCCTGGTCGCGAAGCGGCTCGCCGCTCGCCTTGTTGACGAAGACGGTGATCGGCACGCCCCAGGCGCGCTGGCGCGACAGGCACCAGTCCGGGCGCTGCTCGATCATTGAGGTCAGGCGCCGCTGGCCGGCCGGCGGATAGAAGGCTGTCCTGCCAAGCTCGGCAACCGCGGTGTCGCGAAGGCCATGCGATTCCATCGAGACAAACCACTGCGACGTGTTGCGATAGACAAGCGGCGCCTTGGAGCGCCAGGAATGCGGATAGGAATGGACAAGCTTGCCGATGCCGATCAGCCCGCCATGCTCGGCCATGATCTCGGCGATTTTGCCATTGTCGCGCAGCACATGAAGCCCCGCGAAGACCGGCAGATGATCCATCAGCCTTCCATCCTCGGCCACCGTGTCGGGAAGCGGGATGCCATGCTCCAGATGAGCAAGCTCGTAATCCTCGACACCATGGCCCGGGGCGATATGGACGAACCCGGTGCCCTGCTCGGTGGTAACGTAATCGGCCAGCAGCATCGGCACATCATGATCATACCCCTGATCATGCATCGGATGGCGCGACACCGTGCCCTCGATATCGGTGCCTTTCAGCGTTGCCAGCGTTTCGGTTCCGGTGATGCCGGTGGCGGCGGTCACCTCGGCCACCAGATCACTCGCAAGACAGATCACATCGCCTTCGCTCGCCAGCGCACCGTCTTCACGCGCGGTGATGCGCAACACCGAATAGTCGATATCGGCACCGCAGGCCATCGCCCGGTTGCCGGGCATCGTCCATGGTGTCGTCGTCCAGATGACGATGTTCGCCCCTTCCAGTGCAGGATGGCTCGGCGTCTTCACCGGGAAGCGCGCATAGATGGTGACCGATGTATGATCCTGATACTCGATCTCGGCCTCGGCAAGTGCCGTCTTCTCGACCGGCGACCACATCACCGGCTTGGCACCGCGATACAGGCTGCCATCCATCAGCAGGCGGCCAAGCTCGGCGGCGATTGTCGCCTCGGCCTCATAGGCCATCGTGGTGTAGGGGTCCTTCCAGTCGCCAAGCACGCCCAGACGCTGGAACTCCTCGGACTGCACCTCCAGCCAGTGGGCGGCGAAGTCGCGGCATTCCTGGCGGAATTCCCGGACCGGCACCTCGTCCTTGTCCTTGCCCTTCTTGCGGTATTGCTCCTCGATCTTCCATTCGATCGGCAGGCCGTGACAATCCCAGCCCGGCACATAGTTGGCGTTCTTGCCAAGCATCGATTGCGACCGGTTGATCACATCCTTGAGGATCTTGTTCAACGCGTGACCGATATGAAGCTGACCGTTGGCGTAGGGCGGCCCGTCATGAAGCACGAACAGCTCGGCATCGGCACGGGCCTCGCGAAGCCGCGCATAGATATCCATCTCCTGCCATTGCGCGAGGATTTCGGGTTCCTTCTTCGGCAACCCGCCACGCATCGGAAAGTCGGTCTGCGGCAGGAACACCGTCTCTTTGTAACTCATCGCAAGCTCTCTCGCTTTTCAATCCTGTTGGCCTGCAGGCCGGGCGCCGGCAGGCCTGTTCATTCAGGCGGTCTGTTTGATCGGGGGCAGAAGCGCGCGTGCCGTGCGCGCATCCTTCGCAATCTGTGCCGTCAGTTCGTCAATGCCGGTGAATTTACGCTCCGGGCGAATGAAGGACTTCAACCCGATGGCGAGCCGCCGCCCATAGAGGTCGGGCTGTTGGTCGAACAGGTGCGCCTCGCACAGAACGCCCCGATCCTCGACCGTCGGCCGCACGCCGATATTCGCCACGCCATTGCCAAGCAGCCTGTAGGGCTGGCCGGCATCGGCCTCGAAAATCTGCACGGCATAGACACCGAAGGCCGGATGCAGAAGATCGCCAAGCGGGATGTTGGCGGTCGGAAAGCCGATGGTCCGCCCACGCTGATCACCCATCTGAACCGTTCCGGTGACCGCCCAGTCATGGCCTAGCATTTCGGCGGCGCGCTCGGGTTCGCCATCCTGCAGGGCGGCGCGCACGCGGCTTGAGGTGATCACCGCGCTGTTCGGATCCGCAAGCAGCGTCACGGCCGTGGCGCTGATGCCAATCCCGGCGCCAATGCTGTTGATGGTATCTATATCTCCACCACGCCCGCGACCAAAGGCGAAATCCGACCCGGCAAACAGCGCCTTCACGCCAAGCGCCGGCAGCACCGAAGTGACAAAACTTTCTGCATCCGTGCGGCGCAGATTGTCATCGAACGTGACATGAATGATCCGGTCGACCCCGAGCGCGGCGATCAACCGGTCCTTCTCCTGCCGGTCGGCAAGGTGGAACGGGGCGTCATCGTGACGGAAGAACTCGCGCGGATGCGGATCAAAGGTCACCACCGCCGCGGCAAGGCCCTCGGCGCGCGCCGCATCAATGGCGGCGGAGATCACCTGGGCATGCCCGCGATGGACACCGTCGAAATTGCCGATCGCCGCCACCAGAGACGGACCGCTCAGCGGGGCCTGGCCGACGCGCCAGTCGATCGTCTCGCATTTGTTTTTACGGCTGGAATCCATGGCGCGGCACTATATCGTGCAACCTGTCCGAATATCAACGCTCGAAAGTGCTTTATTTGCATGGCAAGGCGGCCGGGTGACCGGGGCCACTTCGGCTGTTCCGCCCGGCGAATTGCCACATTGCTCCCGGCAAAGGTTGGCGACGGCCGGCCCGGCGTCTATACTGCGACGAGCGACGTGCCTGACAATGCACCGGGCACGGCCGCGCGGCACCGGGTCCGGGGCCTCCCATTTCGCCATTTCAGGGTCGCGGCATGAACGAAATATCCCTCAGCACCATTTCGGATGAACTGGGCCTGTCGCGCCTGTTGACCGATCAGACGCTGACTCTGGCAACCGAATATGGACTGAACTTTCTGGCCGCACTGGTCACCATCATCATCGGTGTCTGGGCGTCCCGGCGGGCCAGCAAGGTGGTGCGCGACTGGCTGACTCGCTCAAACCGGATTGACCGGACACTTGCGCCTATCCTCGCGGCGCTTGTCCGCTATGCGATCCTGACGCTGACAGTTGTCGTCACGCTTGGCAATTTCGGTGTCGAAACGACATCGATCATCGCGGTGCTCGGTGCCGCCGGTCTTGCCATCGGCCTGGCGTTGCAGGGAACGCTGTCGAATGTCGCCGCCGGGCTGATGTTGCTGTTCCTGCGGCCGTTCAAGATCGGTGACTGGGTCGAGGCAGCCAGTGTTTCGGGTTCGGTGCGTGAAATCGGCCTCTTCACCACCATCATCGACACCTTCGACAATGTCTATATCAGCGTGCCGAATTCGGCCATCTGGACATCGAACATCATCAATCATGCCAAATATGGAACACGGCGGCTCGATCTTGATATCGGGGTCAGCTATGACAGCAACCTTGACGATGTCGAGGCGGCGATGATGGAGCTTGCCGCCGATTCCCGTGTGCTCACCGATCCGGCACCGCGATTCCTTGTTGTCAGCTATGGTGACAGCGCGATTAATGTACGGCTTCGCGCCTATGCGGAATATGACGATTTCTTTGATCTCTACTGGGACCTGAACCGCAACCTGAAAGGTGTTCTCGATGCGCGCGGCATCGACATTCCCTTCCCGCAGCGGGTTGTTCGTCATGTTGGCGGCGGTCCGGCGGCGGCAGGGAGTGACGAGGACCAATGACGCATGAGCCGATCCTGAAGGTAACGCGTGAAAATCTGGCTTCCGGCACCATCATGAAGATGGCCAACGAGCGCAATGACGGCGCTGTCGACATTGCCTCGGAGGAACAGCTTTACGCCTCGCGGCGTCGGCTTGTCCCTGACAATGCCGATTGCTCGGATATCTGGATTTTCGGCTATGGCAGCCTGATCTTCAATCCTGTGGTCGATTATGTCGAACAGGCGCAGGCCCGCATCTTTGGCAATCACCGGCGTTTCTGCCTGTGGACGCGGCTTGGACGCGGCTCGCCGGAATGCCCGGGGCTGGTGCTGGCGCTTGACCGTGGCGGCAGCTGTGCCGGCGTCGGCTTTCGGCTGAATCCAAAGACCGCGATCGAGGAGCTTGATCTGCTGTGGCGCCGCGAGATGATCACCATGGCCTACCGCGCCCGCTGGCTGACCCTGCACACACCGCGCGGTCGCAAACGCGGTATCGGCTTTGTGGCCAGGCCTGACCGGCCGAATTACGCGGCCCGCATGCCAATCGAGGATGAGGCCGGCGTGATCGCCGCCGCCAGCGGCTTTATCGGACCCTGCCGCGAGTATCTGTTCGATACGGTCACGGCCTTGCAGGAGAACGGCATTTCCGATCCGCATCTGGAAAATCTGACGCGCCATGTAAAGCGGAGGCTTGCCACTGACGGGGGTGTCGGCTAGTACCGTTCAAGGATCAGGCGAGTGTGGCGGAACTGGTAGACGCAGTGGATTCAAAATCCACCGCCCGCAAGGGCTTGGGGGTTCGAGTCCCCCCACTCGTACCATCACCCCTGTTTTCGGTTTGAGGCGTTTGATGACATCGCTCTGGCGATATTGCAGAGACCAGTATGACCGTGTGATCCGCATTGCCGGGACAGCATTGGCGGAACGGCTGATGTGGCTGTTCGCGGTACTTGAGTCGATCATCATTCCGATCCCGGTCGACCCGATTCTGGTCGCGACAGTGCTGGCGCGGCCGGCGGCATGGCTCCGGCTGACGGCCGGCTGTACAATCGCCTCGGTGATCGGTGGCGGGCTTGGCTGGGCGCTTGGCGCGGTGCTGGGTGTCGGTATTGAACAGATCGTGGCGATGCTGCCGCATGTCATCGCGGCGCCCGGGAAATTCGCCGCCGTCCAGCAGGGCTTTGTCACATTCGGCATCATACTGGTCTTCATCGGCGCCTTCACCCCGCTTCCCTACAAGGTGATCGCCGTCAGCGCCGGCATCGCCGGCTTTGCACTGGTCCCGTTTCTCGCCACGTCACTTGTCGGGCGCGGGTTGCGGTTCGCCATCATCGCCGGAATCGCCCGCCATCATGGTGACGCCCGCATCGTCATGACGTTGCTGAGTGGGCTTGTCTTCCTGATCGGGGGTGCGCTGTGGCTGATCCATTGACACGGCCGCCGCGACCATCGCTTCGTGCCGAACTGTCGGTGATCCTGGCACCGCGGCATGGCTTGATCATCTGCGCCGCGATGTCAGCCGCGCTTCTGATCGCGGCGTTCCTGTTCGAATATATCGGCGGCATGGCCCCCTGCAGCCTGTGTATCTGGCAACGCTGGGCGCATGTCGGGGTGATCGGCGCGGCGCTTGCCGGAATGGTGCTGCTGCCGGACCGGGCCGGATTGCTTCTGGTCGCCGCCGCCGCGCTGGCAAGCTTCGGCGTCGCCGGGTATCATGCCGGCGTGGAATGGGCGCTGTGGGACGGCCCGGCAGGCTGCACGGCGAGTCTCGGGGCGGGTGCCTCTACAGCGGACCTTGTCGACCGGCTGCTGGCAACGCCGGTTATTCGCTGCGACGACGTGCCATGGTCCCTGTTCGGTCTCTCGATGGCAGGCTGGAATGCGCTGTTCAGCCTTGATATCACGGCTGTGGCGATACTGGCTTTGATTTTCGGCGGACGCATAACGAGACAGACATGACAGAGCTTTCCAGACCTTCTGCCGGGCGGCGCGACATTGAACGCTTCCTGCGCGTCGACCATGCTGGCGAACGGGCGGCACAGCAGATCTATCGTGGTCAGCTCGCCATTCTGCGTAACCACGCCACCGGCCCGCAGATCCAGCATATGATGGAACAGGAAGTCGAGCATCTCGAGGCCTTCGAATCACTGCTTAACGAGCGCCGTGTGCGGCCTTCGCTTCTCGATCCGGTCTGGGGCGCTGCCGGCTTCGCGCTTGGCGCGGTGACGGCCGCCATGGGCCCGAAAGCCGCCATGGCATGCACCATCGCCGTCGAGGAGGTTATCGGCGAGCATTATGCCAAACAAGCCGACCATCTTGGGGATGAGGAGGCGGGGCTCCGCGGCACCATTTCGAAATTCCGTGACGATGAGCTGGAACATCGCGATATCGCGGTCGATCACCGTGGTCGCGAGGCGATGTTCTATGCCGCGCTTAAGGCGGTGATCCAGCAGGGCTGCCGCACCGCGATCAGGATTGCGGAGCGCGTCTGACCGGCAGGCCGCCTGTCAGGTCTGCTGCAGTTCGGTATCCCAATACAGGTAATCCCGCCAGGATTCATGAAGATAGTTCGGCGGGAAGCCGCGGCCATTTTCCTGCAGCTGCCAGATATTGGGCGCCATCGGCCTTGTCAGTGGCGACATCCCGCATTGTTCGGGAAGCAGATTGGCCTTGCGAAGATTGCAGGGGCTGCAGGCGGCGACGACATTTGTCCAGGTCGTGCGCCCGCCGCGCGAGCGTGGCACGACGTGGTCAAAGGTCAGGTCAGCTGCCGCATGGCCATTGCCGCAATACTGGCAGGTAAACCTGTCGCGAAGGAACACGTTGAAGCGGGTAAAGGCGGGATTGCGCATCTGCGGAACATATTCCTTCAGCGCGATCACCGATGGCAGCTTCATCTCCATCGAGGGCGAGCTGATCGAAACATCATATTCGCTGACGATCGTCACCCGATCCAGACATACCGCCTTCACCGCGTCCTGCCAGGACCAGAGTGACAGTGGAAAGTAGTTGAGCGGGCGGAAATCTGCGTTCAGGACAAGGGCCGGTGCGTAACTGCCTGCGTTCATCATGCTCCCCGTGTGGTTTGAGCAACACTCGTCTGTCAGCAGAACATGCCAGCGCGGGAAACACAAGCCTTACACCATATATTGGGAACTGCGACACAATGCCCGCAAAATATTGCGGGCATGTTGCGGATGGCGTGACAGCGTGCCGGGAGAGCCGTCAGCCCGGGAGATGCATGGCAAGGAAGTCAATCGCCTGGGTCAGCGCGTCCGGGTCGATGCCATGTCCAAGACCCGGGCGCGCCACGCAGGTCACCTCGATGCCATGCGTGGCAAGGATGGTCGAGGCCGCCTCCATCATGGTGAAGGGTACCACCTGATCATCCGTGCCGTGGATCAGCATAACCGATGGCCTGTCTTCAATTCCGGCGATGTCGCCGCCACCAAGAAGCGCGCCTGAAAAACTGACGACCGCCTGTGGCCGGTCAGCCATGTGAAGCCCGCAATGCAGGCTCATCATACCGCCCTGCGAGAACCCGGTCAGCGCTACCGCCGTCATGGCAAGCCCGAGTTCGGTGATGGCCGCTGCCACCGATTCCTCGATCACCGCGGCGGCGGCGGCCGGTCCGGCTGTCGTGTCGGCGAGATCGAACCATTGCCGGCCCATCGGATTCATCGAGCAGGGATCCGGCGCGTTGGGGATGAAAAACGCGGCGCCCGGGAACCTCACTGACATCGGGTAGGCAAGATCGGCCAGATCATTGGCATCGGCACCCCAGCCATGCATGATCACGATCAGGCTCGACGGCGCGCCGCCACGGGCCGGTTCATTGAAATGACCGCTCAACGCACCAAAACTCTTCATCATCATGTCTCTCCTGCCAAGCCCGACTTCTGGGTTTGCAAATCCGATGACCGCAGTTGCACGAGGCTACACCCGACCGGTCCATCTGGTCTATATTCACGGCCATCGGTGCCTTTGGCGGCACCACAACAATTCAGGGGACACGAAAATCGTGACCGTTTCTTCCTTGATGCCATACCCGGTAACGCGGTTTGCGCCAAGCCCGACCGGTCTGCTGCATCTCGGCCATGCCTATTCGGCTCTTGTCGCCTCACAACTTGGTGATGGCTACATCCTTCGGATTGATGATATCGACCACACGCGCTGCCGCCCTGAATTCACCGAGGCGATATATCGCGATCTCGAATTCCTCGGCCTGCCCTGGCGCGAAGACCCGATATTCCAGAGCCGCCGTCTGGACGCCTATGCAGACGCTCTTGCCAGCCTTCGGGCTCGCGATCTCGTCTATCCATGCTTCCTAACCCGCACCGAACTTGCCGATGTCCTGTCAGCACCGCAGGAAGCGCCGGTGGCGACCGACAGCGCGATATCCGCCGGCGAGGCTGTGCGACGGGCCGAACAGGGTGTGGAACCGGCCTGGCGGCTGCGCACCGCCGCCGCTCTTGAACTTGTGGGCGAACTGACCTGGCGCGATCTTCGCGGCGGTGTCAACCGACCTGTGGACATGACAACCCATGGCGATGTCGTGCTGGCGCGGCGTGATATCGGCACCTCCTACCACCTGTCGGTTGTGGTCGATGATTCGCTTGATGGCGTCACCCTTGTCACGCGCGGTGCCGATCTCGAGGACAGCACCCATATCCATCGACTGCTGCAGGCGCTGCTCGATCTGCCCTCGCCGGCCTATTTCCATCATGACCTTGTACGGGACCCCACCGGCAACCGCCTTGCCAAGCGGCACGACGCCCGAAGCATCCAGACCTTCCGCGAGGCCGGACAGACCGCCGAGGACATCATAACCTTGCTGCCACCGGCACCGGATTCATTACCTTTCGAGCGCGATTTTTGAAATTCAACTAAATGTTTTTTCATGTTTTTTTATGAATCATTACCTGCCAGGTTTTTTTCTCGAAAAGCTTGTGAGCAGGCTTGACGGAGTCAGTCTTCGGGCGCATATACGCAGTGCACGACGCACCCGTCGTGCGTTTCCTCCCTAAACTCGGCCGTGAGATCTCTCACGGCCTTTTTTTTGGTCAGGCAGGTTGCGCCAACCATGTTTGGGGGTGCGACGTGTCGTTCCTTGCCAAGTCGGAAGACCGGGGCGTAGCATGTCATCCGAATGTGGGGAGATACAGGCATGCCGCTGACAGACGACGCGCTGGCAACAAAACCGAACCAGCTGATCGACCCTTATGGGCGCACAGTCGATTATCTGCGTGTTTCAGTGACGGATCGCTGCGACTTCCGCTGCGTCTATTGCATGGCCGAGGAAATGACCTTTCTGCCGAAGGCGGAACTTCTGACCCTCGAGGAGCTGGAGGTGCTGTGTCGGCGATTCATGGCGGCCGGTGTCCGCAAGATTCGCCTCACCGGCGGCGAGCCGCTCGTCAGGCGCAACATCATGCAGCTGATCCGCGCCCTTGGTGCCGAGGTCAAGGCTGGCGTTCTTGACGAGCTGACAATCACCACCAATGGCAGCCAGCTTGTCAAAATGGCCGACGATCTAGTCGATGCCGGCGTGCGGCGGGTCAATATCTCGCTCGACACTCTGAACCCGGACAAATTCAGGCAGATCACCCGCTGGGGTGATCTGCAAAAGGTTCTCGATGGCCTTCGCGCGGCGCAATCAGCCGGCCTCAACGTCAAGATCAATGCTGTCGCGCTGAAGGGCGACAAGGATGCCGAGCTTGGCGACATGCTAGCCTGGTGCGGTGATGAGGGATTCGACATGACAATCATCGAGGTCATGCCGATGGGCGATATTGGCACCGAGAACAGGCTGGACCAGTATCTGCCACTGTCCCGCGTGCGCGCCGACCTCTCGAAGCGTTTCACGCTGACAGATATTCCGTTCCGCACCGGTGGCCCGGCGCGCTATGTCAAAGTCGAGGAGACCGGACGCAAACTTGGTTTCATCACACCGCTGACGCATAATTTCTGTGAAAGCTGCAACCGCGTGCGCGTTACCTGCACCGGGCAGCTCTTCATGTGCCTTGGCCAGGATGACAATGCGGATTTGCGACGTGCCCTTCGCGATGGCGGTGAAGCCGGGCTGGATGAGGCGATTGCCGAAGCTATTGGCCGTAAGCCCAAAGGTCATGATTTCATCATCGACAGGCGCCACAACGATCCGGCCGTCAGCCGACATATGAATGTGACGGGCGGCTGACAGCCTTTTGCCTTACAGGACAGATCCGACAGCTTCAGACAATCGTCTGCGGGTCACGACGTTGCATGACGCCAATCCAGACAAGCGCGATGACCAGGATTGTGACCGGGACAAGCGCCACCAGGCTGACGGCATCCCAGCCCAACTGGCTGTGAATGGCGCCAGCCGACAGTGATGCCGTCGCCACCGTGGTCATCGTCGCCAGATCGGCAAATCCCTGAACGCGGCCACGTTCCTCGGGTTCGGCCACCCTCGCGACAAGCGAGGTGCCGCCCACATAGAGAAAATTCCAGCCAAGACCGAGCGTCACCAGCGCCATCCAGTAGGGCCAGAAGCCGATTGCCCCGACTGCCAGATAGATTGTGATGCCGTAGAACAATACGCCCGCCCACAGTACCCGCAACGCACCGAGTCGGGCAATGATCGAGCCGGTAAAGAAAGACGGCAGGAACATCGCCACCACATGCCATTGGATGATGGTGGCATTTGCCGAGGTGCCAAGCTTGGCAATATTGACCACCTGAAGCGGTGTTGCCGTCATCAGATAGCTCATCAGCGCGTAACCGAGCGCGCAGCAGATAACCCCGACGACGAAGACAGGCATGCGAAGGAAAGCCCCTATCGGCCGTCCACCGGAGGCGGTTTTCGGTGGAAGCTCGATCCTCAGGCCCGCCAGTGCGGCAATCGAGGTGAGCTGGACAACGGCGACGGTGAAGAAACAGCCGGCATAGAGAAATTCGGGAACCAGATCGACCGTCCGCCGCGCGATTTCAGGTCCTAGCAACCCGGCCGCCAGCCCGCCGGCGAGAACATAGGCAATCGCTTTTGGCCGTCGGCTCGTCGGCACTCCGTCCGCTGCGGCATAGCGGTAATAGCTGGCGATCCCCATCGCCATGCCAAGCCCCATGCTGCCACCGCAGAACATCAGGAAGTTCGATGTCACAACAGCGATCCCGAGGCAGGTTGTCGACAGGCTGCTGATCAGGACCCCGGCGATCAATACCGGCCGGCGGCCCAATCGCGCCATCAGAAGCGAGGCTGGCAAGGTGACCATCATCGATGTCAGAAATTGCAGCGACAGTGGCAATGTCGCCAGCCAGGCGACCGGAGCCAGCAGCACCCCGACAAGCGCCGTATTGATGATATTCACGTTCATCGATGTCATCGACAGCGCCTGCGCAATGGCAAGCCTGATGACATTGCGGCGTTGAATTGTGTCGTTCATGGGCAGCGCGACCGGATCACGGCCATCGCATTCGACGAGGCAGGGGGAAATGTGCCGAAGGTCAAGAGGTCACCACTCACCCGTCAACGGATGGCAGCTTGCGGCCAAACAGCTCAAGCCTGTGGTCGACAAGTTCATAGCCCATCTCGCGTGCAATCTGTTCTTTCAGCGCTTCCAGCTCGGCATGATAGAACTCGATCACCTCGCCGGTTTCCACATCGACAAGATGCTCGTGATGCTCGCCTGACTCCTCATATCGTGCGCGGCCATCACCAAACTCGAGTCGGTCGATGACGCCGGCCTCCTCAAGCAGCTTGACGGTCCGATAGACGGTCGCAATCGAAATTGTGCTGTCCTCATGGACAGCGCGGCGATAAAGCTCGTCAACATCAGGGTGATCCTCGGAGTCACCGATGACGCCAACGATCACCTGGCGTTGACTGGTCATGCGAATGCCACGGCTGAGGCATTTTTCCAGAAGGGCAAGGGACATGGCAGTTCCGTCGTGACCGGCAGAAGAGGATTCCGCCGGCTGGTTACAAGAGCAACAGTTTGCCCGTTAACGGGCCAAACTGCAACCTTGTGGCTGCATATGAAGGCGGCCACCGGCACGACTCACGAGATTGATTGACCTTCCTTTGAATTGCCGTGCAGGATGCCGCCATGGAAATCGCAAAACCACAGCAGTCGAAGCAGGCGCTTGGCGCGTTGCAGCTGTGTGCCGGCATGCTGATCATTCCCTTCCTTGACGTATTCGCCAAGCTGCTTGGGGTCACGCATGGCCCGTTCGAAATCACCTTCTGGCGCTTTTTCATGCAGACCGTTCTGATGCTGCCCTTTGTCGTCATGCTGCGTTTGTGGAGCGTGCCGGCCGGCACTCTCGTCCTGCAGGCGGTGCGCGGTCTGTTGCTGGCCTCGGCGACGGTATTTTTCTTCGCCGCGCTACAGCATCTGCCAATGGCCGAAGCGATTGCCATCTTCTTCGCGCAACCGATGATCCTGACATTGCTGTCAGTGCCGCTGCTTGGCGAAAGGCTGCGCGCACGACGAATCAGCGCCATCCTTGTCGGCCTTGCCGGCACCATCATCATCGTTCAACCAAGTGTGCTGGTCTTCGGCTGGGCGGCGGTGCTGCCGCTTGGCTCGGCCCTGTCAATGGCGCTCTACATGGTATTGACCCGGCACCTGTCAGACGATGTGAACCCCTATCAGATGCAGTTTCTTGGCAGCGTGGCCGCGATGGCGGCGCTTGGCGTGATCGTGCTGGCCGGAAGCCTGCTATCGATCCCCGGCGCCACGATGTCGGCGCTGACATGGCAGGAAACAGGCTGGGTGATCGGCATGGGCATCGCCGCGACGCTTGGCCATGCCTTCATCGTGCTGGCGGCCGGCAAGGCTCCGGCAAATCTGCTGGCGCCATTCCAGTATGTCGAGATCATCGGGGCGACAATCCTCGGCTATCTTGTCTTTGGTGACATTCCCGCCAACAGCACCATCCTCGGCGTCGGAATCATCGTCGCGAGCGGTCTGTATCTGTTTCACCGTGAACGTGTTGCCACACGCCGTCAGACAGCCGGTTGACAGGCTTCAGCCGCCGGATCGCCGACGGTGATGATGCATCGCCGAAATGGGAATCGAAACGGCATAGGCGGCGGCAAGAACCATATAAGTGATCCATGGCTGCATGAAGATTCCGGCAATCAGGATCGACCCTCCCGCCATCACCGGCAAAACGGTTCCCACCGGCAGCTTGACACGTTTGCCGGCGAAGGTCGGCAGGGCGGAAACCGCCAACCCGCCGATCAGCACAAGCCAGCCGCTGACATAGGCCGCCTCGCGCGCCCAGGCTATGCCAAATTCCAGATCGACAGCGATCGGCACGAGGACCAGAAACCCCGCTGCCGGTGCCGGAACACCGGTAAAATAGTCCTTTGAATGTTCCGGCGGATCGCGAAGTTCCGAATCAAACCGCGCCAGCCGCAGGGCAATGGACACCGCATAGAACATTGTCGCCCACCAGGCGAGATTGCCGGAATCCTGCAAAGCCCAGAGATACAGGCACAGCGCCGGCACAACGCCGAACACCACCAGGTCGCTGAGGCTGTCCAGCGCCGCGCCGAAGGCCGAACTTGTCTTGAAGCGCCGCGCCGTCCGGCCGTCAAGCGCGTCGAAGACCGACGCAAGGGCGATCAGTCCGATCACCGCCGCCCAGCGCCCGTCGAGCGCGAACCGAAGCGCTGTCAGGCCGGAAATCAGACCAGCCACGGTCAGGACATTCGGCAGTAGCCAGAAAATCGATACCGTTCTGAAACGACGCCGGGGATGCGGTGCCGGCGTCATCACGCACGCCTCGATTCGCCGGGCTCCTGCAGCCCGCCGGACATATCGGCAATCACCGTCTCGCCAGCCACCGTGCGCTGCCCTGCCATCACCAGAACCGGCGTGTCGGCCGGGATCCAGACATCCACGCGGCTGCCAAAACGGATGATACCGAATTGCTGGCCGATGGCCAGCTGGTCACCAATTCCCGCCTCCAACAGAATCCGCCGCGCCACGAGACCGGCGATCTGCACGATGCCGACAGCCTGGCCTGATGCGGTTTCCAT
>JAAZUU010000004.1 GCA_018624035.1 Rhodobiaceae bacterium | reverse complement strand
GATCCCGGCAGCCACCAGCACATCGGGCGCAAGTGGCGTGCCAAGCGGGAGAATACGGTAGCTTTCAATCATGGTCGCAATGGCGAACAGATGCCCATCCACCGAAAGGAAAACAACAAGAAGAAAGAGATAGAGAATTTGGCTGACAACCGGAGTATTTGCGCCAGTCATCGGATCAACTTGCGCTGCAAAGCCAAGGCCGGAACTGTGAGCTATCTTCTCGCCTGCCATCAGCATCGCCGCAAACCAGATCGTCAGGGTCAGTCCCGCGGTCAGGCCGACGGCAATCTCGATGAAGATCATCGCCATTCCAATAGAGGATGTCAGCAAGTTCACATCCATTGGTGGCACAAGGCTGACCACCGCCGCACCAATACTGAGCGCCATGATGATCCGAGCCTGCAGGGGAAGCCATCTGGCACCAAACAACGGCGCCGACAACAGGAAGGCACCAATCCGCAGGCTGGCAAGGAAGTACTGCAGAAGCATTTCCATCACCAGTTGCAGATCGACACCCGGCATCTGCATCACCTGTGATGTCGCCATTCCCAACATGAGGTGTCTAGCCCACCTGGGCGATCTGGTCGAAGGTGAAGATGAAGAAGTCCGACAGCTGCGTCAGCATGAAGGTCGACAGCATGCCAAAGGTCAGGATCACCACAACCAGCTTTGGCACAAAGCTGAGCGTCATCTCGTTGATCGAGGTCGCCGCCTGGATGATGCCGACCAGAAGGCCGATTGCCAGAGCCACAGCGAGAAGCGGGCCTGCCGTCATGATGATCTGCCAGAAGGCGATCCTCAAAAGTTCGACATTTGCATCAAATCCCATGGGTTACTCCTTCCTGAACATGTTCTGTCAGGCCACTGAATAGGTCGCGACAAGCGATCCGACAGTCATTGCCCAGCCATCCACAAGGACAAAGAGCAAAAGCTTGAAGGGAAGCGATACAAGCATCGGGCTCAACATCATCATGCCAAGCGACATCAATGTAGAGGCGATCACCATATCGATCACAAGGAAGGGCAGAAACAGCAGGAAACCAATCTGAAACGCGGTCTTCAACTCCGAAGTGATGAAGGCAGGCAACAGAACGTTTAACGGCACGTCCTCTGCCGACGCATAGGGCTGATCGCCCATCATCTCGGTGAACATGACCAGATCGTTGACCCGGGTATTTTGCACCAGAAAGCGCTTCATCACCTCGGCGCCGTTTGCCAACGCCATATCCGCCGGCAACTGGCCGTCCAGATAGGGGCCGATCACATCGACGTTCAGCGTGGAAAACGTTGGTGCCATGATGAACAGGGTCAGGAACAGCGCAATCGCCACAAGAACCTGGTTCGGCGGTGTCTGCTGGGTACCCATTGCCTGACGCAAAAGCGACAGCACAATGATGATACGGGTAAAGGAAGTCATCCCCAGAACAAGCGATGGCAACAGCGTCAATGCCGTCATCAGGGCCAGAATCTGCAGCGACAGGGAATAGGTGGACCCGCCTTCACCCTCACTGATATTGAACGCCGGAATGCCTCCGATCTGCGCCAGAACGGGAGTGGTGGGCAGAACCGTCATTAAAATGAAGGACGCCAGGATGCCAAGCCCAACAAGGGGCCGGACAGGTATGGTGGCGGCAGAAATCATTTGCCAAACTCCACAGAAGGGTTGTTACGGCGCGCCTGCGCAATAGCGGCGGCGAATGCGTTTCCGGGCTTTGCGCCGGAGGCGGTGTCGGACGCGGGTGTGGATTTCTTGCTGACCGGCTTGCCCTTGCGACGTGGCGGCGTATCCGGTTTTGCCGAGGCAGTGCCTTCGGCCGGCTTGCCATCAACGGCAATGAAACTCGCCGCATGCCCCTTGCCGGCATGAACAAGAAAGGTGCGGCCATCGACCTCGATGAGGTGAACGCGTTGCTGCGGTGCCAGTGACAGATCCTCAATATGCGTCATCCGCCGGTCGGCATGGATGCGACGCGTGATGCCACCACGATGGCGCCGGATAAACCACGTAAGCCCGAACAGAAGCATGAGAAACGCCACGATGATGACGATCTGCTCCAGCGAGACGGCAGGCTGAACTGGCATGGTACGGCTCCCTTGGTGGCGCGTTCGCCATTCCAAAGGCAAAGACCGTGCCAGAAGACGCAGCATCTCTGCTGCGACTTTCTAATGCACTGTTTTTTTGGTGAAAATTTAAATATTCACAGACCAGCGGCTTTAAACAGCTGCGACAGTGAGCCAGTTTCCCGACAGGTTATCCGGATCGGGTGCTGTTGCCGTCAAAATGCCGACAATGGGCGGCTTCAGCCTAGATTGACTCCATCCGTGCCGCCGGGTCGACGATTTCGGTGAAGCGGATTCCAAACCTCTCGCCAACCATCACGACCTCGCCCTTGGCGATCATCGTGCCATTGGCCAGAATATCCAGCGGATCACCGGCAAGACGGTCAAGTTCGATCACCGACCCCTCATTCAAGCGCAAAAGGTCGCGAATCTTGATCTCCGCCTTGCCAACCTCGACGGTCAGGGCAACATCGATATTCTCGAGAAGTCGCATATTCTCGGCACTGACACGTTCAGCTGTGGCAGCATCTATGGCCGGTTCTGCAACCTCGGTTTCGTCAGACATCGTCTGTTCCTTTCGCGTCTCGCACCCTATTTCAGGCGGGATTTCAAATTGATCGCGGCGTTGACACCAACCTCGCCAAGTTCACCAAGGAAGGCGTCCTGACCGTCAATCTGGACCTCGACCCCCTCACCGATCGTAATGGGGAAGGTGTCGCCGATCTGCATGTTGATCAGCTGGTACATCGATACCACCGGTTCGCTGAGGCGTCCTGTGACCGACAGCGGGATATTGAGAACAGCCCGTTCCATCTTTTCGCGCCAGGTGTGGTCATCCTCGGCAACATCGGCCTGCAGGCGCGAGCGCAGCTGTGCGGCAATCGGCTTCAGCGTCTGCAGCGGATAGATCACGTCGAAACTTGCTGCGTCGGTGTCGGGGAGCTGGACCACAAACGAACAGATGATCACCAGTTCCGCACCATCCACGAAGGACGCGAACTGCGGATTGATCTCGCGGTTCTGATGCGTCACCGTAATCTGCATCAGATCACGCCACGCTACCTGGAGCGTGTCATTGAGGCCATCATTGACCAATTCTATGATGCGCTCTTCTGTGGCCGTGAATTCCGTTTTCTTCGATGGCAACGCGGCAATCTTGCCACCGTAATAGCTGTTCGTCAGTACCGAGATGAAGTTCGGTGTGAAGACCGTCAACACGTTGCCGCGCAATTCCTCAATACGGGATATGCTGAGGCTCATGAAGTTCTCGATGCCGGCCGTGTACTCATCAAAGGTTTTAACCTCCGGCGGGAATGAGGAAATACGAGGCTGGATCCGCAACATCGGCAGATAGACCGCGCGCGCCAGCCTGGCAAAACGTTCATTGATGATGCGCAGAGCGTGATAGTCGCCAAGAAGTGAAAGATCGTCCGAACCAAACTGGAAAGGCCGCACATCGTCGCCATCCATAATGGCGGACGGCGGGGCGCTTTCGCTGCCAAGCCCCTCGATCAGGGCGTTGACTTCATCACTGCTCAGTTTGCGAGTCGATGCCACGTCTCTCTACCTCGGTTCCGGTCTCCACGCACACGGCGCGGCTTCACGGTCCTCTGTCACCGTTCCTCTGCCGCTATTGCAGCACGAAGGAAGTGAAATGAACCTCCTCGACGCCGCCAAAATTCTCCAGCGCCTCGAGCTTTGCGTTGATGCTGTCTCGAAGCGCGACGGCAAGCTTGTCGCGGCCTGTCGCGCCCTTCACATCATCCTCGGTGAAATCGCTGATCACGCCAAGAATTACCGAGCGAAGCGCCAGCTGGTGCGACTCCACATTCATCATGACGGTATCATCATACTGTGTCGATACGCCAATACCGACCTGCAACATCTTGCGTGATCCCGACAGGTTGGTGGTGAAGGTCCCCGGGAATTCATGATAGATTGTCTCAAACACTTCTTCCTCAGGCGTGTCCTTGGACTGCTTCTGCGGAGTAGCGTTGTCGGCCTCCATTTCGGCCGCCTCGCGCTCCTGCATCTTGCGCTCGATGATCTCCTCGATCTCTTCGGAAGGATCAGGTTGGCTGCTGCCAAAGATCAGCCAGCCGGCAGCAACACCTATCGCCACCAGCAGCAGGCCACCACCGCCAAAAATAAGCAGTTTCTTGACAAGCCCGCTGCTTGCCTTCTTTTCTGCATCATCTTCAGCCATCTAACTTTTCCTTCCTTGCGACCTCGCCAATATCGAAACATGGCGGGGGATCAAACAAAACCCGGTGTCAACATCCGGATGGGACAATGCATAGTTTATGCCAAAATACTCAACACGGCCGTTTCGCCGGCACGAATAGCATCATCCGCCCCTTCACTCGACGTTTCATTTTCACGAGGATCCGAGTCCTGTGACATCATTTTATTAGAAAAATCTTGATTACGGCCAGCATTTTTGCCGCCATCCTGACCAGCCTGCGCATTCGAACCCTGGCCATCTACGAAGGAGGCATCACCACCGGTCCCTGATGCCTGAAAACCGGCAAGCCGCAGACCGGCACTTTCCAGCATCTGACCAAGCTGGCCACGCGCGGTGGACAGCAGTCGTGCCGCCTCTGCGGTCTCGGCAGCGATCCGGATCGATGCCCGACCATCGCGAAGGCCAAGCTCGACATTCAATCTGCCAAGGTGACGAGGTTCGAGGATCATGCGCACATTCCGCACGCCTGCCTGAAGATCGGAGCTCAGGCGCTTGACCATCGCTTCGGTCCATCCTGCCGTCTCGGTATTCAGCCGATGAAGCATGGTGCGATCACCGGCGCCACGTGCGCTGCTCGCATCTGCCATATGTTGTGTGCCGGACTGACCGCCAGACTGACCGCCAGACTGACCGCCGGTGTGCCCACCTGTCTGGCTGGCATTTGACTGCCCGGTTACATCACTTGCGGTGCTTGTAGATATCGCTGTAGCGGTCTGCGAGGTATGCGGTGCCTGTTTGGTGTGCATCTGGGAAAGGATCTGCGTGGCACCCTGCATTGTGGATTGCCTCAGGGTGGCCGCCATGTTTGTGGATGTCTGAACCTGCGTCTCTGTCATCTGGCGCGCACCCCTGCCAAGCTGACCATCCGCATCTTTGCCGATCGGATCACGACCACCAGTCATGGCCCGTCCATCTTTCCTGGCTGCCACCATATCGGCAGGATGGAGTTCACCTTCGGCGCTCTCGAATTCGGTCACGGTCATCGTCATCGGTGACGACAGCCCAGCGGATTGACGCAGACCGGGTTCACCGCCGGAAATATTAGCAGAAATATTGGCAGAAATATTGGCAGGGATATTGGCAGGGATATTGGCAGAAACATTAGCATGAACACCGGCGGGAACACTGACAGGCATGTTGGCTGGGACTGATTGAGCCGTGCCAACCGCTTCTGAAACAGCATTCACCATCACCGCAGCCGGCATCGGGCCGACGAATTCCGGCGAGGCTGCGACAAGCGTCGGCACAGTCACCGCCGGCGTCGGACCTGTCAATTCAGCCAACGGGGCGCCGGACTCCGGCATTGTCGCCACCGGCATTGTCGCCACCGGCATTGTCGCCAAAGGCATCGGGCCTGTGAATGCTGCCGATGGTGCCGCAAGTGTCGGCGTTCTTACCACCGGCATCGGTCCGACAAAATCCGGTGATGCGTTCATCACCATCTCGCCCTGCCTTGATGGCGTCGGCGTAACCTCGGCTATGTTGGCAACGACATCCTCGGTGGTGCCGGCTGTCTCCAGTGAGCGTAAAATTTCAATCGCGCCAGCGAGCATTTCAGTCGCTGTCTTACCGGTGCCTTCGGGAACCTCATCCTGATCTGAGCCAAGCTGTACCGACGCAACCTCGTCCGGCGCGCCAGATTCGGCCCCGATACGGTCCGGCATCGCAATATCACGCGCAGTCAGCAGCAGCCTGACAAGATTGGCAGCGTCTCCATCAACCTGGGTTTTCAGGGTCATGTCGCGGCCGCCGGCACTGTTATCGTCTGAAAGTTGCGGTGCATCGCCACTGCCAAGACCCCGCGCCGCCATCAGCATGGCCGCTGCTGGAACGGGCGTCTGACCCACCGGGTCTGCCATGGCCGGAGGCACCTCTTCCCAACCATCATGCACGGCAGCAGAACCGTCAGGCTGCGGCGTCTGCATCATGGCAAACAGACTTGCAAACAGGGCAAGCGTTTCGGAGTCGGCACCAAGATTCATGCCTGCAAGATCTCCCGCAGGTGACAGGGAGGAAGATGTTTGCACCATGCCTGCCGTGGCATTCAATGTGTTCATGACCTGACCCCGTTTGCTGCCACCGACCAATGTGATGTCGGCATTGAAAGACAATTCCACAGGGGTAACTGCAAGAAGGATGCCAGCGCTGGAGAGATGCCCGCCATTGTCCGCGAACATCAGTGCGCCTCATTACTTCCGATAACGCGGCGGCATCGAGGCTTCGAACCTTTCCTCACGCTCGGTCTGGCGGGCGCGATCCTCGGCCTCGCTTCGCTCGACGGCACGCGAAAGCCGATGACGGGTCTGGGCGGCATCGCGGCGATGGCTTGCCACCTCCTCTGACAGGAATTCAGTCCGGTTGGAAATGGTATTCAGCTGATCATGGACCTGATTGCCATACCAGCTGGCGGACCGGAGATGACGGATCGTTGTCTCACCAACCGGTACCGACATGCCCTCGGCCATTTCGGCCAGCTGGTCGCGGACATTCACGGCCCTGTCAAGTTCGTCCTGCAGGGTTTTCACGGCTGTGGTCTTGCGCACAAGGGCAAGCTTCTGTTTCAAGGCAAAACGATGAAAAAGGCTCTTGCCGCCAGTCATCTTCAACCGCCCATCAAGGCCACAAGTGCATTGCGGCTGGCACCGAATTCAGCCTTGTCAGCACCGTTCTGCTGGATCAGTTCCATCAGTTGTGGCCAGATGCCGACGGCAAGGTCGAGATCGGGGTCCTGGCCGGGCGTATAGCCGCCCATCAGGATCAGGTCACGATTCTCAAGATACAGCGAGACGAGCCGGCGGAACTTGCGAGCCGCCTCAAGCTGAACCTCATCAGCGATATCATTCATCACGCGGCTTACCGACATCGGAACGTCGATGGCCGGATAGACTCCCATCTGCGCCTGCTGGCGCGACAGCAGAATATGGCCATCGAGAATGGCCCGCGCCGTATCAACGACCGGGTCATTGGCGTCATCACCATCAGCCAGAACAGTGTAGATCGAGGTGATGGTCCCCTTGCCAGCGGCGCCACTTCCCGTGCGTTCGATCAGTCGGGGGATCATTGATACGACCGATGGCGGATATCCTTTCGCCGTCGGCTGCTCTCCGAGTGCAAGGCCAATCTCGCGGCGGGCATGCGCAACACGGGTCAGCGAGTCCATGATCAGCAGAACATCCTTGCCCCGATCACGATAATATTCGGCGATAGCGGTCGCACGTTCAGCGCCGCGAATGCGCAGCAGCGGCGATCGGTCTGCCGGCACCGCGACAATGGTTGTTCGATTCCCGGAGTCCTGGTCGAGAACAGTCTTTGCGAATTCCCCGACTTCGCGGCCACGTTCACCGATCATCCCGACAACAACGACATCCGCGGTGGTGAACCGGCTCATCATGCCCAGCAGCACAGACTTGCCGACGCCCGACCCGGCGATAATTCCGATACGCTGGCCCTTGCCAACGGTAAGAAGCGCGTTGATGGCGCGCACCCCGACATCAAGCGGCGAGTCCACCGGCTTGCGGGTGAGCGGATTGATTTCGCGTCCCATCAACGGCCAGGACCCATCCAACCGCATCGCCCCACCACCATCAATCGGGTTTCCAAGCGCGTCTGTGATGCGCCCAAGAAGATCATCTCCCATTGGCACCATCGCCCCGTCATCGGCAAGTGTAACCCGCGCACCCACGCGGATGCGCGCGCCAAACTGATGAAGAGACAGGAGATTGTTGCCATTGTTGAAGCCGATCAGTTCAGCGACGGCCGGCTCGTCATCATCCGTCTCGACATGGCATAACGAGCCTATGTTGGCGGGAAACCCCCCACATTCGATCATCTGCCCGTCAAATCGGCTGACATGACCAAACATGGACAGATGACGACCCTGTGCCGCGAGGTCTATGTCGGTTATCAGCGCCTGCGAAAGGTCAGCCATCCTCGCCATCCTTCGACCCGCCATCAGGTTCGGCCTCCGTGCCCGCGGGCGCTTCGGCAGCGGTGGACAGCTCTTTCGCCGCGGCAAGCGTATCGGCGTTAGCATTACCGGTGGCATCTGGCATGCCGGCAAGCGTCCTTTGTTCCGTGTCTTCTGCCGCCCCAGCGTCCTTTTCAACAGGCGGAGGCACGATAATGTCGTCAATGCCAATCGTTCCAACCATCACCGAAAGATCACCGCTGGCAAGGCGGGAATCAGCAACGAAATTACAGTGGCGAAGCTTCTCGCGGGTTTCGGCAAGCGGTTGGATGCTGGACAGATCACCAGGATTGAGCCTGATGTTGGGTTGGCCCGATACAGTGCGTATGGTGGCCAGAAGCGACTCGATCCGGTTGGCGAAACTGTCCGGCAGATCGGCAATGGCCTGGCCGGCGCGTTCACTGGCAAGCTGCAGAATGGCACTGTTGATGCGCTCGCCAAGTGCCGTGCTGTCAATCTCGGTCAGTTCGGCAAGACGGGCACTGGCTGTTTCAAATGCCTGCACGGCCCGCTCCAGCTGCGCCGATGCCTCGGCGCGGCCGGCCGCGCGGCCCTCTTCCATGCCTTTGGCCTGGCCTTCATCAAAACCGAGCTGGCGACCTTCCTGGAGGCCCTCGGCGCGACCAGCCTCAAAATCAACCTGTGAGGTCGAGGATGGTTCACTCTCGACAGCATCCTCTGCGTCACCGGACACCACATCACTGCCAGGCTCGGCCACGCCCGAATCAACGCCTGCCGCATCGACACCGGCGCCGCCATCCTCGGCATTCTCGCCATCTTCGGGGCCGACAGCCTCACCATCGGCAGGGGCTGCCGCGCCGTCAGCATCTTGATCCTCGATCACCGCACCGGCAGCCACCGCGGCACGCATCTCGTTTTCACGGCGACGCTGTGCCGCCATGGCAATCGAGACAAGCGACCGTGGCTCAAATGCCTCAACAGGCTTCACCGGAATCCGCTCCGTACGCTCGAAGTTGGCGTCGTTTGACAACGCCACAAGGCGCTGGATCTCGGCATCCTCGAGCTTGCCGGTCGGGGCATTCTCGGCGATGGCGGCGTTGAACGCTTCGTTCATTTGTTCCTGATGTGCGTTGCCGGATGACATCTGTCAACTTCTCCTATCATCCAACGAAGTCATCGCCACCACGACCGGCAAGGACGATTGATCCTTCATCCGACATGCGGCGGGCCACGTTGATGATTCGTTTCTGCGCTTCCTGAACCTCGGTCAGTCGAACCGGGCCAAGAGCCTCCATCTCGTCCTGCAGATTGGCGGCGGCACGTGACGACATGCAGCTGAAAAGCTTGTCGCGAAGCGGTTCGTCAGCGCCTTTGAGCGCCAGCACCAGATCTTCGGTGTCAACACTGCGAAGCAGGGTCTGCAGCGACTTGTCATCCGACATGATGAGGTTGTCAAAGACGAACATGCTCTCCTGAATGGCGATCATGAGATCCTCGTCATCATCCTTCAGCGCACCCATGATCCGGGCTTCCATCGCCTGCTTGGTGAAGTTCATGATCTTCGCAGCAGCGCCAACACCGCCAACCTGCGATGCACGAAGCGATGTATTGGCCTTGAACTTCCGCTGCATGACAATTTCAAGCTCCCGAAGAGCTTCGGGTTGCACCGTCTGCAATGTCGCGATACGGGCAATGACATCAGCCTGCTGATCCTCGGGAAGCTGGCCTAGAACATCCGCGCCAAGGCCGAAATCAAGATAGGAAATCACCAGCGCGATAATCTGCGGATGCTCGTCAATAATAAGTTCGGCAATCGAATTCGCATCCATCCAGTCGAGAATCTCGATCGGGCGCTCGGTATTGGTCGGCGTAATCCGGCTGAGGACAGACTCGGCCTTTTCATCACCAAGCGCGCGCGTCATCACGTTGCGGATATAGTTGCCGGCGCCAAGACCAAGGCTGGTCTGCTCCTTGATGATGGCAAGGAACTCGTCCAGCACCTGGTTGACCGTGTCCTGATCAAGTCCCTGTACCGAATACATGGCCGTACCAAGATGCTGCACCTCGCGTGGTGAGAGATTGCGCAGGATCTCGGACGCTTCGTCCTCGCCGATCAGCATCATCAGGATCGCCGACTTCTGAGTGCCATTCAGCCGCTCGAACTGCGACTTCTCTTCATCTTCAGGTTGCTGTTCTGCCATAGCTGCCTCGTATTCCTCAAACGCTCCTCAAACAAGGAGCCGGGTATATGCCCTTGCTCCTCAGGCTGAGTCCAGATCGCCTCGCATCATCGACTTGAAGACGTTCGATACGCGGCCCGCCTCGTCTGAGACGATCATCCGGATAACAGCGACCTTGTCGTCATAGGTGTTCGCGGTATCCAGCATCTCCGGCGAGATCGCCGCTTTCTTCGGCTTCAGCTTCGCCTTGATATCCTCAAGCGATTCGCCTTCCTGGATCTCGACCGTATCAAGATCGACATCCTCATCCAAGGACACCACCGCCTCACCCGGGCCGCCGGTGGCTGCCGGAACCATGATGCGGTTGATCAACGGGCGGATCACGCCGAGCACCACCACCGCCATGATCAGAATGGTCAGACCCTGTCGCATGATGGTAACCGCCCAGTCCATGTCATACCATGGTTTCTTGATGCCCTCGAGCGCGGAAACAAAGGTCGAACTCGACACGGTCAGGCTGTCGCCACGCTCCTCATCGATACCGATGGCATTCGAGACAAGGGCTTCGATCTCGTCAAGCTTATCCTGCGGAATTTCCTGTATCTGGCTCAGGCCGGTCTCCGGGTCGACAACCTCCATCTCGCGAACAAGAACGGCAGCCTGAATGCCGGTGATCTGGCTTGAGGGGCGCTGTGTTGTCGAAACGGTGCGGCTGACCTCATAATTACGTGTCTCGCTCGATGACCGTGCCTTTGCCGAATTCGGATCGCTGCCGTCGGCATTTTGCTGCGTGGTGACATCAGTCTGAGTTGGTGCGCGATTGCTTGTCGCACCCGGGATGCCACGCGCGATGATTTCCGATGAAGTTTCCGAACTGCGTTGCTCGCTGCGAAGCGCGGTACCCTCTGGGTCCATGACCTCTTCGGTGACCTCGCTGCGGGTAAAATCGATATTGAGATTGACCTGTGCCGTCACATTGCCGGCACCGACGATTGGGCTCACCAGCGCGATAACCCGGTTGCGATAGATATCCTCAAGGCGGATACGATGCTCAAGTTGCGCGTCCGACACCATGCCGGCACTGTCCTGGGGCGCGCGCGACAGCAAATTGCCATATTGGTCGACGACGGTGACATCATTTTTTGCCATGAAGGGAACCGACGAAGATACAAGGTGGACGACGGCGTCAACCTGTTGGCGCGACAGTGAGCGTCCATTCTCCATCTGAACGAAAACCGACGCGGTTGGCGGCGTCGAGGCCCGCGCAAACACGGATTTTTCGGGAATCGCAAGATGCACCCGTGCTGTCACCAGCCCCTCGATCTCGCTGATCGAGCGTGCCAACTCGATTTCCTGGGTTTGCTTCAAGCGAACATTCTCGACCGAACGGCTGGATCCCATCGGGATATCGGCCAGCGAATCATATCCATCGGGGATCGAGGCCGGCAGGCCCTGTGCGGCCAATGTCATGCGTGAGCTGTGGTAGTCGCGAACAGGCACGATCACATCGCCTGTGGTCGGGTCCAGCGCGACATCGACACCGGCATTTTTCAGCGCATCGACGACACGCGCCTTCTCTGAGTCGGGAAGCGACGCGTAGAGTGTGGTGCGTTCCGGCTGCTGTGAAACAACGAAGAAGACCATTCCGATGAGTGCCACAACAATGCCTATAGCGGCGGGCACAATTTGGCGCAGGCTCTGGCCACCGGTCAAGCGGTAGACAATCGCCATGGGTCCCGAAGTCGGGACAGTTGCCACATCAGTGGCAGCGTCATCACTCTGACCCCTGGCCGCCGGATCCATCACTGTCGTTGCTTCTGCCATCGGTTTGCTTCCCGTCTTTGATATGCGTTATAATGCAAGGGGTCCGATCATTCAGACCGGCATGTTCATGATGTCCTTGTAGGCGCTGAGTACCTTGTTGCGGACATTCAGGGTCAACTGAAAACCAAGTGACGAGACCTGCTGGTTGATCATCACCTTGCTGATATCATTTTCCATGCCCATTTCGTAGGCCTTGACCAGATTTGCGGTCCGGTTCTGGGCCTCGGCCACCTGATCAATGGCGTTGGTGATACGCTCACCGAATGCCTGTGATTGTGGCTCGGTCTGAAGGGCTTCCTGGGCGCGTTTAAGCACCTGTGCATGGGCGGAACCAACACCGCTTCCAATGGGGCCAATCGTGGTCATCTCACTCTACCTCGCTATCCCTGTTCAGGCCTGCGCCGCGCTCTGGCGGAAGGCGTCAATCATGGTCCGCTGCGGGCCGACAGGCACATCCTGAAGCGCGCAGTCGATCAGAATGTCACCAGCGGTGATGACGCCATCCTCGGCGAGGACAAGCGCACGCTGCAGGACATTTTCCAACTCGCGAACATTGCCGGGCCAGCTGTAGCCGCGAAGCGCGTTGACCGCACCCCGGTCAAGCCAGGGCATGTCACCCGTGGACTTCACATGCCGCTGCAACAGGAAGGTCGCTACCGGAACAACGTCGTCGACCCGGTCGGCAAGCGCCACGGTGTTCAGTGGAAACACATTCAGTCTGTAATACAGATCCTCGCGGAAATTCCCGGCGCGGATTTCCTCGGCCATGTTGCGGTTGGTCGTGGCGACAACACGCACATCGACCGGAATGTCGGTTTGCGAGCCAATGGGTGTCACCGCCTTTTCCTGCAACGCACGAAGAAGCTTTGCCTGTAGCGCCATCGGCATTTCGGAAATCTCGTCAAGCAGCAGCGTGCCACCATCGGCCGCCCGGAAAATACCCTTGTTCGCCGTTGACGCGCCTGTAAACGCCCCTTTTTCATGCCCGAAGAGAATCGCCTCAAGCATGTTGTCAGGAATGGCAGCGCAATTCACGGCGACAAAGGGAGCATCGGCACGTTCGGAATGGTTATGGATGAATTTGGCAAGAACCTCCTTGCCGGTGCCGGTTGGCCCGTTGATGAACACCGTGACGTCGGTTTTCGCAACCCGGCGTGCCAGCCCCAGAAGGTCGCGGCTGACACGGTCTCCGCAGGCGACAGTGCGCTCATCAGACAGCAACGTTGCCACCAGCTGCAGACCATACTGGTCCGCAATGCCGTCAGAGGTTGCCTTCGGCAGAGCAAGGCGGATGAGCTTGCCACCAAGCATCTCGGTTATCGTGAATGCCGGCGCATCCTCTTCGATGACCATCATGCGACCGGCGCGAAGGGCGCGCCCTCTTGCCACCGCGGCATCCTCGCCGCCAATGGCGGCCTCATAGGCGGCGCTGAGAACAAAGGTTGTCGATTTCAGATCGCCGACAGCCTCACTTCCCGCCTCGGTGACGGTCAGCATGCGGTCAGTCAACAATTCGGCCAAAAGCGGTGCAGCGGCGAATTTGTCATGTTCAAGGCGAATGGTGCTCATGGTGTGTGCCTCAAGCGGAGTTTTCTCTGCCAGGGCACAGGCAAGAAGCCTGCCAGTTCGACAGGCCTACCAGAAAGAAAAAAGGGGTAATCGAACTAACTATATGAATTTAATAAGTTAAAAATGTATTAATTTTTTGAACTGTCATATCAATGCAGGCAGTCTGGCCGGCATTGCGAACGCATTGACACGAGTCAAACGCGCAGAACTCCGTTATCAACGGGTTACGACATCAAAATTTTGACAAGTCGGCGGTGATATCGCTATTGTCCTCCAAAATATTGACGCCTATCGCATGTTTCGCTGTTCTCCCGGGTGGTTATTGTGTCAGAGAATACGATAGACGACATCATTATTGGCCAGTCTGCGCCGGCCAAGGAATTGAAAAAACTCATAGAAGTTGTTGCCGAGGCACCGACAAGCGTGCTTGTGCTTGGCGAGACCGGCACCGGCAAGGAGCTGGTGGCGCGGGCCATTCACAGCGCCTCCGGGCGACGCGGGCGACTGGTGTCGGTCAATTGCGCGGCCATCCCGTCCGAATTGCTGGAATCCGAGATCTTTGGCCATGAAAAGGGTGCCTTCACGGGCGCCGACAAGCCGCGTGAGGGGCGCGTTGAGCTGGCCCGTGGCGGCACATTGTTCCTTGATGAGATCGGTGACATGCCGTTATCGCTCCAGTCGAAGCTTTTGCGGGTTCTCGAGAACCGGACCGTTCAGCGGGTTGGCGGCAATGACGAGATCGAGGTGGATTTCAGGCTTGTCTGCGCGACACATCAGAACATTCAGGCACAGGTAGACGAAGGCGGTTTCCGCGCCGATCTGTTCTACCGTATCAATGTCTTTCCGATCCAGGTGCCGAGTCTTGCCGAACGGCAGGTAGACATCCCGCAGATTGCCGGCGCGATTCTGGCGCAGCTTGCGCAGAAGGGTCAGGTAACAACGCCGAACCTTGATGACAGCGCCATGGGCGAGCTGTCGCGCTATCCCTGGCCGGGCAATGTCCGTGAACTCCGCAATGTCCTTGAGCGCGCCATGGTCATGTTTCCGAAACAGACCGTCTCCGCCGCACAGGTTCGCGAAAACCTGCTGCGCATGAAAGCTCCGGATCGCGGAGAGGAGATGGACGCGCTGTGGGAAGCCTCGCAGGGGCTGAGCGGAATCGATATCGCGAGCGAGTCGGGCGAGCCGCCACTGCCGCACCCGGCGCATTATGCTGACTGGTTCAGCTATTTCGACAATATCGATCTTCGCCGCCACCTTCGCGATATCGAGGTGGTGCTGATCGAAGCGGCGCTGGAGAAGTCGGATGGTATGGTCAGTCAGGCGGCGGAAGCTCTGAAACTTCGCCGCACAACGCTAATCGAGAAGATGAAGAAGCTGATGATCGAGAAACCGTCACAGGCCGACGCATCCACCGACGTAGCGGAGTGAAGCTGGCAGCGCCAACAATCCGTTAGATACGGTAGCCGTCAAGCACCTTAAATTTGCCGCTGGCGCGGCGGGAAAATCCAGCGAACTGCTTTTCCACCTGCTTGATATTCTCGGCAACCTCGCTGGAGAACCCTTCAAGACATTCAAAGAAATTCTCATTGCCATCCGGCGCCTCTTCTGCGGCCAGCCGGTGCAACAACTCCTGCCGCCGCCCGTCAATGCGACGCACCTCGTCGAAATTACCGTCGGCAATTGCCGCGCGAATATCCGCATTAAGGGCATACAGCGTGGTGATGAATTCGGTCTTGTTCATGATGTTGTTGACTCTTTCGGAATCACGCTTTGTTTATCAGGCACTGTCTGGCGCGCGTCAGTAGCTTGGTTCTATCAGAGACAGGATTATCTGGAATTTGCCCTGTCCATGGAATTCCATGCCTCCCTGATTTCAGAAATTGAGTCGATCGCCGCATCAACACGTTCGACCTCACCTGTTTGGAAGGAGGCCAGAAGCTGTTGGCGAGCGAACTCGTAAAGCCGAAACAGGTTTTCAGCAATTTCGCCGCCATTGTCGAAATCAAGGCAAGATTGCAACGCATGGAGGATCGCCAACGATTTGGCATAGCTCTCGTTGCGAGCCTGAAGCGCCTCGCCGTCTCCAGCAATATTCTGGCTGAAATTCCGCATGCGGCGGAGCAACTCGTCGAACAATGTTGTAATCATCGCGTGGGTGTCTTCGGCCTCCGCAGCGGAATGGCGATCGACACTGGTATAGGCCTTGAGAGATTTCAGAGAATTCATGCCGGTCCTCTAAATGAGCCAGATCACGGCCCAAAAAACTACGAGTCTTCCCAAACAGGCCGGTTTTTGGTAAAGCTTGGGAATGTTCCCGGTTGCTCTGCCATCTCCGTTCGCGCCTGCACCTACATTCGGTCCCGACAGCAAGAGCCGAGAAACCAGCTTTTTCTCTGCAAATTTCATGCCATCCAACACTTCGGCGGGGCGACAGTTGTCGCCGCTGGACGCGTCACACGCGATGGCACGCGATTATCCGCAGCAGCGTCCGGTATTGGTCAATCCACGGCTGGCACCATCAACTGTGACCGCCGAACGGGCGCTTGAGGCACGCACACTGCTGGCCCCGCAGTTCCAGCACAATGTGATGGCGACACGCATGGCGCGCACCTCGAACCTAATGGCAGACGCGCCGCGCTTCAGGAATCAGCTCAACATCCTGGCGTAAAGCCAGCGCACAGATTGGCGTGATTTTAGGCAGCCGCATCACGCATAACGATGCCGTTCATCGTTGCGTGATGGCATCTTTCACGAATGTAACTCAATGCGCATTCCGTCAGGTTGATATGGCCCGACCGTGCCGGCGCCCACAGGCGAAACCGCCAATACTCATCGAGATACTTATTCTCACCCGAGGCCGCATAAGCCATTTTCATTCGATCAGCTGAGAGAAGGTGCTCTGACATGCTGTCTGTCAGTTCTCTTGCCCACTGAGCGTGAGGGTTTAGCATTTGATTAATGAAATTGCTTGATCTACAAAGCACACGGTCAGACGCGATTGCGCGGAACTTGGTATCCTGAAGAATCATCGATGGCACGCGCTCGACAATGAAGGGATGCATGCTTAATGCAACACCGTCATGAAGCGTTTCCAATATGAACAATTCATCATTCTCACTGATCATCGTGAGATAGATTTCAACAATACGGCGCCACTCCCGCCAGAACTTACCCCTCGCCACAATGTAATGGCTGAATACGGAACTGTTTAAAGTGGAAACAGATTTCATGAGATCGATGTTATAACCAGCGCGGTCCGCAAGCATCTGGCACAGTCCAGTTAGACCGGGGTGGCAATATTCGCCATGCTCCCAGATGTTCTGGAAAAATGCGATCTCAGACCATTGTGACGTAAAAAGACAGGCATCGATATCGTCCGCCAGTCCTGTCACCTCTGCCAGAACATCCTCCGCGCCAAGACCTGTCTTGTCTGCGAACTTGGGAGAAAAGAAACCCAGCCATTCATGGTCATCAAAGTCATTTTCCTTTAGATATTTGAAGATCGGCACGATCTCACGGAATTCCTTAGGACCATCGCAATTATCAAGGGGCTCAAAACCTGATTGGATGGATCCATAGGAAACATCATCGTAATATATCTGGAAAAGCCTGATGGTTTTGGTGTCTATCATGGCGCTGCCCTCAAGGTTTTGCACAGTGAAGCAGCAATTTCTATGCCAAGTGCCATCTGGCATTCATCAGGCAGGGCGGGTGGAAAGATCGCCTAAATCCGCATGCCTTTTCCAGCAAGGCGTGCCGTGCCTTCACATTGTCATACCGCAGGAAACTCAAGTCGAGTTGATGCGGGTTCTGCCTGTATGTTTCGATTTTAACGACAACAAATGCGTCGAAGAGCGCTCTGGCCAATCCATGGGTCGGATTGAGAATGGGTGCGTCTGGTGGATGGTCAAACGCGGATAAGAGCGAGAGTCCCTTCGCAGTCATAAACAGGCTCAACTCGATCTGACATCTGTTGATGACCTCTTACCGATCATTCACCGTTTCAATCTGCTGCCACCAGCCGATGAATGGCTCTTGGCTTCAGAGCGACGCTGACAGGGTCATCAGAAAGCTCTCGATATAAGGGAAATGCTCCTGTGATATTGTCAGCCCATAGACGTCGCTTGGTAAAAGTCGCTTGGTAAAAAATGCCGCGTGGCTTCGACATAATTGCCGATCAGTTTTTCTAGCTCCAGAATTATGAAGCTTGTGTTCATCAAGGTGATTTGAAAGGCGCAGTTTTCTGCAAGCAACGGCAGAATGCCGGTCCGGTAGGAATAGAAATCGTAGCCTGTATTGTCTCGCACAAAAACTTCACAGGCAGACGAAACTTTGAGACTCTCGCTGTCCTAGAGATTGGTCGATATCAAAATGTTTCGATCAAAATCGAGTTGCACCATTTCGATGAAGCTTACCGTATTCCTTTGTAGTCGGCCAAGGTGACGGAATTGCGCCACCAAGAGCGCTGCTTATTGAAACACCGTTTTCCCAATCTTTCACACAGCAAATCGCAGCCTGCTGCCTGAATTCGGGCGAAGCTTGAGGGTTCGGTCACGAATGACTGAAGATGAAATATTCTCGGTTCTAGCGAAAATCAACTGCCGCTCCCTAGGTATGGGATTTGCGCAATCATCTCCATGAACAAGGTAGTCGATGTTGTGACGGTCTAAATGCGCTTCATCAATCAGCCATGGAGATGCGACGACATCCGAAACATACCGAATACTCGCCAGAATTTCCTTGCGGTGCTCAAAAGCCAGTTCCGGGACGTAGCCTTTCCATTTCAAGACTTCATCATCTGTCGCAAGCCCCACAATCACAGAGCCGATTTGATTTGCTTTGGCCAACAACCGGATATGACCATGGTGGATGATCGTCGCAGACATATCCACCATCAATCTTCTGGATGCATCAAATTCCATCTCACTGCTCCCGCCTGATATGAGCATTTGGTTACCACCACACTGCTGCACTATTCATGCCAATCCTCAGATGTTGTCTTCAGTCGCGTTGATCGGACTGGTAACACATTTTCCATCAGCGAACTTTATACAGAGTGATCAGTGTTTTACGACCAATCCAAAACTCGAGGCAGACGCAATTCATCGGCGATAACCGGGTCAACAACACCGCTGGCATGATTATTGCTCATTCACGACTGGAATTCTTGCGGACTAGCCAAGGCGGCCAGACCGAATTGCGACTGGCTGCAAGCTTGCCGAATAGGAAACAACAGACTTGTTGAGGAAGTGAAACATGTCCAATTGGCCGATTTGCATCTATCCGACCGACAGCTCGGATCATAGACACTGTGAAAAGATCATCGACGCATTGGGAAGACGCGGAATGGCCCCCAAGGTTGATTTGACAATGTCAGTCAAGTCACAGGTCGGCCTGTTCTTGGGACACCAGCCCATGAACAATCCCAGCCTTGCACATACATCCGTTTGTATGATCCATGATCTCAGCCAATCTCACCCCGCATGGCCAAATTTCTGGCGTTATGAGCCATGGGGCGCTTTTGACTATGGTATTTTGCCAAACAAGCATTGGGCTGAAATGTACGCTGGCAGTTTCATTTCTGATGCCGTTGTTACTTTGATGAATAAGCTGGTTGATGAAGTCGCTGTCGAAGATTTGATTAGAGGTAATATCTTCAGCATCCAGCCAGATCATCCCTTCTACCCCAAGAAAGGGGTGAAGGTATTGGGATGGCCGAAGCTCGATTACGATGAGTTTCAACTGATGGAGTCCAAGCGCAAGGATGAGCGTCTCTCAGTTGTATATGCACCGTCCTGGGAACATGACGGTCGTCAAGACAGCTTTTTGAAGGCGATTGCCGACCTCGACATCAAAATTTACATCAAGCAATGGTACTCGGAGTCCTACGACCAGCATCTTGAGCAGGTTAACAAAATGGCCGTGTTACATGAAGGCAGATGGGACAATGTAGAGATCCTCGATCCTAAATTGGATATCTTTCAGGCCCTTGCTCTGTGTGATGTTCTGGTCTCTGAGGAGTCTTCGACACTTGTTGAGGCAGCAATGGTAGGGGCGGTGCCGATTGCTGTTACCGACTGGAAAATCCCTGACCAAATTCCTGCCAGAATGCCAAATGTACCCTATGAGTTTGTCACCAAGGTTCCTGAGGCAAAGTTGAGGAATGAAATTCTGACCCTTATGGATCCTGACAAGTTGGCTGAGGAGAAAAACCGTATCTCGCTTGTGGAGTCGGTCAAACAACCGTCCTACAAGCCCTATGAAGATATCGCAGAATTTCTTGCCAACCTGGCGCATTCCTTGGAAACGCCAGCGTTGATCGCTGAATAGCAAAAACATGGCACTGGCGGCATCAACACCAGAAAGAGCCAGCTTTATAAGATGGCGATAATCTAGTGCGCAATTGACCAACACCGCGGCTGTTAACCGAACATCTCGCAATCACGAGGCAAACATGATTGATCGAACTTTGAACGAATTCCATTACGTTTCAGATGGTGACGACATTTGTGATGCTCCGTCCAATTCGCAGACGGAAAAGTCCTATTGGAACGGCTTTTACAGAAACAATCTTGCTACCTTTGTACCAAGTCAGTTTGCTGCGATGACCCTGTTAGAAATGTGGGATTTTGACAATTTCATCGATTGTGGCTGTGGAAATGGTCGGGACAGCATCTTTTTTGCATCTCACGGGAAGAATGTTCTATCCATTGACAGCTCAGGTGCAGCTATTGAACAGGTAAGCATGGAATGTAGGCGCAGAAAACTCACCACAGTTCAAGCCCACCAGCTCGACTTTTCAAGTCTGACTGAAAAATGTTTGATGAAATACGAGAATATGCTGGAACGATGTGTAGTTTACGCACGCTTTTTCCTTCATTCACTGGATGAACAAACAGAACAGCGTTTCTTTGATCAGATGAGCAGCGCTATCGGAACAGGATCCATGATTTGTGCTGAATTTAGAACCAAAATTGACTCGCAGCTGCCCAAAAAGGCGCCTCCTCATTTTCGACGTTACATAGACCCTTACGATTTAGTGCAAAAAATTAATCCCGCTAATCTTCGCCTAAAATATATGAACGTTGGTTTTGGGCTAGCAAAGTTCCAGGAAGAAGACGCTCACGTCGCACGAATATATCTGGAGAAAGTTTAATGAAAGAGGCAGTTCAAGCTTGGCTACATGAGGAGAACATAATCCTCATTTCCAAAGTACTCAAAACTGTTCGACCAATCCCTTTTTATGGAACACTCCTTGGACTTACAAGGAATGGTTCTGCCATCGATGGAGACGATGATGTAGACTTTTGGATTGCAAAATCAAAACGCTCAGAAGTTATTAGTTTACTGGAAAACACTCCGTTTGAAATAGATTTCTCTGATGCGGTCAACCATACTGATCACTTCCTTCAAGCGAAGAGAAAAGTTGGCTTGACGACGACTATCGTTGATTTCTATTTTTACGAGACAAGCCTTGATGGTCAGGTGATTGTTGATAAGTGGAACTTTACAGCAATGTGGACGCTTCCTGCCAACGAACTCCACGTTCCTGTAGAACTCGTTTTTCCTCTAAAACCGGAAATGTTTTGGGATGTTGAGTTGTACATGCCCGCAAACAAAAAGGCTCTCTGCGAGTTCCTATACGGTGAGGGGTGGATTCGTCCGATGTCCAAAGGCACCGAGTATACCACAAGCATTGTTAACAATAAGCCAACCTTTTCAGTAGGGTCTGCTGATGAACAAACGGAAGCACTGAAAATACTGAACCAATGCAGAGGCACCCTCCATGCAATCGAGCTAAAAATGGGAGCGTTATATTCTGAGTATTCACAACTCAACGAAATAAAGTCACAAGTAAACATCCAGTTGTCAAAACTGAAACTTGGACAAGCGTAAGTTGGAATGGAGTTGATATAAACAGGAGCGACAAGCCTTAACAACTTTTTTGAAAGCGTCCACAGTCTTGATAAAGCCCGTTTTGAAGGGCGTCGCCTTAGGCGGCGGTTCTGAAAGCCGCCTCCATCAAATGACAAAGGTTGTCAGAAAGAAGAAAATTTCACGACGACAAGCCAACTGCCAAATATTTCAAATTGACGCTGATGCTAACTTCCATAGGAGAGGTTCCGTCTAGTCCTGAACAGCACGTCAGTACCTAAGCGTTTTTGTTCAGTGAAATCTTAATTGACGGCAACTTTGCAGCGCTGGTTGCAGATGAAATCAGCCACACGATAAACCAGGCATAAATTTTGAACACGGCATGGGATTTGCAGGTTTAATCTCCTAATGCAGGATTAGAAAGCGATGCAAATTAATTTATTTGGACAACGCAATCCACTTGGCAGCGGTCGTCATTTTGGAGAGTTCTGTGATGCGCTTAAATCCCTCAACCTCATAGGTGACTCAATTAATGAGTATGATTATTTCAAAGATTTCGACTACCACGCCTTTATCGCTGGCGCTGGAGGCAACGATGTCAATGTTCATTTTTTCGACATCAATTCAATACAAGACAACCATTGGCCAACTCTACCAGGGGTAAATGTCCACTGGGCAATCTTTGAGTCGACTATTCTGCAATCTGATTATCTGGCATGGCTTAACGAGGCACAGTTCATTCTCGTTCCATCAGCTTGGGGCAAAGGCGTCTTGATAAGCAACGGCATGCCTGCTGAGCGAATTGATGTAGTTCCAGAAGGTGTTAATTCTGACAGGTTTCATCCCTACCTACGTAAAAACTATCAAAATGCAAATGACGACATGTACCGGGTACTCGTCGTCAGTAAATTTGAACAGCGCAAGGGGTTTCCGGAGTTGCTAGAAGGCTATGCGCAGGCCTTTGGCACTGACAATTCAGCCCAGTTGATCCTTAAATCAGACAATCTCTGGATGAAATCTCTTCCAAACAACTCTTATGACAAGGATATAAGTCGGCTCTCACAAATGGCTACGGAGGCCGGCATCAAAAATGCCGTATTCTTGAATGGTGTCATGTCCGACCAAGACATGACGCACTTGTATAATGCATGTGACGTGCTGCTGTTTCCCAGCCGTGCAGAGGGATGGGGGCTCCCCCTTATCGAGGCAATGGCGTCTGGCTTGCCTGTCGCCACAACTTGCTATAGTGGACACTCTGAGTTCTTGGAGCCGGTTCAAAACTATGTTGGCATCATTGATCATAAAATGGTGCCGATGGGTACAGACGGATGTGAGGGTGAATGGGCTAAAGCTGAGGCCGACGACATCAGCGCCTGTCTCGTTAACATGCGCACTAACAGAAATCATTTTCAAAGATTGGCCATGGAAGCCGCATCAACAATACGTTCAAACTATTCATGGCGAAACGCCGCTGAAGCCTTTATTACTGCCATTCAAGCACGAATGGAACTGTTCAAAGTTTCGATAAATATTTAATCTATCTGTATAATTTTGTGTATCTTTATCAAGAAACTTGTCAAAGTTGGTACCCAGAAAACTGGATGCAGAACAGAGAACAGATCAAGCATTAGTATTTATGACGTGTTAGCCTTGGGGTAATCAGACTAATCATTTTCCCAATTTGAATATCGTTGGGGGATTTTCAAAAAGACTGTGGTGTTTTGGGATGGATTTTAACTTCCATAACCTTACCTTGGTTTTTAGGAAAGAAGTGCAATGAAGGGCATTATCCTGGCTGGTGGCTCTGGAAGTCGTCTCTATCCAGTGACCATGGGTGTAAGCAAGCAGCTAATCCCCATCTATGACAAGCCAATGATCTATTATCCGATCTCGACGCTGATGCTAGCCGGCATTCGTGACATTCTGGTCATTTCGACTCCGCATGACGTGCCCTCATATGAGCATTTGCTTGGTAACGGCAGCCATTTCGGATGCGCCATCAGCTATGCCGTCCAGGAAGCGCCGCGTGGCCTTGCCGAGGCTTTCCTGATTGGCGAATCTTTCATTGATAGCGGCCGCGTGGCGCTGGTTCTTGGTGACAATCTCTTTCATGGCGGCGGCTTCTCCAGTTTGTTGATGAACGCCGCCAGGCATGACACCGGCGCCCATGTGTTCGGCATCCGGGTAGCGGATGCGTCACGCTATGGTGTTGTCGAGGTGGGCGATAACGGCAAAGTGCTGTCACTCGAAGAAAAACCAGAGCACCCAAAATCAGACATTGCTATTGTTGGTCTCTATTTCTTTGATGGGCGTGTTGTAGAAATCGCCAAGAGTGTCAAGCCATCTACCCGCGGAGAGCTGGAGATCACCGAAGTCATTCAGGCCTATATAAATGACGGGTCACTTAACCTTGAGATCCTGCCGCGCGGACTGACCTGGCTCGATACTGGAACGCATAAATCAATGATGCAAGCCGCGCAATATGTCTATGCCGTTGAAGAAAGAAGTGGCGCGAAAATTGCGTGTCTTGAAGAAATCGCCTTAGGAAAAGGCTGGGTCACCGAGGCTGACGTTAGAAAAGCAGCCAACAGTATGGGTTATGGCAGCTACTCAAGATATTTGAAATATTTATGCGATGAACATCACTGAAACAACTTTGCGGGATGCATTCACCATTGATCCTGTGATCCATGGTGACGAACGCGGCAATTTCTATGAAGGGTTCAACTGTAAACGGATTTTAGATGCCACTGGGTATGAATTTAATGTGGCGCAGACCAATCACTCCCGCAGTACAAAACACATCCTTCGCGGTCTTCATTACCAAATCGAGAATATTCAGGCGAAACTGGTCTGGGCAACAGCTGGCGAAATACATGATGTAATTGTAGATTTGCGGCGCTCATCACCAAATTTCGGCCAATGGCAAGGCTTTACCCTGTCCGCTGACAACAGGCAACGTTTGCTGGTGCCAGAGGGGTTTGCACATGGCTTTCTTGTATTGAGCGAGACTGCCGAGATCACCTATTTGACTTCAGACATCTACAACCCGGCAGCCGAGAGGCTCCTGCGATGGAACTGTCCCGAGATTGGCATTGAGTGGCCAATCGAGGCTCCAACATTGAATGACCGTGATGCCAGTGCACCCAGGTTCGGCGATTGTGAGACATATCCATGACCTGGCTTGTCACCGGTGCAAACGGCCAGCTTGGTATGGCATTCCAGCGGGAAATTACGTCGCGCGACAATGTTAGTTTTGTGAACCGAGCTGCGTGTGACCTCTCCAGTCCGGCCAGCCTTTCAGCCTGCCTGAACCGTGAACAGCCGTCAGTAATTATCAATTGTGCCGCCTACACCGCGGTAGATGCCGCTGAGGAAGATGGGGCAACGGCAACGCGCGTTAATGCCGATGCGGTCGGCGAGATGGCGAGATGGGCGGCTTTGCATGATGCGTTGATGGTGCAGTTTTCGACAGATTATGTGTTCGACGGAACCGCCACAGACCCCCATTTGGAAGATGCGCCAATCGCCCCACTATCCGTCTATGGTCGCAGTAAGGCCGCAGGCGAAGCACAGTTTCTGAAATCCAACGCAAAGGGGTTTTGCCTTCGCACTTCCTGGGTGCATTCGAATGATGGGCATAATTTTTTCCTGACGATGAAACGGCTTATGTGCGAGCGTACCCAACTACGCATCGTCGATGATCAGAAGGGGGTCCCGACAACTACTGGCTTTCTGGCCGAAATAACGCTTCGGCTTGTCGATATTTATCGACAGGGGAATACCGACCTTCCACGACTGATCCACGCGGTTCCAGACGGTGCAACCAGCTGGTTCGGGTTCGCCAACCACATTCGCGATAAGCTGATACAAACCGACAACACAACCAAGCTTGCGCTGATCGAAGCCATTCCTTCTTGTGAATTTCCGCAGGCAGCAAAACGCCCTCCCAATTCGGTGATGGCCAACAACCTCCTACAATCCTGTCTTGGTAAATCTGTCGGCAAATGGGAAGACTGGCATGACAGGCTCTATGGCAGGTAAATGATGCGGCATATTCTTGTAACAGGCGGCCTTGGCTTCATCGGCGTTAGGCTTCTGAAGCATCTGTCACGCAACCCGGATGTATTCATCCACAATATCGACAATCTGTCGCTTGGCGTGACCCATTTCGATACGCTTGTTCCTGCCGACAGGCGGGCTCGCATCAAGACTTATATCGATGATATCAACAATCAGGATCTCGTGTCTGCCATCCTTCGGGACAACAACATTCACCAGGTCTATCACCTTGCCGCGGAGAGCCATGTCGATCGCTCTATTTCCGGCCCACGCGCATTTTATGAGTCCAACGTCATGGGAACCCTGAGCATGGTGGAGGGTTGCCGCAATCATATCGAACAGGGCGGCAGGGATGACTTCCGCTTCCTTCATGTGTCAACTGACGAGGTCTTTGGGGATCTGGGGCCAGAGGACCCACCCTTTTCCGAAACTTCCAGCTATCATCCGAGCTCACCCTATTCAGCCAGCAAGGCTGCCTCGGATTTCATCATAAAATCCTCGCACCGGACCTTTGGCTTTCCTGCCATGGTGACAAACTGTTCCAACAATTTCGGCCCTGGGCAGAATGCCGAGAAATTGATTCCGACCATCGTCAATTCGCTTGCCAAAGAGCACAAGATTCCGATCTACGGCACCGGTAAGAACATCCGCGACTGGCTATTTGTTGATACGCATGTTGCCTATCTGGAGGCCATTATGGCGGCTGGAAGCCCCGGCCAGAGCTATCTGATCGGCGGCGACATGGAATTGACCAACCTTGACCTGGTGGCGCGCATTCATAAGATTTTTAACCAACGCCGCCCTGATCAAGCAAAGGCGTTCGAGGATATCTTCGAGTTTGTCAGTGATCGGAAAGGACATGACAGGCGATACGCTATAGACACCAATCGCCTTAAATCACACTTCCCCAACGTAGCAAAAGTCAACTTCAACAGGGCGCTTGAAGAGACTGTCGATTTCCATCTGGCAAACAACGACTGACATAGTCTGGCACCATTCTTGCAGTAGTGACGGCTCCGGTTGGCGCAAACCCGGGCAGCCATCGTATTAGGACCAATGTCATGCAGACCGACTATGCCGATCGCATTTCTTATCTGATTATCGACTCCTTGCAACACCAGATGGCGCAACATGCACTTAACGTATCGCAGCATCTATTCCCGCTGACCAACCGCATTGTATTCAGCGACATCGAGGAAGGCTGGGACGCGACGAAGTTCATCCAGATCCCAAAAATCACCAGCATTGAGGCCTACAACGAGCTCCTCCTTACTGAAGCCTGGAAACATGTTGAAACAGATTTTATTCAGGTAATCCAGTGGGATGGGCATGTGATCAACCCAAAGGCATTTCGGCCAGAGTTTCTCGGAGTGGATTACATAGGTGCTGTGTGGCCACATCATAAGACACGCCGCATCGGTAACGGCGGCTTCAGCCTTAGGTCAAAGCGCCTTATGAAAGTTGTTCACAGCCTGCTTACCAAGGTGCCTAACTGGCAAAATCAACCGGAAGATGAACTAATTTGTCGTACCCTAGGCGAGCATCTTGAGAGCGAGCATAACGTCGAATTCGCAAAAGGGATGATGGCGCAGAATTATTCCATGGAATGGGATTTCGACTTTGGTGATCTACCTTTTGGCTTTCATGGGATGGCTATGCTGATTGGAAATCACAAAAACAATATCGCGGGCTTGTTAGATAAACTTTCACCAGTTAGAGGGTGGCAGCTTCATGTAATGGGTCAGCTAATCTCAACGCTAACCAAGGAAGACCGTGCCGCATTCGATGGTTTTATGCAGCGTCATGATTTGTTTGACGAATATACATCAAATCTGGATGCCAATATCAATGCGGTTCTCTGAGGGAGGTGCTAGGCACGTTCAAGATCAGTGATGCGCGTCTGCAGCGAAAGATAGAGTTGAAACAGATCGGCTTCAGTCACAACCCCGTATAAGTGCCCCGTCTCGCGGTCAACCACTGGAATGCTTTCGCCGACAAAGCCGCTCGCCACCTCCATGGCCTGTTGCAGCGATGCATCATGCTTGATCGAAAGCGGATCAGAATCCGCACAAGATTTCAGCGAGGCGTCCTTTTTCAGAGAAACAAGCCGCGTAAGGGCAACCTTACCAACAAGCCTGTTTCCGTCAGTGACCAGATAGCCTTCCGACTGATTCGCCGCGACAAGCTCTTTCACCGCGCCCTCAGGCGTTGCAGAAGTATCCATGCGGACAAAAACGTCACTGACGATACCAAGAACTGGCGTTTCCATCATTTCGATATGGCCACGTCCCTGCGAGACATCGACCCCCCGATCAAGAAGTTGGCGATCAAAAAACGAATGGCCGAACAGCAGATGGCTGATCATGCTGCATGTCACGACGCTCAGCATGGCGGCCAATGCAAGCTCATAATTCATAGTCATTTCAAGGATGATAATGACGCCGGCGACCGGCGCCCCGATCACTGCGCTTGCCACAGCCGCCATGCCGCATATGGCAAGTGCCGGCGCGACCGCGACACCGATCAAATTTGTCGCAATTCTGCCACAAATCGCCCCAGCAGCAGCACCCACAAACAGAGCCGGCGAAAACACGCCACCAAAAAGGCCGAACCCGATGCAAAGCGCGGTCAGCAGCAGCTTTCCAGCAAACAGCACAGGCAGATACGCCTCGGCGTATCCCCCTTCAAGCATAATGCGAAGAGGGCCACTGCCAAGGCCAAGCACCTCAGGAACAAATATGCCAACCAACCCAGTAATGCCCGCAGCCAGAAAGACAAGACGCGTTGGGGACCAGCCACTTCCCGCGGCAAATCGGAGGGTGCCACGTATGCAAACCATGAACAGCACGGCAACCAGCCCGAACACTGGTCCTAGCACTAGGGCAGCCGGCAGCACAACTGCCAGATCAAGAGCCATGCCCGCAAAATCCAGCAGCGGGGCAGATCCAAAAATCTGCTGTGAGAACCAAGAGGAGCTGATGCTGGCAACCGCAATCGGAGCGATGGCACGCATCGAGAAATGTCGCAGAATAGCCTCATGTGCGAACACCACCCCAGCGATCGGCGCGTTAAAACCAGCAGCAATTGCACCGGCAACACCGCAGCCAATGAATACATCGGTTGTCAGCAAGCCGCCTGTCATTGTGCGGAACGCACTCCCCATGGTGGCCCCGAAATGCACCAGCGGGCCATACTGTCCCACCGATGCGCCACCACCTGCCGAGATCAAGGCTGCCAGCGTTGACCCGAACCCAGCCTTCACGTCAAGTTCATTGTCGGTGCGATGCGCGGCAAAAATACTGTCAGCTGGCCCATGCCACCGGGTGATTCCAAACAATCTGCGAACCTGGAGGATCAGGAATGCTGCCACCAACAGGCAGATCAGCGGTAGGAAACCTGCAACGGCAGGGTCAAGACCGAACCAGGCAGCCATTTCTGACTCACGAAGTGATGTCAGCCAGATCACCCCGGCTACAAACCCGTTCGAGACAAGTGACATGACCAGCCCAAAGCCGAGCCCGACCGCCATACCGGCCAACAGCTGGATTACCTTTGCGCGACGTGTCGTGTCGCTGATTTCGGCGTGATCAGCCAAACCCCCTAACCGCTCCCTTCTTCGGAGATAGTACGTCACCCCGCTATGGGCCCAGCCTGATTGCAGTGCGCCGAACCACATGCGCTGACGCTTTTGCAGATAATGCTAATATTTTATCGAGCCCGGTGCATGTTTTTTCTTTCACGGCATAAATTTTGCAGCGCTATGTCGTAGTTTATGCCACCGGCGCCGGACAGAGCCGGACCAAACCACGGATCATTGTGAACCCATGTCTTCTGACTATCTCAAGGCGCTAAACATCGGATCGGGTCTGAACACCACCCAGATTGTCGACGCCATCGTAAATGCCCGCCGGGTGCCACGTGAAAAGGTCATCAACGGCAACATTACCGAGCGCGAGAGCCAGACTTCGGGCTTTTCGGAAATCAAGAATGCGCTGTCCACATTTCAGACCAATATGGCACTGTATAGTGGTGTAAACGGCATAACTGTCGGCAGCAACGGCACCGCGGTCACAGCCTCGATCAGCGATCCAGATAATGCCACAGCGTTTTCCCATGACATCGCTGTCAGCAGTCTTGCTAACGCACAAGTTCTTGCCTTTGCCGATTTCAACTCAGCTGACCAGTCTATTGGCACCGGCACTCTGACTTTCAATTTTGGCACATGGTCAGGTGGCAGCTTTACCGGCAATGGCACCACGAGCAATGTCACGATTTCCAGCGGCAACGATACCCCTGAGGGTATCGCCGCGAGCATCAATGAGGCCGCTATCGGCGTGACAGCTTCGGTGGTGAAGGAAAAGGATGACAGCTACTATTTGATGCTGAAGTCGAGTGACGGCGCAGCCAACGCTATGCAGATCACTGTGACCGAGGATAACGCCAGTGACAGCCTCGATCTTCTTGCCTATTCGAGCTATGACGCATCGAAAGAGAGAGCCGCAGCCAGCAATGCCAGTCTGACAATCGACGGCGTTGCTGTGACCCGCAGCAGCAACAGCATCACCGATGTAATCAACGGTGTGACCCTTACCCTTAATTCAACGACAAGCAGTGCAGAAACGATTTCAGCCAGCTTTGATACCGATACCGCGCTGACCGCGGCGCAGGGATTCGTTGCCGAACTCAACAGTCTCGTCATGCTGCTGAGATCGAAATCCGCCCGCGGCAATGAAACTAAAGAACCCGGTGACCTCGCAGGTGACCCGCTGGTCCGCTCGATGCTCCGTCAGATCACAGACCTGACCAATGAAGCCATTGTCGGCTTCGGGCCGGGATCAGTCTATCTGGCGAATTACGGCATATTGACCAACCGTGACGGCAGCCTGAGCCTGAATAGCACAACATTCGCCGAACAATATGAGGCTGATCCCGGCTCCTTCAATGCCATCCTTAACAGCCGGGTCAGCACAGACAGCACGATGGTCAGCGGCACCGTTGCAGGCGATGATTATGTGGCAGGGAACTACAATTTCGTGCTTTCCGGCGCTGCGGCAAGTATTGATGGCGTCTCCATGACCTTCGCCGACAACCGCTATTCGGTCGCCACAGGCAACGCGTCCGGGCTCGCCATCACTCTTGATGGCAATGGCGCCAGCACCACAGTACGCATGGGGCGCAGCCTCCTTGAGAAACTGGAGAGCTTTGCATCGACAAATCTTGCCTTTGGCAATGATATCGATGAACGAATCTCAGACTACAATGAGGACATCTCGGATTATACCAAGGCATTGAGTGACTTTGGCAAGCAGATGGACAGTCTGCGCGATCAATATGTGACACAGTTCGCCGCCATGGACGCGGCCGTGGCTAGCCTCAACCGGACAAAAGAGTCACTGGACATGATGATGGATGGGTGGCGCGGTTCGATGAACTGATAGGCACGGCGGCCAGAGGCGGCCCCTAGAAAGAGTCAAGAAGGCTCGACTGTTTCCTGACCAGTTCGCCGAATTCGGCAAGGTTCTGGTCATCCTCAAGCTTCCAGCCTGCCGGCGCCGCGATTTCAGGATTCCCACGTACATTGAAGGTGTGGGTGCGGAACGCCTTGATCATCAGCTCGCCCGAATATTCCTTCTGCTTGACTGGATCCTCGATCGAGCCAAACATCGGTTTCATCTTTCGCGGAACACCGACCTTTGCAAAATAGAGGCGGAAATAGCAGAACTCGTTGATGAAAGGTACGGCGCTCTCGCCTGCCTCGACCTCGGCCAGGAACTCCAGGATGAGTTGCGCACTCTCAGCCATCTCTTCCGTTGTAATCGCGGTGTATTTTTCACTGAGACCATTGGCGTATTTAGCTGCCACGGCTTCCAGAGGAACCTCTGCACTCAGAAACTCCTGAGCCACACGCGCGACCGATATATCAAATATCCATGACGGACAGAACACAACAATTGACCTCTGGTTACTCCTTACGTTTTCTAAATAGCTATAATTTTCCAAGGTTTCAAGCAAATTGACATTATTAAATCCTAAATTCCCATATTGATTTCAGTGGATTAGGCATTTGACGTTTTTTATCTAATATTTTTTGCCAGGTGTCGTTAACTCCTGTGAACAGGCTCATTCAACCACTGTTGGGCCGCTTGGCAAACGAACCGCTCGAAGCGGTGCAACACAGGAGAAAGAAATGGCTCTTTCAGTAGCAACCAACATCGGGGCGCTTGCCGCAAGCAAGGCAGCCTCCACCGTCAACTCAGCAATGGATGTATCCATGGCCCGTCTGTCTTCAGGCAAGCGCATCAACAGCGCCGCTGATGACTCGGCTGGTTTAGCCATTGCCTCACGCCTGACTTCAGAGGCCCGCGGCCTCGACATGGCAGCTCGGAATGCTGCCGACGCCCAGGCGATGATCAACACGATTGAGAGCTCCCACAGCGAAATCCAGAACATTCTGCAAAGGATGCGCGAACTGGCTGTCCAAGGCGCCAACGATACAAACGGCACCGCCGACCGCACCAACATTCGCAAGGAACTGACAGAACTGCATGAAGAAATCGATGCCATCAAGAACCAGACCAAGTGGGCTGGCAACACACTGATTTCGGGGGCAAGCACCTTCGTTTTCCAGATTGGTGACGAAAAATCTGAAACGCTTACCGTTGCCACGACGGCAATCTTGGCAAATACTTTGTCCGTAGGATCCACCGAGGTAGCAAAGCTTACAAATCAAGGGAGCTTTACCGCATTCATCTCCTTGGTAAACGATGCAATCGCAGACATTGCAGGATATCGTGCAGAATATGGCGCTAACTCGAACCGTCTTGATCATGTCATGTCTAATCTGGCGACTAACGCAGAGTCTGTGAAAGCTAGCCTTGGCCGTATTGAGGATGCCGATTACGCAGCCGAGACCACCGAGCTTGCGAAGTCACAGATCCTCCAGCAGGCTGCCACTTCGATGCTTGCGCAGGCCAACGCTTCAAAGCAGACTATTCTGTCTTTGATCCAGGGTTAATAAGCCCGATATCGAAAGCGAAAGGGCCCATGCAACTGTGGGCCCTTTTTATTTCCCATTTGTATTTTCAACAGATGGTCAAATTACATTTGATTAAAGGGTCTTCCCCATCTCATCTCGGATTTTGATATTCAGCTGACTAAGAAGATGACTCCAGTCACCAGCTGTCTGCTGCCGAAGAGATACCATGTTGGAATACCAAAGGTTTGAGTGACGCTTTAGTCCCCAGCGCCAATCTGGCCACCAGGCCAGCATCAAAAATGTCCGCTTGCCTAGGGCGCCTGCGAGGTGAGCGATACTAGTGTCCACGCTGACTATAAGGTCCATGTTTGAGCAAAGCGCTGCAGTATCAGCGAAATCTGAAATTTCACGATCGTGGCGGATGACTTCTGAATAACGCCTAAGCGCCGCCAAGTCAGTGTCACGAAGATCCTTTTGCAACAAATGATATTCTGGGCCCTGTGGCAGCGAATCCAAAAAGGTTCTCATATTAATGCTGCGACCGGCGTCATTGGAATGCTTTGGATTACCACTACATGCAAATCCCACACGAAATTTACTTTTTTTTCCTAATCTATCCATCCAGATACTTTGAACATCTTTTGGAACATCTAGGTAGGCGTCAGCAACCGAACCGTGAGCCCATTTTTCATAGGTCAGGTGAGCCAGACTCATTAGGGGAACATGTAGATCGATGTGATTGATATCCTCTCCCACTTTGATGATTTCTGCGCTGCTTTCTAGAGTTTCCATAACGCTTGCTAGCGCTGGTTGCACAGCGAATGTGAGGTTCGCATTGCAATCTTCAAGGTGTTTGATAAAGCGACAGCACATAAGCGTGTCACCAAGACCTTGTTCTGGATGTATCAGGAGGTGCTTACTTTCGATAGCCTCCCTGCCATCCCAAATCGGTTCATCACCGAGGTAAAATGGAACCATGTCCTTTGTTGGATCGAATCGGTTCTCATATAGCCGGAGGCCTTCTTTCAGTTCTCCTTTCAATAACAAACTGATCGATTTGTTGAATTTGGCAGATTTCCTGTCTGGGCACTTCGCAAGAACTCGATCAAAAGCCTCCAAAGCTTCGTCCGTTCGGTTCAAACGGTCTAAGACTACAGCTAAGTTTTCCATCGCTTGGATGTCATTTGGAAAGTACCTTAACAAGGTCGAGTTAGACTCGAGGGCATCTTTATATTTCCCAAGGCGAAAGAAGGCTGACGCAGCCACCTTGTGGGCGAATCCCGATCGTGGCTGTTGTTCGAGAAGGTTTTTTGCACACAGCAAAGCCGAATGGTTGTCACCAGTCTCGAGGTATGCTTCCGCCAATTTTTCCAAAGTTAGCGGGCTTTCAGGAGCCGTTAGGGCCATGGCTTTTGCAGAAATCAGCATCAGATCAAATTTTTTCAATTTCGAAAGAGCTGAACAATGTAAATAACGGGCCCGTTGATGCTCAGGTTGTTGCTCAAGCACAAGATCCGAATTTACCAGAATCTCCTCCCAACAACCATCTTCAATCAGAGCATCACTCTGACCGAGAAGCGCATCGATATTCTGCGGATCATCAAAAAGAATGCGGCCATAGATCTCCAGCGCTGCCTCGGTATTGTGACACGCCAAATGAAGCGTCGCCAACAGCAGCAGAATATCGGTGGCCTCTGATGCAAGTCTTCCCGCCGTCTCCAAACAGTCGATGGCTGCCGCCTTGTTGTCTTTCAGGATATGCGCGCGAGCCGCAAGAAGATGCGGCTTGTGATCATCGGCTGCGCCTTTGCAAACCGGTTGAAGAACAGCAAGCGCGGCATCAGCATCGGACAGCTCAATATGACATTCCGCAAGATAGAGAGCTGCCTCGTCGATCATCGGTGCATTCTGCACAATGTGCTCGAACAGGCCGCTGGCCTTGTCAAACCGGCCGAGCGCCATGCAGCAGATCCCGAACATGTTCAGTGCTGGATAGTCGATTTCATGCTGCTCAAAATAGCTGACATAGGCGTCATGCGCCTCCTGAACTCTGCCATCCATCTGCATCGCGATGATGGATTGAAGACGCGCGCGGGCGGCGGTGCCGCCTGTTGCCTCTTCGACAGCCATACCATTGCCGGTCATTTCGTTCATCTTCGTTCCCTGCCAGATCGCAATAGGGGTTATGTCCGAAGAAAACAGCAATTTTCATGCCACCACTTTTATGCCAGTGGCGAGACCTGCCAGCATCGCCAGCATCGCCACCTTTGATGACTGGCACGCTTATTGCTCATTGATGCCAGACCGTTGCAAACTAAGGAGAGCCTAGATGAGCAGCACGACATTCGCCTTTGCCCTTCTTGCCGGGGATGACCTCGACAAGGCCGCGCATACTCTGGAAACAGTTGCCGCCCAGGAGGTCGGCGAAGGCATCCACAAAAAGATTATTATCGCGCATGACAACGCCAAGCTGACCGAGGAATGGATTGGCAAAGTTCTCGACGGGCATGATATGTCAGTCATGCTGATCCCGATGTCGCTAAAGGATGCGCATCCACAGGCACGCCACGCATCCATGCTGACGGCGCTGTCGAATGCAATGCCGGAGGATGTCGACTGGGTCTGGACATTGGCCGACGACGCCAGTCTCTATTCCAAATTCAGCCTCGAGCAGTTGACCACCCAGCTTGGCATGCCAGCGCACCGGGATGTGCGCTTTGTGCATGCCTGCATCGCGCCGAAATCCAATGACACCGGCTACACACAGATGGCCAGCGTCCGCAGCCTGTGCGAGTCACATGGGTATTTCGAGATTCTTGGCTCACCCTCATCGCTGGTGCTGGCCGCCGATGTCTTCCGCCTCGCCTTTGGCAAACATCTTGGCGAGATGGCCGCGCAGGCGCGAGACGGCGACATTCGCATGACCCCGTTCACACAATGCCAGCTGCTCTATCTTGCGCTGGCGGAGGCGAATGGCCTGCTGATCGACTCCAAGCTCGTCGCCCAGGACCGCGTGAAGACCTTTGATGCCAACAGCGATATTTCTGAGTCCAAGCAGATGTTCCTGATTGCCGGTGAGCTAGTGGAGTTGGCGCATATTCTCGAAGCCGACAACAGCTGGGACATGCATTTCTTCCGCTTTGGGCAAAAGAGCATCTGGACTGAGTTGCTACACTACCAAAGACAAATCAGCGCGCTCTTTGACCATAAGGCCGGACAGGGCGATGCCGAGGTGGTTGCCTTCATCGATAATTGGCAGGTGCTTCTTACCCTCGCCGATCATGTCAATGACAAGGAAACTGCATCAATCATTCGAAATGTCGTGACCAACGGCATCAAATACACGCTTGAGCTTCTACATGGTGAAGAGAACAGCCTGAAAAAGCTGGAGAATTTTTTCGCCTCCCAGCTGGCCAATGATCTGGTCTATCCTTCCACGCTACTGCGACCTGACCACATGAAGCAGCTGATGAGAAAGTCTGCCTGACCTTGGATCGCCAATCCAAGTAACAGCCGGAAACAGCAAAAGGAAAAAGGGGCAATAGCCCCTTTTTCTATGCCTCGTCCGCTTTGAAACTGCGTACTAACTGCGTACTAACTGCGTACTAAGGGTGCATTACACCGGTGCCTGAAAAGTCAAGCAATCATATCAAACAGGCTCAGCTGGCTGATCATTGAAAATGCCTTTTGGGCGACCTCCTTGTTAACCAGCAGGTTTTGCAGATCCGTAACGATCTTGCTGAGGTCGGCATCCTCCATATCACCAATATTTTCGATCAGGATGAGATTGCGATTCTCCAGCAACGTGCGCTGATTGTCCGCCTTGTTCATCTGTGAACCGACGATCGCACGCTGATCGGCAAAATGCGAAATCGCGTTCTTCAGGTCGTCGATAGGTAGGTCTGAAGCACTGCCAGCTTCAAGATCGGCAACCATCGAGTCAAGCATGCTGAAGACTGAGGTGAAGCCACCAGCTTCGGCAGGCACGCGCTCAAACGCCGTACTGCCATCGACAGCCGTTTGCAACTCCATCGAAGATGAAATTCTGACGGTATGCGTACCTCGATCACCAACAAATTTGGTGGTGCCGGCATCATCCACAGTGAAGGGTAAAGACCCAACCTGAAAGCCGCCAAAGATCGACCGTCCGCTGGCGTCGGTCGCATTGGCGAGATCACGCATACCTTCCAGAACACCCTTGATCTCGATAGCCAGCGCGGTGCGGCCACCCGCATTTGTATCCGAGCGTGCCTGAATGCCAAGCTCATAGGCACGCGTCGCAAGGTTGGTTGCCTGTTCAAGCGCGCTTTCGGTCAGGCTGAGCTTCACATAGCTGATATCAATATTCCGCAGAAACTGATCATTCTGGGCGCGCTGCTCCTTGACAACCATCACCCGCGCGGCCTTCACCGGATCATCGGAAGGCTTGGTCAACTCCTTGCCGCTTGCAACCTGCTCCTGCTTCTTCTGGATCTGGGCGGTCAGTTCGGAGAAAGTCTCAACAGACTGTTTGTTGAAAATCTTCGTGCTTACCTGCATGTCACTACCTCTTGGTCACAGCCTGTGCCCGCCCTATACGGAATCGAGCAAGGTCTGGAAAATTTCGCGTGCTGTTGACAGAATCCGCGCCGAAGCCTGATAGGCCTGCTGCTGCTGGATAAGATTGGCAGCCTCGGTATCAAGGCTCACGCCAGAGAAGGATGATTCGATCTCGAGGCTGGCATTGTGGAGCTCGGTGGCCGCATCATTTGTGACTTTGGTCGATTGCAAGCTGGAGCCTACCCCCGACACAACGCGGCTGAAGACATCCTGAAACCCGCCACTATCACCACCCGGCATCTGCAACGCCACGAGATCAAGCATGTTGCGGGCATCACCGATGCCGCTGCTGTTCGATGTCACATGGAACTTGTCACCCGTCTGAAGGATACCATCCAGCTTTACCTCGACCCCGCGCGCCGCGGCAATCTGGTTTGAATCCAGCGTCCGCGTGGCGAGTGATGTGCCGGTGGCAGTGTCAAGGAATTCGACCGTTCCTGCTGCGGCATCAACAATATTGACCGTGATGTCGGATGCCAGTGACGGACCACTGTCAGGAAGCATGTCATAACCGGCGGCGATCTTGCGCGCGCCACCGGTGACAATCACAATCAGCTCCTCATCCGGAAGATCCGTCATCGTCAACCGCTCGCCAACCGAGCTCGTGCCGGATGCACTGGCGCTCAGCGTGGCGGAAGAGCTGGTGCGGGTGGCGACGATCTGGGCCCCATCGATGCTGAGCCGATAGTCGTAGGCACTGAATCCACTCGCTGACGGGGTTGGGCCGGTTCCAACACTGAGTCCGAAGGCGGATGCAGCATCGCTGTTGCCGGTGACCTCGCTGTTGGCCAGAACCTCTATAGCCTCAGCCCCGATGCTGCCGCTTGTCGAGGAAATGTAAAGCTTGTTGTCATTGCTGAAGAAGGCGTAGATGCGACCCTCCTCGCCACCGCTGACAGAAACCTCGCCATCCATCATGGTGATATTGTAGGTGTTGCCTTCAAAGCTGATGGCAACGCTTGTGCCGTCAACCGGAATATTCGTAACGGCGCTGCCGGCAAGTGTGGCACGCGGCGCATCATCACGAAACTTCTTGATCATCGCGGCGGCGACATCCTCGCTGGTGCCGTCGATACCAAAATCAGCCACTGTAACCGTCTTTGTGAACCCCTCGATGGTCAATGTGTAGGATGCGGATTCCGCATGCGCCATCGCTCCGTTATCCGCGCTCACGGCGCCGTCAACATCGGCAAGTCTCACAAAATCGAAGGCTCCTGACGCGCCGGAGACAGATGACTGGATCATATTGTCACTGGCACTCGCCCGTCGAACAATTCCGGTCTCGAGATAGGAACTCACACCATTCAGATAGGTGCTGTCATATTTTGCCTCGGAAACAAATCCGTTGTCAGTGGTCAGAAGTGACGCCTGGCTGGATGGGTCAAGTGCCTCACCTGCCAGATGGCGTCCTTCACGGGTAAAAACATGAATGGTCGAGGCTGTCTCATTGCGACTTGTCATATCGGCACTGACAATCGGACCGCTGCCGGTGAATATGCTGCCGGAAGCCGGGTCGCCGTCAGCCATGGAGATGACAAGCGTGCCATCACTGGCTGCGGCGCGCGCGCCGATATCGGAAAGCGTGACAGTGTTGCTGCCGTCGGATCCTGTGATCGCCCCGATATTCAGGAGGTCGGCGATCTGCCCCATGTCTGTCCAGCCGGTCTCATCGGTAACGCCATATTGGAGGACATGGCTCATTGAGAAGCTTGCCGCGGCGGCCGCATCATTGGCATCGGTATAGGACAGGGTCATCATGCTGACATTGGGAATATCGTCTGTCGCCACCGAGAAGGCGAAAGAGCCCTGCTGCACCAGGCTGACAAGATCCAGCTTGTCGGTGTTCTTCGGCACGATGGCAACAGCACCATCCTTTAGGAAATCAGTTGCGGCCACCGACGAGATGGCATCACCGAACACTGTATTAAGAGCCGGCAGGTCAGAGGCAGCGGCGGCGTCACCATCCTTGGCAGCAATCACAGAAGTGCTTGCATTTGCGCTGTCGGCATAGGCAAGCCTTGCTGCCGCGGCGGCAAATTCCTCACCGCGCTTCAGCGCAAAAACCAGGGATTCTGCGGCGCCCCGCGATGGGTCCACAATGATCTCGTCATTGTCAAATCCTCGGCCGACAAACCTGACTGTCATTCCGGGAAGCTTGACCGAACTCGTGCCGGAAGCCACGAGCTCGCCAAGATCGTCACGCCCTACCCATCTATTCTGATTGGCATTATAGGTAAAGGTGACGCGTTTCGGATCGATCAGATTCATATCCTCGACATCGATCTCGGCATAGGACTGACCGACATTGGCGGGACCGAAGGATATGATGGGGCGTCGCGGAAGGAACAGGTCGCCGCCAAGGTCACCGTCAAGTGTCACACCCTTGCGATGCACCGCGTTCAGGTCACGCGACACAAGATGCGCCAGATCATCTATCTTGCCAGCGTTCTCATGCGTCGTGCGGTAACCCCGCTCAAGCCCAGCCAGCCGGCCGTTGGTCACCTGGTTGGTCAATGTCTCGACACCGGCATCACCAACCTTGAAAACAAACCGGTCATCCAGTGCGGTCATGCGCACATTGTAGCTCTTCGACCCGTCAATGATCTTCGGACCCGCAACCGAGTCCCCAAGCCGCAAGGTTGCGCGTCCCTTGGCGTCGATGGATGTGTTGACCTCAACAAATTCGCTGATCTTATCGATCAGCATGTCACGGCTGTCGAGAAGGGATTTCGACGCTCCAGAATCAGCCTTAGTCAGCTGCAGATTGACATTAAGCAATCCTTTGACAAGGGCGTTGAGATCGTCGATCCCCTGATTTGTCTGGGTGATCAGGCCGCTTTTGAGCATGTTGACAGAGCGTGCCACTTCGTTGAAAGCGTCAGCAACGGCCCTGCCCCGCTCCAGCGCCACGACACGCGGCCCCATCTCGGCAGGCACGTTGCTCACATCATGAAGGCTGGCAAAAAACTCTTCGAGAACCGTGCCGATATTGCCCTCGCCCGGGACCAGAACCGCCTGCAGCTGTTCAAGTGCCTCAAGATAGGCAGTGGAGGTTTCGGCGTTGGCACCAGCATTGCGCGCCTTGTTCAACAGGAATTCGTCGAAAGATCGCTTGATGTCGGATACACGCACACCAAGCCCACTATTGCTGCTGACACCATAAATGTCGCCCTGGCCAGCCGAAACTTCCTTCAGCTCTGCCTCGCGGCGCTTGTAACCGTCAGTGTTGACATTGGCGATGTTCTGGCCGGTCACTGACAGCGCGCGGCGGTAGGATTGAAGACCTGAACGGCCAATGTCAAACAGGCTCGACATCAGTCAGACTTTCCCTGCCCAAGCTGGCGAACGAGCGCCTCCGCGATGCCGAGATTGACCCTGCCTGAGAGTTGCGATGACAGCTCGCGATCCATCATGTCCTGATAGGTATCCTGCGCAGAACTGCCAAGGATATCCTCGGCAAGCTTCGCCTTGCGCGACTGCTTGATGAATTCGTTCAGGAAGATTGCCTCGAATTGCTCGGCAACTTCACGAAGGCTGGACTTGCGGTCCGGCGGTTTCAGTGACGCGTTCTGTGCTGTCGCCCGGGCCGCTTCGATCATGCCATTGATGTTCAGATCACTCTGCAACGTCGCCTCCCTAGATCACGATAATTTCAGCACGTAACGATCCGGCCTCGCGCAACGCCTCGAGGATGGCCACCATGTCAGCCGGAGAGGCACCAACCCCGTTGATGGCATCGACAACATCCGAAAGTTCGACACCCGGATCGAAGATGAAGGCGCGAGCTGGTTCTTCTTCAATGATGATCTCAGTATCGTCATTAACCTGAGCTGCGCCTGGAGCAACAACGACTCCTTGCTGATTTTGTGTGACTTCAGGAAGCCCTGGGGTGACCTGCTTGTCCTCATTGATCCGCACTGTCAGTGATCCGTGCGTGACAACCGAGGGTGTGACCCGAACATCACCGCCAATGACGATGGTGCCAGTACGGGAATTCACAATCACCTTGGCGGCCGGCCGGGCTGGATCGACTTCGATATTCTCCAGAAGGCTGACAAAGGACACCTTCTGCGCCGGGTCAACAGGCGCGCGAACCTTGATGGTCGATGCGTCGAGCGGAACCGCTACTTCAGGCCCAAAAACCTCATTAACGGCGTCTGCCACACGCATTGCGGTGCTGAAATCCGACTGGTGAAGGTTCAGCAGCACATTCTCGGTCGACTGGAAGGGTGTATCGACCATCTTCTCGATCGAAGCACCACGCGGAATTCGGCCGACCGTCGGAATGTTGACGATCACCGAGGAACCGTCATTGCCAGCCACCCCCAGTCCCCCGACGACAAGGTTGCCTTGCGCGATGGCGTAGGTTTCACCGTCGGCTCCAAGCATGGGGGTCATCAGCAGGGTGCCGCCGCGAAGCGACTTCGCACCGCTGATTGTCGAGACGGTAACATCAAGCCGTTGGCCGGGTTTCATGAATGCCGGCATTTCCGCCGTTACCATCACCGAGGCAACATTCTTGGCGTTCAGATTGCTTGCATCGGTCACAAGACCAAACTGCGAGACCATCGACTGCAAAGACTGCAGCGTCAGTCCCGAGGATCCGTCACCAGTGCCGGCAAGCCCCACAACAACGCCGTAACCGACAAGCTGATTCGAACGCACGCCGGCAATAGACGTCATGTCCTTCAGCCGGTCGGCGAGCGCGTGCTGACCAGCAAAGCTGATGAGCAGCCCAAAGGTCACAAAAATCCGGCACAGTCTTCTCATTTTCTTGAATAGCATGTCGGCCGCCTCTGGATCAGAATGGTGATACGGAACGCATCGTCCGGCTCAACCATCCCTGCCGACTTGAATCAGCGATCTCGCCAGCTCCCACATAAACGATTTCGGCATCGGCAATGCGGTTTGAAAGCACCGTGTTGGTCGCCGAAACATCCTCCGGTCGGATCAGGCCGGTCAGGCGCACATATTCATCGCCATTGTTCAGGGTCAGCTTTTTCTGCCCGGCGATCTCCATGTTGCCATTATCGAAGACACGCGTCACCGTCACAGTAAGAAGACCTGTCAGCGTATTCGACTGCGCCGCCTGCCCCGAACCGGCAAAGGTGCGTGCCGTGCCAGCGTTGAGACCGGCGGCGTTCTTATCATAACCGCCGGTAAGCAGGTTCGGCAGTCCCGTTGGAAGGGTAACGCCAAAATTGTCATTCTTTGCCGATGCCGATGACTGCGCTTTGGTGGCCGAGAAAGTCTCGTTCAGGGCCACGGTGAGGATATCACCAACCTCACGCGCCCTGATATCACTGGCAAACAGGCCACCGCCACTTGTCTTGAAAATGCCGCCGGTCGGCGCCTCTCCTTCAGGTGCGATATGCGCTGAAGGATAGATCGGCTCGAAGGCAAGTGATGCCTCGTTCTCGACATAGGTCGAGCAACCGGAACCGAGGCCGGCCATACCAAGGATAAGGACTGTTGCAAGAACACGCGCCATCACGATGACCTCATTGAAGGGGGTTACAAATTCTGCGAGATATACCGCAGCATCTCGTCAACCGAGGTGATCGACTTCGAACTCACCTCATAGGCGCGCTGCGTCTCGATCATCGAGACAAGCTCGGTGACAACATTCACGTTCGATGACTCCAGCGCGCCCTGGATGACCCGCCCAAGCCCGGCATCCTGAGGGTTCCCAACAATCGGTGCGCCGCTGGTATCGGTCTCCACATAAAAGCTTTCGCCAATCGGCTGCAGACCGCTGCGATTGGTGAAATCGGCGACCTGAAGCTGGCCAACAGCCTCGGCACCAACTCCGCCAGCCACAAGAACACTAATGATGCCGTCGCGAGAAATGTTGATCTGGGAAACGCCATCGGGAAGCGCAATCTCCGGCTGCAGGACATAGCCGCTTGATGTGGTCAACACACCTTCGGCATTGGTCGAAAAGGCGCCGTTACGGGTGTAGCCAACACGGCCGTCAGGAAGCAGAACCTGAAAGAAACCGCCACCCTCGATAGCGAGATCGAGAGAGTTGTCAGTGGTGATCAGACTGCCCTGCGTGTGAGCCTTCTGCGTATTGACAATACGCGCGCCAGTACCGACCGAAAAGGATGAGGTCAGGTTCGCCTCTGCGGTAACCTGGTCACCGGCGGTTCGCCGCACCTGATACAGCAGTGTTTCGAAATTCGCACGGTCACGTTTGAACCCGGTTGTGTTCACGTTGGCCAGGTTGTTGGCGATGATCTGCATGCGGGTCTGCTGTGCATTCAGGCCCGTCTTGGCGACGTGCATCGAGCTGGTTGACATTTGTCCTCTCCTCGGCGGGATATTCTTTCCTGCATTGAGGTAGCAAAACGCATGCCAAACCCGGCCTCAGGCCGGACTCATTGCAAGCGATCAGTGATTTTTAAGGTTGTGGGCACGGGTCCGATCGACCCTGCATCACCAATTCGGCGGCGAGACCTAACTCGGCAGGCGCATCAGGCTGGAGCCGGCTTCATCCAGGTCGCTTGCCGATGAGATCATCTTGACGTTGATCTCGTACTGGCGCTGATCCTCGATAGAATTGATCAGTTCCTCGGTGATGTTCACGTTGCTGAGTTCGACATGTTTTGCAATCACTCGAACCGTATTATCCAGCGGCGGTACGACGCCATCACGTGTGCGAATTTCGCCATCTGGAAACTTTTTCAATTCCTGATCAGCACCAAGCGTCATCGCGATTCGTCCGATGACCTGTCTGGTTCCCGGGGCAGAACCAAGCGGCTCGATCGTGACATCTCCATCATCAGAAACCGTCATGAACCGATGTGGCGGCACATTGATCGGCTGCAGGTTGGTGTTAAGGATTTTCTGGCTTGTGCCATTTTCAAGCAAGTTTTCATTCGACACCCGCAGATCACCACGGCGCGACAATGATGGTTCACCAAGACCCTGAACGATGAAATATCCATCCCCGCTTATGGCGATATCGGTGTCGATATCGGTCTGGCTGAGCGAGCCGGGCGCAGTACTGAAATAGTTGTTATCATCCTGGATCGCCATGGCGCGGCTCTGCAGCGTATCCATGTTGTCCAGAAACGCCGTTCCTACAGATTTTGCCCCAAGGTCGCGTTTGTAACCCGGCACTGCGATGTTGGCTAGGTTCTGGGCCCGTACGGCACGATTGTCGTAGATGTTGTTGACCGTGTTGAACGCCGTGTAGATCAGCTTGTCCATGACAGTCTCCCTTCAATCGCCCCTGTACGGGCCTTCAGGCCGGTTTTACCGACAGCCGGCCACTATTACATCCGGATGTTGATGATGGTCTGGGTCAGGCCGGTGGTGGTTTCAATCGCCTTTGCCGATGCCTGGAAGTTCCGCTGTGCGGTAATCAGGTTCACCAGCTCTTCAGTGATGTCGACGTTCGAACGTTCCAGCGAACCCGACAGGATGTTACCGAAGCCCTCGGATCCGGCTTCACCAACCTGCGGCGTGCCAGAAACAGCTGTTTCCGTGTAGGTCGCGTTACCAAT
>JAAZUU010000148.1 GCA_018624035.1 Rhodobiaceae bacterium | reverse complement strand
GCCGATATGGTGCGCAGCAATGTCGGCAATGACGGCCGGGCCTATTTCCCGTTCGTCTTCACGCTGTTCGTGTTCCTGCTGTTCGGCAACATGCTGGGGCTGATCCCCTATTCCTACACCTTCACCTCGCAGATCATTGTGACTTTCGCGATGGCAGGCTTCATCTTCATCGCCGTGACGCTGATCGGCCTGTTCAAGCATGGGCTACATTTCTTCAGCTTTTTCGTGCCGCAGGGTGCGCCAAAGGTGCTGATCCCGTTTCTGATCGTGATCGAGGTGATTTCCTATTTCGTGCGGCCGGTCAGCCTGTCTGTCCGGCTGTTTGCCAATATGCTGGCGGGTCACACCATGCTGAAGGTGTTTGCCGGCCTCGCGGTGATGATCTCCGGTGCCGGCGGAATCGCGATGACCGGGTCGTTGCTGCCTTTCCTGGCGCTTGTCGGTCTGACCGGGCTTGAGGTGCTGGTGGCGGCGCTCCAAGCCTATGTATTCACCATCCTGACATGTATGTATCTGAATGACGCGCTGCATCTGCACTAGGACCAGCGCGGCGTAACGTTGACCGCTGACGTTCAAAAGCGGCCCCTGAAGACAAGACTGACAAAGACAATATTGAACTGATTTCAAAACCTACGGAAGGACTAGGAAAATGGAAGTAGAAGCTGCAAAAATGATCGGTGCCGGTCTGGCTGTGATCGCTCTTGCCGGCGTTGGTGTCGGTATCGGCAACATCTTCTCCGCTCTTGTAACTTCGATTGCCCGCAATCCTGCAGCCCGCGGCGAAGTGTTCGGCATCGGCATTCTGGGCTTCGCCCTGACTGAAGCTATCGCGCTGTTCGCGCTGGTTGTTGCGCTGCTGCTTCTGTTCGCCCTCTAGGCCGGTTTTCCGGCCCCGAATGTGGCACCAGAATGCCGGGATCGGTCCCGGCGCGGGTGTCCGTCAAGGAGACTGGCATGAGAAGAGTGCACGCATGGGCCGCGACGGCCTCCATGGCGGTGATGGCGTCAGCCACTTCCGCCGCATATGCGGCCGGTGGTGAAGCCGGGCTTCCACAGCTGAAGGTTGGCACCTGGCCATCACAGCTGTTCTGGCTCGTCGTCATTTTCGCGCTTGGATATGTCTTCATGGCCCGGGTGGTAACGCCCCGCATCGGATCGGTTCTTGAGGAGCGCCGCACGCGGCTCGACGAAGACCTGACCCGCGCCCGCGAGGCCAGCACCGAAGCCGCCCAGACACGCGCCGACTATGAGGCAAGTCTGGAAGAGGCGCGTAACGAAGCTGCCGAATTCGCGCGCAATGCCGCGAACGAGGCACAGGCAAAGGCCGACGCCGCCGAGAAAAAGGCCGCCAAAAAGATGGCGACAAAGATCGGAAAGGCGGAAACCGCGCTGGCCGAGGCGCGCGCCGAGGCGGAAAGCAGTCTGACAGCTATCGCGACAGATGCCGCCATTGAAGCGGCAACGCAGGTGGCCGGCGTCAAACCGACAAAGGCACAGGCCGACAAGGCCGTGAAAGCGGCGGCGAAGACCTTGGCCGCGCAGGGAGTTGGTTGATGGAAGGCATCGTCATGGAATCCGTCTGGGTGGCCGTCGGCTTTGTCGCCTTCATCGCCCTTGTCTGGAAGAAGGCGGGAGCCGCCCTCTCCGACATGCTTGACGAGCGCTCGGCAAAGATCCGCACCGAGCTCGACGAGGCCCGCGCGCTTCGTGAAGAGGCGCTTGATGAGCTTCACCAGTTCCAGCGTCTGCATCGCGAGGCTGCCGAGGAAGCCAAGGCCATTCTGAAAACGGCCGAAGCCACCGCTGAGCGGATACGCGAGAACGCCGAAAAGGCCGCCGAGGAGACGATCAAGCGTCGCGAACAGCAGGCAACCGCCAAGATCAAGGCTGCCGAGGCCGCGCTCGTGACCGAGCTTCGCGAGAAGGCCGCCATGCTGGCAATCGCCTCCGCCGCGCAGATCATCACATCAAAGCTGGATGACAAGGCCGGTCTGGCGCTGGTCGACGACTCGGCCGCCGAAATCGAGAAGCTGAACTAGATCAGCCGTTCCACGCCAAGCAATATTCAGGGGCACGCCATCGGTGTGCCCCTTTTTCATGCCCGGACATCCCGTCCTTGGGGCCGTCTAGAGACCCGGCACCAGGCTGATGATCAGTCGCTGGCCCGCGGTGACGGTAACGTCGTGCTCGACAACCGGGTACATGGTCTGCTGACCCTTGCGGAAACCTGCCTTGTATCTGATCAGCGGCGGGCTGCTGACAATCCTGTCACCCTCGGCGACGAGCCCGACGACATTTACCTGCGCGACGCCTGCCGGATATTCATCGGCACCCAGACGCTTGATCTTCAGCCCGATCGACAAATCCATGGAAACGCCATCCTCGCCCACCTGCTCGCATCGGGCACGGACGCCGTTCAGGCGCACATTGACCACCTCGCCGGTGTCATCGATCCGCATGAACGCCTCTGCTCCTTCCGCCGGTGCCGTCAGTTCGGGACATTTCACGATAGCCGGGTCGCCAGCACATGCCGCCAGCAATGCTGCTGTGAAAAGGAGCGGGGATATGGCGAAAAGGCGGTTCGGAATGCGACGTTTCATGGCGGCATCCTAGCTTCTTTTTCCGACAACAGCAATTGACCTCTGACGCGTTATCGCGCAAGAACAACCACATGGACACGACCCGTTTGCAAGACCGTAAATTTTTGCATCTGGCGGCACCGCGAGGCTTTTGCGCGGGGGTCGACCGTGCGGTCAGGATCGTCGAGGTCGCACTGGAAAAGTTCGGCGCCCCGGTCTATGTCCGCCACGAGATCGTTCACAACCGCACCGTGGTCGACGGTCTTGCCGCCAAGGGGGCCATCTTCGTCGAGGAGCTTGAAGAGGTTCCGGAAGGCGCACCTGTTGTGTTTTCGGCGCATGGCGTGGCCCGCGCGGTGGTCGAGGAGGCGGATCAACGCAAGATGATCGCCGTCGACGCCACCTGCCCGCTTGTGACCAAGGTGCATATCGAGGCGCGCCGACATGCCGGCCAGAAGCGGCACATTCTCCTGATCGGGCATGCCGGCCACCCAGAGGTCGAAGGCACGATGGGTCAGGTCGCACCCGGCGAGATGACGCTGATCGAGACTGCCGCGGATGCCCGCACCGTCACACCACCGCCCGACGCCGACCTTGCCTTTGCGACCCAGACCACCCTGTCGGTGGATGATACGGCGGAAATCATATCGATCCTGCAGTTCCGCTTCCCCGAGATCACCGGCCCGCGCGGCGAGGATATCTGTTATGCCACCACGAACCGCCAGAATGCGGTGAAGCAGATTGCCGGGAAGTGCGACATCATGCTGGTGGTCGGGGCCGAGAATTCCTCCAATTCCCAGCGGCTTGTCGAGGTTGCGCTCCGCGCTGGCGCGGCACGCGGACGGCTTGTCGATGATTGCCGGGCGATCGACTGGACGGAGATCGACGCAGCGACGCATATCGGGTTGTCTGCCGGCGCCTCCGCACCGGAAAGCCTTGTCATGGAAATCATCGACGAGATGCGCGCCCGCTATGACCTGCAACTCGACGAGGAGGCGCTGGTCGAGGAAAACCTCACCTTCAAGCTTCCCGGCATCCTGTCCGGCGGGGCCTAGTCGCTTCATGGCGGTATACACGAATGTTGACGATGCCGCGCTTGGCAGCTTTCTCGAGGCCTATGACCTTGGCACCGTGCTAAGCTTCGCCGGTATCGCCGAGGGAGTTGAGAATTCCAACTATCTGTTACGCACGGATCGCGCGCATTACATCCTGACGCTGTATGAGAAGCGGGTGGAGCGGGCAGACCTGCCCTTCTTTATTGAAGTGATGGAGGTTCTGGCGAATTCGGGTCTGAACTGCCCGCTGCCGGTGCCGGCCCGTGACGGCTCGATCCTGCAGGAGCTCGCCGGACGGCCATGCGCCGTGTTCACCTTTCTCGACGGCACCTGGAGCCGCTTTCCGAACCGTGAGAAATGCGCCGAACTTGGCCGGACGCTGGCGCATATGCATCTGAACTGCGCGCCGGTCACGCGCCGCCGGCCAAACGCCCTCGGGCCGCATGCCTGGCGCCCGCTTCTTGATTCCATCGGCGACAAGGCGGAGGTGGTTGGCGACGGCATGAAGGACGCGATCGCGGACCGTCTGCACACGATACTCGATGCCTGGCCGGCCGGTTTGCCGACCGGTGTGATCCATGCCGACCTGTTTCCGAACAATGTGCTGTTCATCGGCGACAGTCTGACCGGTGTGATCGATTTCTATTTCGCCTGCGATGACATTCTTGTCTATGACCTTGGCATCTGCATGAACAGCTGGTGTTTCGAACCCGATGGCAGTTTCAACCTGACGAAATCACGCGCCATGCTGAAAGGCTATCAGTCTGTGCGGCCCCTCACCGAAGCCGAGATCGAGGCCATTCCGATCCTCGCGGCCGGCTCGGCAATGCGCTTCTTCCTGACCCGCCTCTATGACTGGATCCACACGCCGGCGGACGCGCTGGTCAGCCCCAAGGACCCGATGGAATATTTGGGCATCCTGCGCTTCCACCAGTCGGTGTCCGGAACCGCCGCCTACGGAATCGGGCTTTAGGACAACGAGATGGCGGACCGGGTGACACTCCATACTGACGGATCATGCCTCAACAACCCCGGTCCCGGCGGCTGGGCGGCCATTCTGCAATGGCGCGACGAGGAACGCGAACTCAGCGGCGCCATGCCCGACACGACGAACAATCGAATGGAACTTCAGGCCGCCATAGAGGGGTTGAGCGCGTTGAAGCGCCCGATGGAGATAGACCTCCACACCGACAGCAAATATGTCATGCAGGGCGTCACCGACTGGATGCCGCGCTGGAAGGCCAATGGATGGCGCACCGCCGCCAGGAAACCGGTGATGAATCAGGATCTGTGGCAGGCGCTGGACGTGGCGCTACAACGACACCGGGTCACTTGGCACTGGGTCAAGGGACATGCCGGCAATGAGTTGAACGAGCGATGCGACCAGCTGGCCCGCGCCGCCGCCACCGGACTTGCAGGCACGAGCGACTAGAGCTGTGTCAGCAGATTTGCCGGGCTGGACACCTCATAGGCGCCAACCTCTTCCATCATGATTCTGGTAAGAACACCGTCATCGATGATCATCGCGCAGCGCGTCGCGCGCTCGCCAAGGATGGCACCCATCTGAACGGCGATCCCCAATGCGCGGGAAAATTCGGCATGCGGGTCGGCAAGCATGTCGATCCTGCCGGCGGTGCCTTGCTGATCACCCCAGGCTTTCATCACATGCGCGTCATTCACCGCCAGACAGGCAATCCGGTCCACGCCGGCAGCCTTCAGGTCATCCGCCCGGTCGACAAATTCCGGCAGATGCTTGGCTGAACAGGTCGCGGTAAAAGCCCCCGGAAGGGCAAATATCACGGTCCGCCCGGTGGCGCAGTATTCAGCCGTTTCATGGGCATCAACGCCGTCTTCGGTCTTGATCTGGATGGTCGCCTGCGGGATTGGCTGACCGGGTTCGATGGTCATGATATTTGTTCCTGAAAGTCTGCTCTGGTTATCGATGCCGGAACCGGCGCCATCCCGTCTATTTGGCGGTCACGCCGGCGTTTTCAAGGGCTGTCAGCACCGCCATGTCGCGCAAAAGCTCGGGAAGGATGATCGGCGGTGCGGCGCCCGGCCTCAGGATGATGTTGAACGGAATGCCGTAACGCCCATGCGATGCCAGGAAGGCGGCAATATCGGCATCCGGCCTTGTCCAGTCGGCACGTAACAATGTCAGCCTGTTCGCCGCCGCCGCCTCTGCCATCACCGATGATACCGGCTGCCGGTATCATCGGTGATGGCAG
>JAAZUU010000003.1 GCA_018624035.1 Rhodobiaceae bacterium | reverse complement strand
TCTCTTTAATCATGAAAGTCCGCTCCGAGGGGAGACGTTCGTGACGCGAAAGATCACGCGTGCGCTGGCGAGGATCAAGCTTGGGCGACAGGATTGTCTTCGCATCGGCAACCTCGACGCAAAACGTGACTGGGGACACGCACGCGACTATGTCGAAATGCAGTGGCTGATGTTGCAGCAGGAGGAACCCGAGGACTATGTCATCGCAACGGGAACACAGTACAGCGTCCGGGATTTCATAAGCCAGGCAGCAGACTGCCTTGAAATGCAGCTTGAATGGGATGGTCAGGGGCCGAACGAAACGGCTTGCTGGACTAACGGCCCCTCTTCCAACCGATCGCAAAAACCGATCGTCGCGGTCGACCCGAGATATTTCCGACCGGCCGAGGTTCAGTCGCTTATCGGCGATGCATCGAAAGCACGAGAGAAGCTGGGCTGGGAACCGAAGACAAGCTTCGACTATCTTGTCGAGGAAATGGTCCTTGCCGACATGCGGGAAGCCGAAGCAGAGGCTAGGCTTTCGAGCCGCATGCATTTCTGATTGCCGCCGGGGGTCGCCAACTTTATGCAGGTCATGCTTACAGGCGGTAGTGGAATGGTCGGTCGCAATATGCTGGCGCACCCTGCAGGCGACATGCCCGATGTTCTGGCGCCGTCGCGTTCCGAACTGGATCTCACAGATGAAAATGCTGTCAGGCGCTATCTTCATGACATGCGGCCGGACGTCGTCATACACGCCGCGGGGAAGGTTGGCGGCATCAAGGCCAACATGGCCGATCCGGTTGGCTTTTATCTTCAAAACCTTCAGATAGGCACCAATGTCCTGCTTGCCGCGCGGGATTCTGGGGCTAAGAAAGTGATCAACCTCGGCAGCACCTGCATGTACCCCCGCCATGCAGAGAATCCGCTTGTCGAAACAAGCATTCTCACGGGTGAGTTGGAGCCGACAAACGAAGGCTATGCCCTAGCGAAGATCGGCGTTCAGAGGCTTGGTCAATATCTGTCTTCAAGCAGCTTGGACTTTGAAGTCAAAACCATCATCCCCTGCAATCTCTACGGGCCGTTCGACAAATTCGACGAACTCAATGCGCATCTCATTCCGGCGGTGCTTCGCAAGCTCCATCTCGCAAGGGAACAGGGTGACGAGGCCGTCACGATCTGGGGCGATGGAACAGCGCGTCGCGAATTCATGTATGTTGGAGACCTGACCGGCCTGCTCTGGCGCTGCTGTAGCGATTTTGATAGGCTGCCGCCGCTGATGAACGCCGGTATCGGTCGTGATTTCAGCATTAAAGATTATTATGAGATCGCTGCCGAGATCGTCGGCTATAAGGGCCGGTTTGTCTATGACACGTCTCAACCGACCGGGATGAAGCAGAAACTGGCCAGTTCAGAGCTGGCGGCGGAGTGGGGCTGGAAAGCCAAAACCGATCTTCATGAAGGCCTGACCAGAACATATGAGTATTTCAGGGCGAACCAGTGATGAGTGACACGTTCCCATTGGCGACGACGACCTGGGATGAAGCGGAACTTGCTGCGATGCAACGTGTCATCGACACCGGCTACTTCACCATGGGAAAGGAAGTGGCGGCCTTCGAACATGAGTTCGCCGCCTGGAACGGCAGCCGCCACGCCGTGATGGTGAATTCCGGTTCCTCGGCCAATCTTCTCATGGTTGCGGCCCTGTTCTTCCGTGAACATGATCCTCTGCGGTCGGGTGACGAGGTGCTCGTGCCCGCCGTGTCCTGGAGCACGACATATGCCCCGCTTAGCCAGTATGGGCTGAAGATCCGCCTTGTGGACATAGATATCGACACATTGAATTTCGATCTCGACGCGCTCTCGGACGCGATCAGTGATCGCACGAGGCTGATATTTGCGGTGAACCTGCTTGGCAATCCGAATGACTTCGCAGCAATAAATAACCTCATTGGTGATCGCAACATCACCGTGATTGAGGACAATTGTGAATCGATGGGTGCCGTGATTTCCGGTCGCAAGACCGGCAGTATTGGTGTCATGGGGAGTTTCAGCTGCTTCTTCTCGCACCATATCTCCACGATGGAGGGTGGCCTCATCCTGACCGACGACGAAGACCTCTATCAAATTGTGCTTAGCCTGCGGGCGCATGGCTGGACACGGAACCTTCCTGACGTCACGAGAATTGCCGGTAGGAAACATGAGGACTCTTTCTTCGAGGCCTTCCGGTTTGTTCTTCCCGGCTACAATGTGAGACCTTTGGAACTTTCCGGCGCAATAGGACGCGAACAGCTTGCCAAACTTGATGGGCTAGTGGCAGGCAGGCGCCGTAATGCGGCCGTTTTCCAGCAAGTGATGAAAGATCACGAACAGATCGGTATTCAGCGGGAAACCGGGGAGAGCAGCTGGTTCGGCTTCTCGATGGTCATCAGGCCGGGGGTCGATTACGACCGAGCCGCATTGCGGCATGAGCTTGATGAACTCGGGTTTGAATACAGGCCGATCGTAGCTGGCAATTTCGCCGACCAGAAGATGCTGGATCATATGGACGTCGAGCCCTTTGGACCCTTGCCGAATGCCTCGTGGATCCAGCAGCATGGGCTGTTCATTGGAAACCATCATTATGATGTCTCGGACAGACTTGCTCCGCTTGCAGGTCTTGGAAAAGAGGGCTGACCGAAGATGCCGCAAGCGGATCTCCCGGTCGCAAGATACGGTGTGGTGATCTTGATTGATCCGCCCTCCTATCATTACTTCGAAAACCGTTTTTTCGATTTGACGACACCTCTCAACCGCGACCAGACGCTGCGTCCGAATGCGGAGATGAAGGCGCGCCTTGAAGCTGCAGGGTATCCGGTCTTCACCGCGGATATGCTGGAGTCCGTTCGCCCGCACTATTCCCATTGCCGGTTTGATTACTGGAGCCTCGGCGCTCCTGCCGCCCAGGCATTGGCCTATGGTGGAGCAAATGTCCGCAAAAAGGGGGTGGCACTCTTCGAGCCGCCGTTGGTAAAGCCGGATGACTACCGAAATGTGGAAAGGCTGGCAGGCGATTTCGCGCATGTATTTCTCCACAACACCGAGGAAGACGGTTACCGCTGCGCTGATCCCGCCCTTCGCGCGAAGCTTCGTCGGCTCGACTGGACAAATCGCAATTATCTGTCAGCCCCGAATGAATCCCCCGATTCCAAAAGGATCAACCGTGTCGCGTTGATTGCCGGTGCGCATTTCCGGCGTGCCGCTGCCGATAATGGATACGCAATCCGACTTGCCGCCATCAATGGCCGTGGTCTTGGCGGACCGCTCGACTTGTTTGGGCGAGGTTGGGGCCGTCTTCAGTCGCGCAGTCCCCTGCGATCGGCGTGGTGGTCCCTGAAACTGCGCCAGCATGCGATGGTGGTTGGGGCACCCGAAAGCAAGACCGAAATCTATGGCAGCTACGACTTTGCTTTCTGTGCCGAGAACATGAGGATGTCTGGCTACATCACCGAAAAGATTTTCGACGCGCTTTTCTGTGGCTGTATCCCGATCTACTGGGGCGCACCCGACATAAATAGCTTTATTCCCGCAGACTGCTTTGTCGATATGGATGAATTCGGTAGTCCTGCCGGGGCCATTGATCACTGTATTGCGATGACGCCCGAGGACCGCGCGGCTTACCGGCAGGCGATCAGGAGATTTCTTGCGTCATCGGCTTTCGAACGGTTTAACGGCGGTTTCCATGCCGCGCTCGAGCAGATCTACAAAGTGCCGGATCAGTGACGCGGGCCAGTTTGCAATTGTGGAGTGCGCCGTGAAGATATAAGATCCTAAATGCGTACCCCGTGGTACTCGTTTCGTTGCTTGATGGACCGGGTCGTGTCTGGCGCGAGAAAGCACGAAAAGTGAAGATAAAGAGCAGGAAAATTCTTGACGTCAGGGACGTGACAGAGTTCGTCAGACTGCTTGGCGCTCTTCGGTTCAGGGCCTTCCGCCTCGGCGTCACCGCCGTCGTCCTTGCATCGATTGAAGTTCTCTCGCTTGTCGTTCTCGCGGCATTTGTGAGCTTGGTTCTTCTAAGCGGAGCGCAGCAGGGCGTGCTCGGCCAGGTGATCGCCCGTACCGGTTTCCATGAACTGGGATTTCTGTATCAGAGCGCGGTGTGTCTGCTGTTGTTTCTCACCCGTTTCCTGCTCGGACTGGTGTTGGCGAACTTCGTCCTTCTTCAGTCGAACCAGCTGCAGGTGAAATTGCGGAACATCTTGTTCAGGATAAGCTTGCGGCGTGGCGAGCGGAAAGCTGGAGAGACCGACCGCGGTAGCGGCGCGTCCGCGGATCTGATCGTCAGGCAGGTCAATCTGATCGGTAAGGGCATAGTCGAGCCGGCGCTTCGCGTGCTAGGAGAGCTCTTCATCATGTTGCTGATCGTGGCGACGATCCTCGTAGTCTCGCCGCTGATGCTTGTCTTCATGGTGGCATCGATATCTCCGCTGGTCCTTTTCTACATCCTGAAGTTCAAGCGCATGACGCGTGTTTACGGTGAGGTTGCGAACTCGGCACTGGAAGGATTGAGCACCTATGCTGCCTCGTTTACGTCCGGTTGGCGCCAACTCGGGGTGCCGACGCTTCGTGACGGGGCCGTCCGGATACTCGAAGCGTCGGCGCGGAAATTCGCCAGAGCGGATCGGCTGGCCAGCCTGATCGGAGCCGCTCCACGCTATTTTCTCGAGCTGTTCATGGCACTGTTTCTCATCATGGCGGTGCTGTTCACGAATGCGTCTTCGGTTGTCGGCGTTGGGGATTTGGTGTTCATCGGCGGGGCCGGCGCCAGGCTGCTTCCGATCGTCACGTCCATATCGAATGCGTTGATCAGCTTTCAATTCAATCGTGCGGTTTTAGGCAATGTCACGTCGCAGATCTGCACCGGTGACATGGCGACGAATGTCACCTTTGCCACGCCCGTATCTTCACCGACGTCGCCTCCTGAAGTCAACATGGTGAACGTTCTGGAGCTCAAGTCCGTCGGACATGGCTACGAACGGGGGCGGCCCCTCTTCGAGGATGTGTCACTGTCCCTCGCCAAGGGTGATTTTCTTCTGATGAATGGCAAGTCGGGAGTCGGGAAGACCACATTGATGGATATCATGTGCGGCCTCAGGAAACCCACGTCCGGCCAGGTCCTCGTAAACGGGATGCTGATCGAGCAGCACGGATGGTTCGCTGGCAGGGTGTTCTATTCGCCGCAGCAACCGTTGATTATTCCCGGTTCGGTTCTGCAAAACGTCACGTTCTCTCAGGCAAGCCCGACGGATGCTGAGCGAATTCGCGCCCTGTCATGCGTCGCCGATGTGGGGCTTTCGCAGGACATATCGCGTCTGGCCGGTGGGCTGGATGCTGATGTCGGTCCGGATGGCGACGTGTTGAGTGGTGGGCAGAAGCAGCGTCTGGTTCTTGCCCGCGCGCTCTATCACGGTGCCGAGGTGTTCGCGCTTGACGAATCCATCTCCGGACTGGAGACGGACAGCAAGCACAGCACATTGCGGTTGATCAGGGACCTGAGTGATGAGGGCCGTATAGTCATTCTCATTTCACATGATGTCGTTGCCGAGGAATACGCCACGAAAGTGCTGTCGCTATGAGAGCGACCTCGCCTGATGAACGACCAAAGGTCTGTCTCGTCGCGGCGACACCCCTGACCATTCACTTTTTCTTCAGGAAATTCGTTGTCGCACTGGCTGAATGGGCGGACGTCACCCTTGTCTACAACGAGGGTGTCGATGTCGACGTACAGCCGCTGGTATTGCCGGCAGAAATCATAAGCGTGCCTATTGCGCGTCAGATTGCGCCGTTTCGAGATCTGGTGTGCCTGTTTAACCTATACGGAATCTTCCGATTGCGCCAATTTGACCTTGTCATCACGCTCGTGCCCAAAGCCGGGCTTCTTGCCTCACTTGCGGCAAAGGCGAGTCGGATCCCAGAACGATTGCATATATTTCAGGGTGAGTTCTGGTCTTCGAAATCGGGATTCTTGCGGTTTCTCCTCAAGACCTGTGATAGGATCACGGCAGCCTCCAGCACGGCATTGCTGGCCGTCAGTGCGAGCGAGAAAACATTTCTTCTTGAAGAGAAAGTGGTTGGCTCCAGAGACATCGAAGTTCTCGGGCAGGGGTCGATCTCTGGCGTGGATACCGCATTGTTCCGACCTGACAGGGAATCACGCCATGAATGGAGAAAAGGCTTTCGCATCGAAGAAGATGAACGTCTCCTCTTGTTTCTTGGCCGGATTAACCGCGACAAGGGTGTAGAGGAACTCATCGACGCAAGCAGGCGCCTGCTTGGTGATTTTTCTGATGTGAAGATAGCCTTCGTAGGACCTGATGAAGAGAATTTGATGCGTGGCATGGAAACGGCATTTGGCAAGCAAATAGGGACGAGGATTATTTGTCCGGGTTTGACAAGAACACCTGAAAAATGGCTGAATGCGGCTGATATTCTTGTGTTACCAAGCTATCGCGAGGGCTTCGGCGTCGTCGCGTTGGAAGCCGCCGCTTGTGAGGTTCCCGTAGTCGCGACCAGAATTCACGGTCTCACAGATGCGGTTGTTGACGGAGTTACGGGAATGCTTGTACCACCCCGTGACACCGATGCGCTTCACGAAGCGCTTTCAACGTTGCTCACCCAGCCCGAGTCACGGGCCCGTCTTGGCCGGGAAGGTCGTGTGAGGGCCGTGGCGGAATTCGAGCAGGAGGTTGTTGTGAAGAAGTACGTCGATTTCGTGTCTGAACTATTGGGGAGATGAACTTGTCCTTGCCAGTTCAAAGGGAGATCCTCGATTTGCTGAGAGAGCGGCATTCGCTATTCGAGGCCGATATAGAGCGCTGCGGCCAAGAACTCGAGCAGGCTGTGGGGAAGGGACGTTTTCTTGTTATAGGCGGTGCTGGTTCGATTGGACGGGCCGTCGTCAAGGAGCTGTTCAGGCGAAAGCCATCAGCGCTTCATGTCGTGGATCTCAGCGAGAACAATCTCGTTGAACTTGTCCGTGATCTGCGAAGCTCTCTGGGATATTTCGACGGGGATTTCCGAACCTTCGCGCTGGATGCGGTGTCGCCGGTCTTTGACGCGATGTTTTACCGCGAAGGGCCTTATGACTATGTGTTGAATCTGGCAGCCATGAAGCATGTGCGGAGCGAAAGGGATCCTTACACGCTGATGCGGCTTCTTGAGGTCAACATCCTTGGCACGATGAAAACCGTTGATTTGGCCGCGGCAGCAGGGACCAGGAAATATTTCAGTGTTTCGACCGACAAGGCGGCCGCGCCGGCAAGCCTGATGGGAGCCAGCAAGCGGGTGATGGAACTGGCGCTGATGCGGAATGATCTTGCCGTGCCGGTGTCGACCGCACGCTTCGCCAACGTCGCCTTCTCGGACGGATCGCTTCTACACGGGTTCACGCAGCGTCTTCGGAACAGACAGCCGATCTCGGCACCGCTGGATATTCAGCGATATTTCGTGACGCAACGGGAAGCGGGGGAACTGTGTCTTCTGTCGTGCCTGCAAGGTCAGGCAAGGGATATTTTCTTTCCCAAGGAAAGTGAGCTGATGCGCCTGACATATCTGCACGAAATTGCCGTCTCTTTCCTTGAAACGCACGGCTATGAACCGGTTTTATGCGAAAGCGAGGAGGAGGCGCGCGTGCGGGGGGCCGATTTGATCGCGACGCAGAAATGGCCCTGTTATTTTTTTGCGAGCGATACGTCTGGTGAGAAGCTCTATGAGGAATTTTACCTGCCGGGAGACAGCCTTGACCTAGAACGTTTCGATTCCATAGGCGTGATCCACCATCCGGAATTCACCGACAAGTCCAGTCTCGATTTATTTGTCGGGAAACTCGAAGCGCTTCGGCATAGCGGGCAGTGGAGCAAGTCGGACATTGTCTCGCTTCTTCAGGCCCTTGTTCCTGAACTGCATCACATCGAAACCGGGCAGAACCTCGATAACAGGATGTAGTGCATGAAACGCTTCCTAGATATTATTTGTGCTGCCTTCGGGCTCATAGTGCTGCTACCTCTGTTGTGCCCGCTTGCAATTCTCCTGAGGATGACAGGCGAAGGAAAGGTGTTTTACCGCCAAGAAAGAATGGGGTTTGGTTCGAAGTCATTCTTCATCCTGAAATTCGCGACAATGCTCGAAAACAGCCCTTCTCTCGGAAGTGGCGACATCACACTGAAGAATGATCCGCGGGTATTGCCGGTCGGTCGCGTTCTTCGCAAGACGAAGATCAATGAATTGCCACAGCTTTGGAATGTGCTGATCGGCGAAATGAGCCTCGTCGGCCCGAGGCCGGTCACACTGAACCAGTTCGGTCTCTACAGCGCGGATGCCGCGGCAGTCATCGCAAAGGTTAAGCCGGGCATTACCGGCGTCTCGGCTCTGGTATTTCGGGCTGAAGAGCGGCTTCTTGCTGGGCGCGCAAATCCTAGGGAATTTCATTCTCAAGCTCTGTTGCCGAGAAAGGCAAAGCTCGAATCCTGGTATTCGGAAAACAGGACTTTTCTGATCGACGTTACCGTCCTTTTATTAACCGCCTGCGTGGTGCTGAAACCTTCTAGTCGAATAGCCGAGACCTGGGTTCAAAATGCGTCGGGAGTGGGGGTCGCCGACCTTTACGATGGAACCTAGATGACTGAGGCCAGCAAAGGTCGGTAACATTAATGATGACCTTGGAACATATCTTCCAGTTCGTAAGGGGGGGCGGCAGGAAGCCCTTGGCGTATATTGCTGTCGGCCTGCTTAACACGGTCATCGGATATGTTATCGGCGTGGTGTGTCTGTTCCTGCTGCTGGACTTGTTGCCAACACCGGTGGTCGGCCTGATAGCCACGATGATAGCGGTTCTCTCCAACTTCATTCTCTGCAAGCGTCTGGTGTTCAGGACGAAAGCAAGCTTGCGAGGTGAATTGATCAAGTTCGTGCAGGTTTAAGGCTTTGCAACAGCAATCGGTCTCGCCTTGCTGACAACATGCATTGATATTGCAAATCTTCCAATAATGATTGCGCAAGCTGTGAGTATGTTTTTTTCCATATCAATCGCTACAATTGGTAACTTTCTCTTCTCCTTTAGGTCAAGATGAGGGATTATCTACATCGGTAAATTCAGCGTATAAATTAAGTCAGATCAAATTTTATTGACCTAGAGGATAGCCATGAGCCGCCTTGCCGAGAAAGCTGACCGTGAAGCTATTTTCAATCTTGTCAGGGAATTCGAGGCTACCCATCGTGGAGCCAATCATTTTGAACCGGGCAAAACCGTTATTCCCCCTTCTGGCAAACTGATTGATGCCGAGGAGCTGGTGGCGATGGTCGATGCCAGCCTTGACGGGTGGTTGACAGCCGGCAGATACAATGCCGAATTCGAGCGCCGCCTCGCCAAATTCATAGGCGTTAAACATGTTCTGACAGTGAATTCGGGTTCATCGGCAAATCTAGTCGCCTTTACATGCCTGACATCCCAGAAACTTGGCGATCGCGCAATCAAGAGGGGTGATGAGGTAATCAGTGTTGCCGCCGGTTTCCCGACGACCGTGAACCCTATACTGCAATTTGGCGCTGTTCCGGTATTTATTGATGTGTCGATGCCGACCTACAACATTGATGCCGAGAAGATCGAGTCCGCCATAACGCCAAAAACCAAGGCAATCATGCTGGCGCACACTCTCGGAAACCCGTTCAATCTCGACATCATCACGGGTCTTTGCGAGAAGCACGGGCTCTGGCTTGTCGAGGATACCTGCGACGCCCTTGGCTCGACCTACAATGGTCAGAAGGTAGGTACGTTCGGTGACGTGGGTACGCTGAGTTTTTATCCGGCGCACCATATAACGATGGGCGAAGGTGGCGCCGTCTTTACCAACAACGATGAACTCAAGGCCATTGCCGAAAGCTTTCGGGATTGGGGGCGTGACTGTTATTGCCTTCCAGGCAGGGACAACACTTGTAACAAAAGGTTTGAATGGCAGCTTGGCGATCTGCCGCATGGCTATGACCATAAATACACATATAGCCATATCGGCTACAATCTGAAGATCAGCGACATGCAGGCCGCCTGTGGTCTCGCGCAGCTCAAGAAGGCCGTATCCTTCATCGAGGCGCGAAAGTCCAATTTCGCCTTTTTGAAAGCGGAGCTGGCAGGGCTGGAAGACCGCATCATACTTCCAGAGGCAACGCCGAACAGTGATCCATCGTGGTTTGGATTCCCAATCACGATAACCAGAAAATCGCCAATTTCCCGATTTGAGCTGATCCAGAAGCTTGACGAGGTCAGGATCGGCACGCGGCTGTTGTTCGCCGGTAACCTCGTGCGCCAGCCGTCGATGGCGGATCAGGCATATCGCGTTGCCTCCAGGCTCGATGTCACCGACCAAGTGATGTACGACACGTTCTGGGTCGGCATCCATCCCGCCTTGAGCGAAGAAATGCTAAGCTATGTCGCTTCCGTGATCCGTCAGAACCTTGAGGTGTAAGACTGGCGAACGGGACATATGTCATGAAGCTGAGCTTGCCGGTATGGATCAATGAATAGAGCATTCTGGAACGGGCGCCGGGTCTTCCTCACTGGCCACACGGGATTCAAGGGATCCTGGCTGGCGCTTTGGCTGTCCAGCCTTGGAAGCGAGGTCACCGGGTATGCCCGCGCACCGCTTGAGACCCAGCCTCTCTATGATCTGCTAAAGCTTGACGGTCGCATCACTTCAGTCATTGGCGACGTGAAAGATCGCGCCAGCCTCGAGACGGTGATCAAGGATGCATCCCCAGAGATTGTGATCCATATGGCGGCACAGCCACTCGTGCAGCTTTCCTATGAAGATCCGGTCGATACCTACAGCACCAACGTTATGGGAACCGTTCATCTTCTGGATGTTGTCAGGTCCGTCCCGTCCGTTCGTTCGACCGTGATTGTGACAACCGACAAATGTTACCAGAACAACGAGTGGATTTGGCCTTACCGGGAGGCTGATCGGTTGGGCGGCGACGATCCATACAGTAACAGCAAGGCGTGCGCGGAACTGGTAACGCACGCTTTCATTAAGTCCTACTTCACACGGGACGCAGGTGCCGCGGCCACCAGCCTTATTGCAAGTGCGCGAGCCGGAAACGTAATTGGCGGCGGGGACTGGGCTGAGAATCGTCTCATTCCAGACGTGGTGCGCGCGAAGCAGAATGCCGAGAAACTGGTTCTGCGAAACCCACATGCAACGCGGCCATGGCAGTTCGTTCTTGAGCCGCTTCGCGGCTATCTGGCACTTGCCGAGGCATTAAGTGAGGTTGGGACAGATTTTGTCGGGGGTTGGAATTTCGGACCTGTCGAGAAGGATAGCCAGTCAGTTGAGTGGGTTGTCAGGCGGTTCTGCGAACGCTTCGACTATGCGGATGGATTTGCGATCGATGCCGGAGGTTTTCATCCGGAGAAGCAGATTCTCAGATTGGATATTTCAAAGGCGGCCCATAAATTGAATTGGCGACCGGCCATGCCGCTTTCAGAGGCATTGCGTTTCACTGCCGACTGGTATGCGGCGCACCTGTCCGCAGAGGATGACATTGAAACCTCACTCCGCCAGATCGCCGAATATGAAACGCTTGTCGGTATCGGTTGACGCGGAGGTTCTTGTTGATGCCGTCAAGACCACCGAAGGCCGTCATCTATGATTTGGATGGCACACTTGTCGACAGTGCCGTAACCGTTACGGACATCATCAACATGATGCGGTTTGAAATGGCATTACCGCCGGCTTCAGCCGAGTTCATACGCCCCCTGACCTCACTGGGCGGGCGGCAGCTTATCCTGTCGGCTCTTGGCTGCAACGAGTTTGAAGTCGACGTTCACCTTGAAGAGTTCCGCAAGCGCTACAGGACCGCGGAGATTGAGCCAGACACGCTCTTTGCCAATGTTAGAGATGCATTGGATGGTTTGCAGGCCAAGGGCATTGTCACCGCCATTTGCACAAACAAACCAAGGCAGCTGGCTGAGTTAACGCTTCGCTCGGTCGGAATCGACAAATATTTCCCGGAGATGATCTGTGACGGTGAAGCCGTTCGGAACAAGCCGGCGCCAGATCCTCTCAATGAACTTCTGGTGCGTCTTTCCGTTCATCCCGGCGAGACAATTTATGTTGGTGACACACGCACCGACTTTGAAGCGGCACACGCTGCCGACGTTGATTTTCTTTTTTTCGACAGCGGATATGATGTTGACCTTGCGGTCGCCATCTCAAGGGATAAACTGCTGTTAAAACATAGTGATATCCTGTTATATCTGAATCAATTTTGACCACTTGAAAAAGGATCGGGCAAATGCCTAGTTCTGCTGAAAAGCCACTTGTTATCCTCGAAATCGCCAATAATCACATGGGTGACATCGCCCACGGTAAGGCTCTGACCAACGCTATGGCGGAGGTTGTGGACGCATATCGGGAACATTTCGATTTTGCTGTCAAGTATCAGTTTCGAGATCTGAATTCATTTATTCATCCTGACTACAAAGGTTCTGACCTGAAATTCGTCAAGCGCTTCGAAGAGACAGTGTTGACGAATGACGAATGGCAGGAACTTATCGATTGCGGTCGCGATAACGGCTTCATGTTGATCATCACGCCCTTTGACGAGACGTCAGTGGCGCGGACATTGAAATTCGGTGTTGACATCATCAAGATCGCCAGTTGTTCACTTGCGGATTGGCCACTTCTCGAAGAAATAGCAAATGCAGGAAAGTCGGTGATATTTTCCACAGCTGGCGCCAACCAGGCGAACATCGACAACATGGTTTCCTTCTTCACCAATCGCGATGTTAGTGCGACGATGATGCATTGTGTTGGTCTTTATCCGACACCTTACGAGCAGTTGAACATCGGCCAGATTGCCTACTACAAAGCTCGTTATCCGGGCCTGAGGATCGGCTATTCCACCCATGAGGATCCGAGTTTGACAAGTACTGGAGGCACGGCTTTCTGTCTTGGCGCACGGGTTTTTGAAAAGCATGTGGCGCTGGAAACGAACTCCTATGGAAAGAACGCATATTCGGCAAGTCCGCAGGACCTTGACACCTGGCTGAATGAGTTGCGGCAGACGGTCGTTTCAGTAGGGCTCATGGACGCCAAGGTTGAAAACACCGAGGCGGAGGTGCTGCACCTTCGTGATTTGCAGCGCGCCATGTTCGTTAAACATGACGTGCCGGCCAATACGGTTCTAACGCGTGACGATCTGTATTTCTCCATCCCGTATGCGAAGGGCGATTATGTCGCCAATGACTTCTCCAAATATGTTGCTTTCACCACGACCGAGCCGATTCCAGCCAACAAGTCGGTGAACGAGAGCAATTGTCAGCTTTTGGATTCTCGGTCCGAAGTGCTGGACATTGTCCGGAAGGTCGCGAGGTTTACCTCGGACGCGGGAATCGTTCTTCCGAAAGGCGCCATGCTCGAGGTGTCGCACCACTACGGTCTGGAGAAGTTCAACGAGACGGGCATGTCGATGGTTACCGTAGTCAACGAGGAATATTGCAAGAAGGTCCTGATCATGCTGCCTGGGCAGAACCACCCCGAGCAGTATCACGAAAAGAAGAAAGAGACGTTCCACGTTGTCCATGGCAGCGTGGATCTTGTTCTCGACGGTGACAGCAAGGTTGCGAAGCCGGGCGATGTGGTTACAATTGAACCCGGCGTTAGGCATGCGTTCTCGACGTCAAACGGATGTGTTATCGAGGAAATCTCCTCGACACATTTCGTCGATGACTCGTATTACACGGATCCGGCGATTGCCGAGAACGCCAAGCGCAAGACCTTCATCAATTTCTGGACTGCCGCTGGATAACGCATTCTTCGTTTCTCTCTGGGGCGTCGAGAGCGCTTGGAGATTACCAGAATGGGCGGCCACCAGAGGATGATCGATCTGGTGGCCGAGTAGGGTAGGGCATGGCATGGCACGGGCAATCTCGATATGCATTCCCTGTTATCGTGACCTGGAAGGTCTTCGGGCCACTATTTCCTCGGTTCTTGCGGCACTTGCCGAAACGCCGTCAATACAGTGTGAGTTTGTCGTCGGATTGAACCACTGCGATTTTGGGGAGGCTGACCTTTTGGCGCCCTTTTGCGATATCGGCTGTCATACATTCTCAATCGGGACAAACGAAGGTTACCTCGAATACGACGACTCGCTAAAATTCACGATCTCGCATGCGTCTCAAGATGTTTGCCTCCTGATGGGATGCGGCGACATAGCCCAACCCGGCCTCGGTCTTGCTATTGAAAAATTTTTGGACGACGAACTGAATATGGGTGTATTGCTCGTTGACCATGAGGCCATGTGCTTCTCTTTGGAAACACGAATCGGAAATTGGCAGTCAACAGATTCCGGGTTTTTCAACAAAGTGCTCTCCGGTCATCTGTTCGATGGAAAGGTGCTTCGAGAGACGGTTAGGGATCCCCTGATCGGGTTTGAGTGGGGGCATGTGGAATTGGCTATCCGGGGCGCCGCGCTCGCTGGAGGGAAAACATCTGTCATTTCGCAGCCGGTCATTTGGCGCAGCGCGCATAGCACAGGATGGTGGATGCGATCGGATATCATTAAGCAGTATGTTGAATATTGCTCTCTTATTGAAAGTTATCACGAGAGATATCCAGAACTTGCCTTTCCTGCGGCCGAGGTGCGGAAATCCGGTGGTGTACGTCTGTTGCTGACGATATTGCAGGCACGTTCCAACGGGTTCAGAGAATTGCCACTTTTCCTCATCCTTTGGCAGGAAAAGTATAAGGTCAGGAAACTTGTTAGGATGCTAATCAGGGTGGCGTTCGTCTTGCCGCAGCCAATCGTCCGAAAACTCTACGGTCTTCTTACGCTGGCAATCAGGCTTCGTCGGTGACCACAGGATGTGGTCGCAAGAGCCTATGTCAATTTTTGAAGCGCAAAAAGCTCGCTGAATTGCCTTTGATAGGAAAGGGCCGCCACCTTATTGGACGCTCTTGAAGCGGCCATGGCAGCCTCATCGTCGGTGATTCGGGTGATCATATAGGCGAGTTCATCAATGTTCGGATAGACATAGATTTCCCTGCCGATATCGAAAAGATGCTCGATACCACTCGTGTAGAAGCTGAACTGGCAGGCGCCAAGGGCGGCAATTTCTGAATGCCGTGCCTTCAACTGCTCAACGGTCTTGTTGCTTTTTAGGTTACGCGCGAGCGCCATTGGGTAACGAAGCAGAAATCTTGCATCCCAGCTAGTAGAGTTGCTGAGGTTTAAGGCAAATCTGGAGCGACCGATCACGTCGTAGAAATTTTCCTGCGAAAGCGACCCGGCCGGCCAGCCGGCCCCATAACAGGATACCTCGATGCCCTGCGAAGCGAGTTTCTTGACGATGTATTCGCGGTAGCGATCTCGCGCGCCAACGAATGACAGTTGGACGTCACGATCTGCAAAGGGCCTGGAAAACCTTGTTGCAGCCTCGGCATCATAGCCGAAAGGCAGAAACCTGCTCTTTAGGGCATGCCGCCCCCGATACCGCCATCTGTGGTTCGGATCACTCGTCGTGAACCAGTCGCAATAGTTCAGGTATATCGAAACGAGATCTGTCCGCCATGTATCGTCAAGATGTAGAATGCCGATATCGGCATGTTCTTTGATCTCTCGCAATTCAACAGGCCCCAGCAATGCCCTGAACGGCACGTAAACTACTAGTGGCCTGTCTTTCTGGCTATGTTGCCTGATTTTGTTTAAGAGAGGCTTATGTGAACCTGCATTGTAGACATCAACCAGCTCTGCGTTTGGAAACACATCCTTTGCGCACTTGAAAAGAACCGACTTTTCATAGGAATGCCCTCTCCTTCTGTCATTGTAAGCGAAACCGGCTGCCGCGAAATAGACTTTGCGATCTGACATTTTGATCCCCTAGCTTCGAAACAATAGTCGGGCAAGATGAAGATAAAACCCGGGTTTGAAGATATATCTGAATAGTACTTCGCTGAGCAGATAACGTCTGACCAATATGATCGATCGTATCTTTGTTTTTTTATCCATCATCCCAAGTTTCAGTCGAAGATGCTTAAATCGATAAGATCTAAGAAGGGGTGAGGTTGCGGGAAGCCATTTGTTGTCGACCAAGTAGTTGATCAATGAACGATAGTCTCTCGTACTCACCGTCTGACTGTTCTGGCCAGGGTGGACTCGATACTGCATGTGGGCCGTAGAAAGCCACATAATCGTTCCGTGCGCTACAAGTTGGGTCAGTGCCGCAACATCTGAATACTTGCCCCCGTAGAATCGACTAAACGATAGTTGTTTTAGAACGCTCGTCCGATGCATGTAGCCGCACAGCGGCGGCGGGCCGATGCGGCTAAAATCCATATATGTAGAGAGAAGCTCAGTCGGAGAAACTATTTCCAACGTGCCCGACCACGAACCCATTGTCGTCTGTCTGGTTAAGTCCTGTCCATTTAACAGTCTGGCGTTACAGGACACACCGACGATGTCTTTGTTGTTGTCTAAAATCTGGCGAAGCGCGGTGTGATAGGTAGATTCCATGAGATCATCGTCATGAAACAGGACCGTGTAATCCTCTTCTCCGAGAATATGCCTTTGCATGTATGCTGTGTGTTCATCAGATGGGAGGTCTGATGGTGGTAGTACGATGAAGAACTTCTTAGGATGTTGTCTTAAGTAGGGCTGCAAGGCGTCAATGGTGATTTGCCGCGCTTCCTCCGATGAGCTGTTTTCCGAAATAACGATACGTGTGAAGGGAACCGACTGCTTAATGGCAGATTCGACGGTCTGGAGCAGCATTTGCGGGCGGTCCCGTGTCGCAATTACTAGAGCCGTGGTTGTCATGTTTCTTGTTTCTTGCGTTGAAGTTGCAACTCTTTGTCTAGTACAAGAGATACCCGAATACATCACCAAGCCGCAGGTCGCGGTTTGTGACGTCCCCATCGTTTCCCGGGGCCCTCAGGGCCTAACTTAAGTCATCGGCCTTGGACATCTGTAACATGCAATCGACAATCTCCAACAAAATTTTTGCCTATCTCTCGTCGCTTGGCGTTGACCGTGTGTTTCTTGTTCCTGGAGGCGGCAACATGTTTCTGGTAGATGCAGCGGGGGCCGAACCGGGGATTGAATTCGTTCCGACTCATCATGAGCAGGCGGCGGTGATTGCTGCGGAATATTACGCTCGCCGCACTGGTCGCCTCGGCGTTGCTCTCGTAACAACCGGCCCGGGCAGTACAAACGCGATCACGGGCATATCCGGAGCTTGGCTTGACTCCATCCCGGTTCTCGTTCTGGCCGGACAGGTTAAAACCGCCGACTATAATTTTGATCAGGACCTGAGGCAAAAGGGCCCGCAGGAAATCGACCTTGTTTCCATGGTCAGGAACGTTACCAAATTTGCCAAAACCTGCTTTCATGCGGACACCGTTCTCGATGATGTGAAAGATGCTGTGAAGGCTGCCCTCGACGGGCGGCCTGGTCCGGCAGTTCTTGAGGTGCCACTGGATGTTCAGTCCCGGATTAATAATGCTGAGATCAGCGCGTCGCAAAATGAGGAAAAGGCGGATGATCCTGAACACCAATCGCGGCTGGAGACCTGCGTCAGCGATGTAATAAAAGCTCTTCAAGAAGCTGAGAGACCGGTGATCATCCCCGGGTTTGGCGTGAAATGCGCCAGACAATCAGACAACCTTCGCCAACTGATTGAAGCCAAAGACCTGCCTGTCGCGCTTACCTGGCCGATGGCCGACTTCCTGCCGTTCGACCATAAGCTGAACTGCGGCCGCTTTGGCGTCGTCGCCAAACGTTATCCCAACATGATCCTCCAGAAAGCTGATTTCGTCCTCGTACTGGGAAGTCGTCTTGATAATATTCAGACGGCCTTCAATGCTGACCGATTTGCACGACAGGCTAAGACATTTGTCGTCGACATAGATATCGCCGAGCTTCGGAAAATGCCGGCAAAGGTCACGTCCTATAATCTGGACCTGTCTGTGCTAGTGCCCCTGCTGTCATCACGCCTAAAAGGGAATAGCGCTCCAACATCACGACGTGCATGGCTTGAGGATATAGATCGCATTCGCACAAAATTTGCCAGAGAGACGTTCGCCTATCTTGGCGCCGGTGACGATGACCTTAGCATCTATGATTTCATGGAAGCTCTTTCGGACGCATTTACCGGCGGAGAAACGATTGTTACGGGCAGTTCCGGTCTGGCTATCGAGGTTTTCTACACGCATTTTCGAAACCAAAGTGACCAATGGATTGCCCTGACGACGGGTCTTGGTTCAATGGGTTACGGCCTCCCGGCTTTGCTGGGTGCCAGTGCGGCCGGATCTGGAAAATGTTTTCTGTTTGAAAGTGACGGTAGCATGATGATGAACTTGCAGGAGTTGCAGTCGCTGAAGACGCTGGACAATCCATTGACGATCTTTGTCCAGAATAATGGCGGCTATGCTTCAATCCGAGCTACACAGGAAAATTATTTTGAAAGTCGGTTTGTCGGTACTGGGTCCACCTCCAAGCTCGAGGTGCCGGACTTTGAAAAAGTGGCCGCCAGTTTCGGGTTCGATTTTATGCGGATTACTGCCGAAAGTGATATTTCGGCACTGCTTAAAAGAGCTGTCGAGGCTAATGGTCAACTGCTTGTTGATGTCGTTTTGCGCAAGGATGAAAAGCTGATGCCAAAATGCGGGGTGACAAGGCTATCCAACAACCAATTGGTGTCTCAGCCTTTAGAAGATATGACGCCACTGTTGTCTATTGAGGAACTTCGTGACGCTATCGGCGACAACATGGATGTGGCCTCCCTTAAGCTGCGCCAGATGGATTGAGTCAGGTTCCTGCTATTCGAGATGGTAGGGGTACTCAGGCTCGCCCGCGACCAGCTCTTCTTTAACTAATGATGCTGTCGAAAAGGCACCGGTGTGATGGTCGTGATAGGGATGCTACCAGCCACCCTCTAACCAAACATCGACATGATCAGCGTGAAGATCAGCGACGACACAACGCTCACGCCGATATAGACCTCGATGCCCTTTTCCAGCATGCGGATCTGCCGGAACCATCTGGCGTGGGTCTCACCATTGATGAATTTACGGCTCACGATGTAGAGGCCGAGCAATCCCATCGACAGGTAGAATTCGGCCGTCCGCCATTCCGGATGCGCCGGATAGACATAGCGATGGACCAGCAGCATGCCACTGATCAGGAACGGGTAGGTGAACTGGCCGGCACGGCTTTCAAATCCGAAGGTCTGCATTTGTCACTCCACAAACGGGCATTCACAAGCCCGCGCCAGATCGCGCCAGTCCTAACCTACAGCCGGATCGGGCAAGCGCAAGGCCCATGCGGTGCAAACCCAAAGAAGCCGGGTGGCGCTAAACCAAAATCGAATTGCGCCGTATTCCTGTCCATGGAAGTGACGAGAGCAAGCCAGGGCCGCCCGGATGTGGGACGCCGCCCGAGACGTGAGGCCGACGCCGACGACGACGCCACCGAGATGGAGGTGCCGCCGGCGGCGCCCGCGGACCTTTATGACGTGCTTGGCTATCGGGCGTCCGGCAGCGGCGTGACCACCCAGCAATGGCTGTCGATGCGCTGTCTCAGTTTCTAGTTGGCATCCCATCTGCTCTATCGTTTGAACTTGCCGGCCTGCGGTGCTACATCGCTCGCATCAGTCCTGATGTCAGACCGGAGTTCCCGCATGCCCCTTCGTTTCGCCATTCTTGGTGCCGGTCGCATTGGCCAGGTTCATGCCCGCGCCGTTGCCGGTAATGACAACGCCACGCTGGCTGCCGTTCATGACCCGATCGACTTGGCCGCCGGGTTGGTCTCGGATCAGTACGGTGCCGACATTCGCAGTGTCGAGGACATCGCGGCGGCTGCCGACATCGATGCCGTCATTCTGTGCACACCGACAGACCTTCATGCTCAGCAGATCGAATTGTTCGCCCGTGCCGGCAAGGCGGTGTTCTGTGAAAAGCCGATTGATCTTGTTTCCGGCCGTGTTCGCGATTGCCTGAAGGTCGTGGAGGAGACGGAGGCGACGCTGATGGTCGGTTTCAACCGGCGATTTGACCCGCATTTCATGGGAGTGCGGGCGGCAATCGCGGATGGCCGCATCGGCATGCCTGAAATGGGCATCATCACCTCACGCGACCCGGGTGCGCCGCCGGGCGAATACATCAAACGCTCTGGTGGCATTTTCAAGGACATGATGATCCATGATTTCGACATGGCCGTCTTCCTGATGGGCGACATGCCGACCAGCGTCCTTGCCACCGGATCGGTTCTAACCGACCCGCAGATCGCGACTCTTGGCGATTATGACAGCGCCAGCGCCATTCTGCGCTGGGAGGATGGGCGGCAGGTGTCGATCACCAATTCGCGGCGTGCTGTCTATGGCTATGACCAGAGGGTGGAAATTCACGGGTCTGAAGGCATGGCGGCGGCGGAGAATGAGCATCCGGTGCGGATCGAGGTGGCAACAGCGGATGGCTACACGCGCCCGCCGCTGCATGATTTCTTTATGACCCGCTATGTGGCGGCCTATGCCAATGAAATCAACGCTTTCATCGCCGCGCTTGGTGGTGAGACGGGTGGCATTCCGGTTGGCCGAGACGGGCTGAACGCGCTGTTGATTGCCGAGGCGGCACTCAAATCAGCACAAACTAGCATGGCGGTGGACATCCCACACTAGACAGATGATCCCGTCATGGTTCACATATCTGCAATGTAAAGTCGCTAGGCCAAAAGATTGCTCGGCAGAGGTTCTGTTGGTGACAAATATCGCAATAGCAATAATGGATGGGCGTTTATGACTGTATCCATCATCGGGCTTGGCTATGTCGGCCTGTCGCTGTCCGTTCTGCTGGCACAGAAATTCAAGGTGCGTGCTGTCGATATCGATTCTGACAAGATCGATCTGGTGGCGTCCGGCACATCCCCCATTCATGACCCCGACATCACCGCCTTTCTGGAAAGTGAAAAGCTGGATATGACGGCGACGACGGATTTTGACGCGGCTGTGGTCGGCTCTGACTTTGTTGTCATCGCAACCCCAACCGACTACGACGTCGCCACGAACAGGTTTGATACATCAAGTGTTCGCACCGTGGCGCAGAAGGTGCGGGGTACAAACCCGGCGGCGACGATCATCGTAAAATCGACCATCCCGATTGGCTTTATCGAGGAACTGCGCCTAGAACTGAACTGTCAGGATATCTTCTTCTCGCCAGAGTTTCTTCGCGAGGGGCGGGCGCTTCATGACAATCTCTATCCGTCGCGCATCATTGTTGGCGGTGATACCGATCGGTGTCGGCAATTCGCTGAAATGCTGGCAAGCTGCGCCAGGACAGACGACTGCCCGGTCATGTTGACAGGCGCGAAAGAGGCCGAGGCTGTCAAGCTGTTCGCAAATACATACCTTGCGATGCGGGTTGGCTATTTCAACGAGCTGGACAGTTTCTGCATGACGCACGGGCTTTCCACCAGTGATGTCATCAACGGTGTGTGCCTGGAGCCGCGGATTGGTAAGGGTTACAACAACCCAAGTTTTGGCTATGGCGGCTATTGCTTCCCCAAGGACACTAAGCAGATGGTCGCGAACTTCGACAACATTCCGCAGGCGCTCATTTCGGCGGTTGTGGCCACTAACACGGCGCGCTGGGACTTTCTGGCGGGGCAGATTCTGTCGTCGTCGCCACGCGTGGTTGGCGTCTACCGCCTGAACATGAAGAGCGGGTCTGACAATTTCCGGCATTCGGCGGTTTTCGGGATCGTGAAGCGCCTTAAAGACAGCGGCGTCACGGTCAGATTCTTTGAACCGACGACCGAGGATGCCGAGATCGAAGGCATGACCCGCGCCGATGATCTGGCATCGCTGAAGCAGGAAAGTGATGTTATATTGGCTAATCGCCTTACCGATGAACTTGCCGATGTGTCGGAAAAGGTGTTCAGCCGGGATCTGTTCAACGTCGACTGATATTTCGATTTGATGTCCGCAGTCGCGCCAAATAAGCAGGGGGGCCAGTCAATGCGTGTATGCCTTACCGGCGGCGCGGGTTATATCGGCAGTCATATCCTCGTTGGGCTGTTAGAAGATGGCCATGATGTCCTCGTTGTGGACAATTTTGCCAACAGCTCACCAAAATCTCTTGACCAGGTTCGCATCATAACCCGCTCGTCATTCGAGGTTCTGGACCAAGACATCTGTAATTCTGGGGTGCTTTCAGAGGCGTTGTCGTCCTTCAGGCCAGATATTGTCATTCACTGCGCCGGGCTGAAGGCTGTCGGAGAATCGCAGGAACAGCCGCTGCGTTATTACCGGACAAATGTCGAGGGATCTATCAGCCTTCTAGAGGCCATGGATCAGGCAGGCTGCCAGCGCATTATCTTCTCCTCCTCCGCCACCGTTTATGGCACGCCGCGTTACCTTCCCTATGACGAGGCTCATCCGGTGGCGCCGGTCAATGTCTATGGACGCACCAAGGCGATGATCGAGGATATCATCACCGACTGGGCGGCGACGGACCCGGGGCGCTCCGCTGCGTTGCTGCGCTATTTCAACCCGGTTGGGGCACACGAGTCCGGGGAGATCGGCGAGGACCCGAAAGGCATTCCGAACAATCTGGTGCCCTATATCGCCGATGTCGCAACAGGCATGCGCACAGAGCTTTCGATCTTTGGCAATGATTATGACACAAGGGATGGCACAGGCGTCAGGGATTACATCCATATCACCGACCTTGCCGATGGCCATATCGCCGCCATGGCCTTCCTTGAAGGTAATCAGGGCGTTGAGACATTCAATCTCGGTGCGGGTGAGGGCAGCTCGGTTCTGGAGGTTGTCAAGGCCTTCAGCCGGGCAAGCAACCAGTCGATCAGCTATGTAATTAAACCCCGCAGGGATGGTGACGTTTCAGAGAGCGTGGCAAACTCATCAAAGGCCAATGATGTGTTGGCCTGGAAAGCGGACAGGACGCTGGAGGCTATGTGCGCCGATGTCTGGCGGTGGCGGTCAAGATATCCGCGCGGTTTCGACGGTTAAGGCCGAATGAAATCACACAAACCGGTTGATGACAGCCTCGAGGATTTCCTGACGGCCCGACACCGGCTGCGGCTTCAGCCCAGTGTCCTGGACATGTGCGGCAAGACTCTCCAGATCATGCGTCCCGTTCAGAATATCCATCCCGAGGCCCGATTTCCAGCCTGCATAGCGCTCGTCCAGCGCCGCCTCCAGCGTGCCGTCTTCCAGCATTGCCGCCGCCGCCTTCAGGGCGCGGGCGCAGACATCCATGCCACCGACATGTGCCGCCAGCAGATCCTGAGGGTCGATCGACTGGCGCCGCAGCTTGGCGTCGAAATTCGTGCCGCCGGTGCTGAAGCCGCCGCCTTTCAAGATCTGGTAATAGGCAAGCGCGACCTCGGCGACATCGTTCGGAAACTGGTCGGTGTCCCAGCCTGACTGATAGTCATTCCGGTTCATGTCGATTGATCCGAAAATGCCGAGGTCATACGCCAGCGCCAGTTCATGTTCAAAGGAATGCCCGGCAAGAATGGCATGGCCCTGCTCGATATTGACCCTGACCTCATCTTCCAGACCGTAGCGTTTCAGGAAGCCGTATACCGTCGCGACGTCGTGATCATATTGATGTTTTGTCGGCTCCTGCGGTTTTGGCTCGATCAGGATCGTGCCGGTGAAACCGATCCTGTGCTTGTATTCGACAACCATGTTCAGAAATCTGCCAAGCTGGTCCATTTCCTGACCGATGCGGGTGTTCAGCAGCGTTTCATAGCCCTCACGGCCACCCCACAGGACATAGTTCTCGCCACCAAGACGATGCGTGGCGTCAATGCAGCTTTTCACCGTCGCGGCAGAATAGGCCACCACATCCGGGTCTGGGTTGGTGGCAGCACCTGCCATGAAGCGGCGATGGCTGAACAGATTGGCCGTACCCCATAACAGCTTGAGGCCGGTCTGTTCCATCTTCTTGGAGAAGTAATCGGTGATCTCCTCAAGGTTGCGGCGGCTTTCGGCAAAGCTTGCCCCCTCCGGTCGAACGTCGAAATCATGAAAACAGAAATAGGGAACACCAAGCGCGCTGAACATCTCGAACGCGACATCGGCCTTGTGGCGAGCCGCCGCCATGTCGTCGCCAAACCAGGGCCGCTCGAAGGTCTGACCGCCGAAAGGGTCGGTCCCCGGCCAGACAAAATTATGCCAGTAACAGACGGCAAAGCGGAGGTGATCCTCCATCCTCTTGCCCATCACCACCTCATCGGGGTCGTAATGCCGGTATGACAGGATGCCGTCGCCGGCCTCACCCTTGAACGTGATCGGGGACTCAAGCTTGAAATAGGAATCTGTCATTGGTCTCGCCCTCCATGTTTCTGCGGCTGCTTCCATGCAGCATTGCGTAAAGGTGCTTTGCCCTATTCGGGAACCGCGCCGATGACCTGCTGGTCGTAATTGATCACCGCGCCGGTGATGATGCCGGAATCCGGGCTGACAAGATAGGCGATCAGCGGCGCGATCTGATCGGTTTTGACAAGCTGGCTCATCGGCAGCCCCGCCTCTGCCTGTTCCAGCCAGTCATCCGGCGCATCGTGAAATTTTTTCTGCACCACATCCTCTCCGGGCGTGTCCATCCATCCCGGCGCCACAGCGTTGCAGCGGATCAGGTTTGCCCGGTAGGCATTGGCGGTGTTCAGGGTCAGCGTCTGCAGCCCGCCCTTGGAGGTCGCATAGGGAGTCAGGAAACTCTGCCCCACATGCGCCGAGGTCGACAGGATGTTGACGATGGAGCCCGGCTTGCCGGTCTCCAGAAGGTGCCGCACCACACCCTGCATCAGAAGGAACGGCCCGCGCAGATTGGTGTCCATATGGCGGGCCCACAGCTCCGGCGAGGTGTCCACCAGACTACCACGCGAGGTGTCGGCGGCGCAGTTGACAAGACCATTGACGAAACCGTGATGCGCCAGCACCTGTTCAATGACAGCCTGGCAGTCCTCGATTCTGGCAACATCACAGGCGACGAACAGGCAGTCGACGCCATTTGTCGCAAGCCGCGCCGCTGCCGCCTCTCCTTTGGCAATGTCGCGGCCGGTGATCGTCAGGCGCTTGCATCCCTGTGCGATCAGAGTTTTGGCGACTGCCATGCCAAGGCCCTGCGTGCCGCCGGAGATGATAACGCTGGAAGTGCTGTTATCGACCATGGAGTGTCTCCCTTTACGATCCGTCCCCTTATGAAGGATGATCACACATCTTCCCAGCTGCCGCTGAGCGAGGACCGGTCGACCGCGTCCATCACTTTTTCGATCACCAGACCGTCGGCGAAGGACGGCCAGACGCCCCCGTCGCCCCTGATGGCCTCGAGAAGTTCATGAAGCTCGCAGATCTTCACATCCATATAGCCAAGGCTGTGTCCGCCATTCGGCAGGAATGCCTCATAGGGCGGGTGTTGGGGCCCGGTCAGAATGGTGCGGAACCCGTCGGTGGCCGGATCATCCTGCGGGGTGAACAGGCGCAACTCGTTCAGTCGTTCCTGTTCAAAAATAATGGTTCCCTTGGTGCCATGCACCTCCCAGCGGAGGCCGCATTTATAGCCCCAGGTGACACGGCTGGCCCCGATATGGCCGTGAACGCCATTCTCGAACTGGACAAGCGCGGCGACCATGTCGTCATTGTCGACCTCCTTGCGGCTGCCGGCCTGTTTCGGGTCGTCGCGTTCCTTGTGGATAATCGCGATATCGCCGACAACGCGTTTGATGGTCGAACCGGTCAGGTAATGCGCAACGCTGATGACATGGCTCAGCACATCGCCATTCGCGCCGGTTCCCGACTGGTCGCGCGACATGCGCCAGGACCAGGGGCGCATTTCGTCCGCTTCATTGTCGACGTCATAACGGCAGAAGAATGCCGCCACACGCCCGATAGCACCGCTCTCGATCAGGCGGCGGGCATGTGTGACAGCCGGGTTCTTGGTGTAATTATAGCCGATGATCGTCTTGCCCGTGCTGCCAGCAGCAGCATCCGTCATCGCCTGCGAATCGCCAATAGCCGTCGACATCGGCTTCTCGCACCAGACATGTTTCCCCGCCTGAAGCGCCGCGATCGAGATCTCGGCATGGGTATCATTCGGTGTGCAGACCGAAATCAGTTCGACCGCCGGGTCACTGACGACCGCCCGCCAGTCATCCGTATATCTGCTGAATCCAAGGTCGGTCGCGCGCTGTGATGCCCTCTCCGGACTGAGGTCGCAAACAATCTCCAGACGCGGCCTCAGACCGGTCCCGAAAACCGAGGCAGATGCGCTGTATGCAATGGAATGCGCCTTACCCATGAAGCCTGTGCCGATGACACCGATGCCGATTTCCTTCATCAAGATCTCCAGATATATGGCCGAGGATGCCGGCCTGATGTTTCGCGTGACATTAAACGAAAGATTTGGTCGCGCATGCGACGTGTTGAAGCAAGATTAAAAATCACGAAATCGGGATTTTGAAATATTTTTTCCAAATTGGCCCTTTACAAGCGGCCCCACCTATCTAGAGTCGCGCGCGGGGGCCATTCAATTCACAAGCATCGAAACGTGCCCCCGATAAACCTTTGGAGGACACAATGAAGAAGTTGCTTCTTGCGCTGTCTGCGGCCGTGCTGTTTTCGGGCGCCGCTCAGGCAGAACGCTATGTGATGGTTACACATGGTGAAGGTAAAGACCCGTTCTGGCCTGTAGTGCAGAAGGGTGGCGAGGATGCCGCTCGTGCTGTTGGCGCTGACTTTGAATACATCTTCACCCCGTCTGGTGACATGGGTGACATGGCCAAATCGATCGCCGCTGCCGCCGCGACCCAGCCTGACGGCATGGTTGTCTCACTGCCGGATCCGGACGCTCTGGGTCAGGCTATCAAGGATGCCGTCGCTGCTGGTATTCCTGTCATCACGATGAACTCGGGTCTCGAGTCGTCGAAGGATGTCGGTGCCCTGATGCACGTCGGTCAGCCTGAGTTCCTGGCTGGTCAGGCTGCCGGTGCCCGCGCCAAGGCAGAAGGTGCCACAAAGGGCGTCTGTTTCATTCAGGAAGCCTACAACACCGCGCTGAACGACCGTTGTAACGGTTATGGCGAGTCGGTTCCGATCAAGCTGGTTGACAGCTCGAACGATCCGGCCACCATCCCGACCCGTGCGGCTGCCGGTCTTCAGGCAAACCCTGACATCGACGCTGTTCTGTCTGTCGGCCCGCATGTCTGCGCCGGTGTGCAGCAGGCCATCGACGAGCTTGGCATGACCGTTCACCACTCCTGCTTCGACCTCAGCCCGCCGGTCATGGACATGATCAACGCTGGCAAGGTTCAGTACACGATCGACCAGCAGCAGCGTCTGCAGGGCTACATGCCTGTGATCGTTCTGCACCTGTACAACAATGGCGCTGGCCTGCTTCCGGGTGCAAACATCCCGTCGGGCCCCGGCTTTGTTGACAAGTCGAATGCATCTTCGGTTGCTTCGCTCGCAGGCGTCGACCGGTAATCACATCAAACATGGAAGTGGGTAGCATCAGTGCTGCCCACTTTTTTGGATTTAGACATGAACCAGACCGCAAGCTCAAGGCAGGAATCCGACCGTCTAGCATCCAAGGGATGGCTGAAATCGCTTCTGGCACGGCCGGAAATCGGCCCGATCGGCGTGATGCTGCTTCTTTTCGGCATGCTGGGATATTTCTCGATCCCGGCCGGTGAATTCTCGCTCAATCCCTTTGCCGGCGAGGGCTTCAACGCCCTTGGCATCCGCAACAATCTGCGGGTGATCGCGCAGCTCGGGATCATCGCGCTTGGCGCCGGACTGTTGATCATCGCCGGGGAATTCGACCTGTCGATCGGCTCCATGATAGGCTTTGCCGGTGCCTGCATGGCGATGGTGCTCCGATGGGGATTTGCTATCGTCATCCCGTACATTTCGTTCGAGGGCGGGGTTCACATTGAATTTTTCACGCTGATCTACATCGAGAATGTATCGCCCATCGGCGCGATCCTGATCACGATGTGTTTCACGCTGTTCTTTGGCTGGCTTCAGGGCTACATCGTCGTGCGCTCGGGCCTGCCATCCTTTATCGTGACGCTTGGCGGCCTGTTCTTCCTGCGTGGCTTGACCGAGGTATCGCTTCGCGCTTTCAATCACCGTCCCGACCAGACCAAGGGCGCGACGACGGTGACCGAATTGCCCGACATGAAGAACATCATCAATGTTCCCGGGCATGGCGAAATTGAACGTGAGGCGGCAAAGGCGCTCCCCGAGGCCGATTTGCAGGCGATCCTGCAGACGGTGCCGGCGGATACCGTCGCCAGCATCACCGAACGATTGGCATATACCTATCAGCGCGTCGCTGACGCGAAGACCGAAATCATGGCCGCCAAGGGTGTCAAGCCGCTGGAGCGGGCACTGGAAAACGCCATTGAGTCCGGCAACGAGACAATGGTGGCGACGATCCGGGAAAAGATCGAGACCTTCACTGTCACCCCTGTGACGCCCAGGACAGTCACCGATCTTGATGTGGTGCGGACCTATATCGACAGCATTCCGTCAGCTCAGCCCGTCGCGAATTTCTTTGGTGGCGACATCCTCGAGCCGATTTTTGATTTCCTGTATTTTCCGGTTGACTGGAACACCAACAATTTCGGCAACCAGTTCGCGCCGGGGCTGTATTCCTGCGTCATGATCTGGCTGATCCTGGCGTTGATTTGCTACGTCGTTCTCAGCCGCACTCAGGCTGGCAACTGGATCTACTCCACCGGTGGCAATCTGCAGGCGGCAAAGGCGAACGGTGTGCCGACCGACAGGGTGAAGGTATCGCTTTTTGTCTTTTCGGCTTTCTGCGCCACTATTTTTGCCACCTGCCAGGTGTTCGAGGTGAACACAGCCGATGCCGCGAAGGGCAACCTCAAGGAACTCGAGGCCATCGCCGCGGCCGTCATCGGCGGCATCGTGATGACCGGCGGTTTCGGCACGGTGATGGGGATTATCGTCGGGGCCTTCATCTTTGGCATCGCGAAGGAAGCCTTCTTCTATATCCCGGGGATCGACGGGTCGTTCTACCGCGTCTTCCTTGGTCTCGTGATCATCGCCTCGGCGCTGCTTAATGAAAACATACGCAAGCGAATCATGGGTACGCTTTGACATGGCTGACAACGCAACAGAACCGCTCATCGAGACAACCGGTCTGGTCAAGAACTTCGGCTCCTTCACAGCGCTGAATGGGGTTGATCTGAAGGTCTACCCAGGCGAGGTGCATGCCCTTCTTGGTGACAATGGTGCCGGCAAGTCGACCCTGATCAAGATTCTGTCCGGCGTCTTCAAGCCGACAGCAGGCGAGATCAGGGTCGAGGGAAGACCGGTTTCCTTTGCCTCGCCGCGTGATGCCACCGATGCGGGGATTGGCACGGTCTATCAGGACCTTGCGCTGAACGCGCTCACCTCGGTGACCCGCAACTTCTTTCTTGGACGCGAGATCACCCATTTCCCGGGCCCGTTCGGGGTGATGAAGATGGCTGAAATGGACGAGATCGCGACGCGTGAGATGGCGAAGATCGGGATCAATGTCGCCGACCCGAACCAGGCCGTTGGCACCATGTCCGGCGGTCAGCGCCAGACCCTTGCCATCGCGCGGGCGATCTATTTTGGCGCCAAGGTGCTGATCCTGGACGAACCGACCTCGGCGCTTGGCCAGAAGCAGCAGATGGAAGTCCTGAAGACGATCCGCAAGGTTCAGAAGCTTGGCGATATCGCGATCATCCTTATCACGCATAACGAGATCCATGCGCGTCTGATCGCCGACCGGTTCACCTTCCTCAGTCTTGGCGAGGTAATCGGGCAAGGCACGTCGAAGGATCTTGAAGGGGACGACATCAAGCGTTTGATGGCCGGCGGTGCCGAAATCGGTGATCTGGCCAAGGAGCTTGCTGTCTAGAGTATCGGAACGGAATGGACGTGGCCATGGACTCCGCTGAGGTCGAGACAAGACCGGAGACTCTCGACCAGCTTGTCGAGCGGATCGAGCAGCAGCATGCCGACCTGCCGAAACGGTTGCAGGAGATCGGCAATTTCGCACTTGGCCATCCCGAGGCCATCGCCCTGTCAACGCTAGCCGAGCTTGCCGCCGAAACCGATATCGCGTCCTCTGCCTTCGTCCGCTTTGCCCAGACGCTGGGCTTTGACGGATTCAGCCAGATGCAGACGGTGTTCCGCCAGCAGGTTCGCCACAGCTGGCCGCAATATGGAAGCCGGCTCTCGGAAATGGCGGCCGTAAACCCGGCCGACCATCTCGAGGCATTGTCGATTTCGGCGGTTGATTCAATCAAGCGGCTTTCCAACACGGTGTCGATCGAGATTCTCGAACAGGCATCGCAACGTCTGGCCGATGCCGAGACTGTCTGGCTTGCCGCCGGCGGACGGGCAAAGCCGGTCACGGTCTATCTTGGCTATCTTCTGACGCAGCTTGGCATCAGGTCGCAGGAATTTCGCGGCTCTCCGGCGCAGGCCATTCGCGAGGTGAAGCTGATTGGCCCGCGTGATGTCCTGTTTGTGGTCAGTTTTTCCCCTTACGGCGAAATGACGGCCAATCTGGCGCGCCAGGCGCATGAAATGGGTGTGTCCATCGTCAGCATCACCGACACCACCGTCAGCCCGGTTGCGCTTGATACGACCCTGCTGGTCACCGAGGAGCATCTTTTCGGGTTCCGCTCGCTCTGCGCCACCATGAACCTGACCCAGTACCTGGCCATTGAAGCCGGCTTGAAGCGAGAGAAAGGGCCGGAGAATGGCTGAGCCTACGCTTGATGTGATCTGCATCGGCCGTTCGTCTGTCGATCTGTATGGCGGGCAGGTTGGTGGCCGTCTGGAAGACATGTCCAGCTTTTCCAAATATATCGGCGGCAGCCCGACCAATATCAGCATCGGCTGCGCGCGCCTGGGTCTGAAATCGGCGGTGATCACCGGCGTTGGTGATGAACATATGGGCCGGTTCATTCGCGAGCAGCTGACCCGTGAAGGCGTTGATATCAGCCATGTGAAAACCGATCCGGACCGTCTGACGGCGCTGGTCATCCTTGGCATCCGCGACAATGAACAGTTTCCGCTGATCTTCTATCGTGAGGATTGCGCCGATATGGCGATCGGAGAAGAGGATATCGACCCGGACTTCATCGCCTCGGCAAAGGCGGTTCTTGTCACCGGAACGCATTTCAGCACCGACCGCGTGGCCGGTGCCAGTTTCGCCGCGATGAAACTGGCCCGCCGGGCCGGTCGGAAGGTCGCGTTCGATATCGATTATCGCCCGAACCTGTGGGCGCTTGGCGGGCATGGCGACGGCGAGAGCCGGTTCGCCGAAAGCGCGCGTGTCACCACGCATCTGCAGACCGTGTTACCGCATTGCGATCTGATTGTCGGCACCGAGGAGGAATGGCATATCGCCGGTGGCAGCACCGACACCATCACCGCCCTGCAAGCCGCCCGCGCGATCACCGACGCGACACTTGTCTGCAAGCGCGGCGCGCTTGGATGCGTTGTCTTCGAGGGCGCGATCAGCGGCTGGGATAACGGGGTCAGCTCGCCGGTGCGTGAGATAGAGGTGTTCAATGTCCTTGGCGCCGGTGACGGGTTCATGTCCGGCTTCCTGTCCGGCTGGCTGCGCGACGCCGCGCCGGCGGATTGCGCTCTCTATGCCAATATCTGTGGCGCGCTTGCGGTATCGCGCCATGGCTGCGCCCCGTCCTATCCCTCGCAGATCGAACTTCGGCACATGATCGAGACCGGAAGCGAGCATTTCGCTCTTCGCAAGGATCCGGTTCTGGAACAGATCCACTGGTCGACGACGCGCCGGCGTCGGCATGATGAATTGCTGGCTTTCGCCTTTGATCACCGGATCCAGTTCACCGAGATGGCGGCGGCGCATGGCCGGTCGGATGCGGATATTGATCATTTCAAGACGTTGGCCCTCGATGCCGTCACCGCGCTGGTCGGCACGCGTGACGGTCTTGGCATTCTGGTCGATGACCGGCTTGGCCGGACAGCACTTCATGCGGCATCGGACCATGATGTCTGGATTGGCCGCCCGATCGAGGAATCCGGCCTCTTTCCGCTGGAGCTTGAGGAGGGGCCGGACCTTGGCAGCCGGCTTGCCGAATGGCCGGTGAACCATTGTGTGAAGGTGTTGGCGCCGCTTCGCACCGACGATCCTGCGGATCTGATCGCGCATCACGAGCAGACCATCATCAGTCTCGCCGATGCCTGTCGCCGGACCGGCCATGAATTCCTTCTCGAGATCATCAATGGCCGTGCCGGCAGACCTGCTGACCCGGCGCAAATCCATACGCTGATGAAACGCATCTATGACCTTGGTATCATGCCCGACTGGTGGAAGCTGGAGCCGGTCGCCGACCGGGCGTTCTGGACGAAGGCCGGCGATATCGCGCGGGCGCATGATCCGCACATCCAGGGCATCATTGTTCTTGGCAAGGAGATGCCGGATGATGAATTGACCGGGGTTTTGGAGATGGCGCGTGGTGAGAAGCTTGTCCGCGGGTTTGCCATTGGCCGGACGATTTTCAGTGACGCGGCGCGGCAATGGTTTGCCGGTGACATCGATGATGCCGCGGCCACCAGCATGATGAGCACCGTTTACAGAAGACTAATCGCCGCCTGGGATGCGGCTGGCTGATCGACAGGAGAGGGATATGGCAACGGTTCGACTGACTATGTCACAGGCGCTGACCCGTTGGATGGCGGCGCAGAGCATCGAACAGCTTGACGGCACCGCCGCCCCGGCGTTTGCCGGTGTCTGGGCGATTTTCGGGCATGGCAATGTGGCCGGTCTTGGCGAGGCGCTGCATGGCATTCGCGATGAGCTGCCAATCTTTCGCGGCCATAATGAACAGGGTATGGCGCATATCGCCATCGCCTATGCCAAGCAGATGCAGCGTCGCCGGATGATGGCGGTGACAACCTCGATCGGCCCCGGCGCGACCAATCTGGCGACAGCGGCGGCGCTGGCGCATGTGAACAGGCTGCCGGTGTTGCTGCTGCCCGGCGATGTGTTCGCCAGCCGCGCGCCCGACCCGGTGCTGCAACAGGTGGAAAGCTTTGCCGACGGTCTTGTCTCGGCCAATGACTGTCTTCGGCCGATCTCGCGCTATTTTGATCGGATCACCCGTCCGGAACAGCTTCTTCAGGCACTTCCCAGGGCGATGTCGGTGCTGACCGACCCGGCCGATTGTGGGCCGGTCACACTTGGCCTGTGCCAGGACGTTCAGGCCGAGGCATGGGACTATCCGGAAAGCTTCTTCAAGCCGCGCCTCTGGTCGGTGCGCCGCATCCACCCGGACGAGGGTGAGCTGTCCCGCGCCATCGCGGCGCTGAAAGCCGCCAAACGACCGATGATCATTGCCGGCGGCGGGGTCCGCTATTCCGGTGCCTCGCGGGCGCTTGCCGATTTCGCCGCGAAATCCGGCATTCCGGTGGCGTCCACCCAGGCTGGCAAATCCAGCCTTGTCGAGGCGGATGGGATGTATGTCGGCTCGCTTGGCGTGACCGGCGCGTCCGCCGCCAATGCGCTGGCCGAAACCGCTGATGTTGTGCTGTCTGTCGGCAGCCGGCTGCAGGATTTCACCACCGGCTCGAACGGGCTGATCAGGGGGCAGGTGATTGCCCTTAATGTGCAGGCGCATGATCTTGTCAAACATGGGGCGATGCCGCTGATGGCGGATGCCCACACCGGCATCGAGGCGCTTGCCGCCGGGCTTGGCGGCTACCGTACGGATGATGCCTACCGGGCCGAAATCGCCGCCGCCTGGGATAGCTGGATGACGGAGGTGGCCGCGGTGTGCGATGCCCCGGCAGACAGCAACGGCCTGCCATCCGACAGCGAGGTGATCGGCGCGGTCAACCGGGCCTGCCCGCCGGAGGTGATCGCCGTTGGCGCTGCCGGCTCGATGCCCGGCGAGCTTCACAAGCTGTGGCAGGTTGGCGAGGTTGACGGCTATCACATGGAATACGGATTTTCCTGCATGGGATATGAGGTGGCCGCCGGTATCGGCGTCGACATGGCGGCGCCTGACCGGCCGAATGTCGTGTTCGCGGGTGACGGGTCCTATCTGATGCTGAATGCCGAGTTGGCGACGGCGGTGATGATGGGGCGCTCGATGACGCTGATCATCACCGACAATCGCGGCTTTGGCTGTATCAACAGGCTACAGGCGGCGACCGGTGGCGCGGCTTTCAACAATCTGCTTGCCGATTCCACGCATGAGGTGCTTCCCGATATCGATTTCGTGGCGCATGCCGCCTCGATGGGCGCGCGCGCACAGAAGGCGGGATCGATCGCCGAGCTGGAGGCAATGACCGCCGAGGCGGTGGCGCGCAAGGGTGTCGATGTGATTGTCATCGATACCGACCCCGGCCCGTCGACCGCGGCCGGCGGCACCTGGTGGGAGGTTGGCGTCCCGGCGGTATCGGAACGCGCCGAGGTGACCGCCGCCTATGATGGCTGGCTCCAGAACAAGAAGCGCCAGCTTCGCTGATTGACGGGACGGGAGACGGAATATGTCGAAACTGCTTGTCAGGCCAAACCTTGATGGTGGCGCTGTTCATGATATCACGCCGGCCTCTGCGGGTTGGTCCCATGTCGGCTTCGGGCTTCATGATCTGAAAGCCGGGCAAACACTCGATGTCGAGGGCACGGAGGACGAGATCTGTCTCGTGCTGCTGACCGGTGACGCGCGGATCAGGGCCGGTGATCTTGATACCGGCATGCTGACCGGTCGGGTCAGCGTGTTTGACCGCGCCGCGCCGCAGGCCGTCTACATCCCGATGCGGACAGGCTGGCAGGTCGAGGCCGGCAGTGATGCCGAGCTGGCTGTCTGCCGCGCGCCCGGGACTGGTGGCGCGCTGCCGCCGCGCCTGATCGGGGCTGACAGCATGCCGCTGGAAACACGTGGCACCGGCTCCAACACGCGGCATGTCTGCAACATTCTGCCGGAAACCGAACCGGCGGACAGCCTGTTGGTGGTCGAGGTGATCACGCCGGCCGGCAACTGGTCATCCTATCCGCCGCACAAGCATGATACCGACAATCTGCCTGAGGAATCCTATCTCGAGGAGACCTATTATCACCGTGTGAACCCGCCGCAGGGCTATGTCCTGCATCGGGTCTATGATGACAGCCGCGAGCTGGACGAAACCATGGCCGCCGAGGACCGGACGGTGGTGATGGTGCCGCGCGGCTATCACCCGGTTGGCGCGCCGCATGGCTATGAGAGCTATTATCTCAATGTCATGGCCGGGCCGAAGCGGGTATGGAAATTCAAGAACGATCCGGCGCATGAATGGATGCTGACATGACACAGGCCGCACAGGACTGGGACCAGCAAGCCGACGCCGACGCCGACGATGGAAATGCCAAGGGCCGCCTGGCCTGATCGCGCTCATTGCGTTTTCTGTGAAAAGGACCTGAATATGAAACTGCGTCTCGGGATGTCCCCGATTTCCTGGTCGAATGATGATTTGCCGCAGCTTGGCGGCGACACGCCGCTGGAGGTGTGCCTGTCCGAAACCCGCGAGGCCGGCTTTGTCGGGACCGAGACCGGCGGCAAATTCCCCAACGAAGCCGATGCGCTGTCATCGGTGCTGAAGAAACATGATCTGGTGCTGGTGTCGGGATGGTATAGCGGCACGCTGATCAACAATGATCTGGACTCCGAACTTGAGCGGATTGCCGACCAGCTGGCGCTGTTTAAGGCGGTTGGCGCGTCGGTTATCGTCTATGGCGAGACTTTCGACACGGTGCAGAACCGGCAGGAAAAGCCGCTCTCGAGCCGGCCGAGGCTGGATCAATTCGATGTCGCCACCTATGGCAGGCGGCTGACCGCGCTGGCCGAGCATTGCGCTGGCGAGGGTGTGCCGCTGACCTTCCACCACCATATGGGCACCGCCGTCGAGACAGAGGCCGAGCTTGACGCGCTGATGAACGCTACCGGCGAGGCGGTGGGCCTGCTTCTCGATACCGGTCACCTTGTCTTCGCTGGCGGTGACAATGCGGCGGTGATCGCCAAACACGGCAAGCGGATCAACCATTTCCACACCAAGGATATCCGGGCGGATGTCCTGGCCGGCATTGACCGTGACGCCGAATCATTCCTCGATTGCGTTCTCAAGGGTGTGTTCACCGTTCCCGGCGACGGCATGATCGATTATGACGACATCATGAGGCGGCTGTTCGATGTTGGTTATGAAGGCTGGGTCATCATCGAGGCCGAGCAGGACCCGGCCAGGGCGAACCCGCTGGAATATGCGAAGATGGGCTATAATAAGCTTCATCAGGCGCTTCATGATGTTGGTTACAGCCTTGCCTGAACGCGGAATCTGAATGACGGTCGCACAGCGAATCTCTGAAAGACTTTCCGGCCGCACCGCCCTTGTCGTCGGGCGCGCCGGCATGGATATCTATCCGGTGCCGGACGGTACACAGATCGAGGATGCCGAGAGCCTTGTCACGGATGTCGGTGGGTCCTCCGGCAATATCGCGGTGACGATCGCCAAGCAGAAATGTCCAGTCATGCTGATGGCGGCCGTCTCGGATGACGGGGTGGGCCGATTCGTCACCCGTTCGCTGGCCGGCTATGGTGTTGATACCCGACATTGTCATGTGACCACCGGCCTTCAGCGTACCTCGCTGGCGTTGGCTGAAAGCACGACCGAGTCCCCTGATGTGGTGATCTACCGGAATGACGCGGCGGATCTGGCGATCACCCCGGACCATGCCGAAGCGGTGGATATGGATACTGTTGGCGTCATCATCATCACTGGCACCGCGCTGTCGCGCGAGCCGTCACGCTCCGCTTGTATGCGTCTGGTGGATCGGGCGCGCGCCGCCACCTGTCCGGTCATTCTGGATATTGATTACCGTCCGCAGGCCTGGGCAAGCCTTGACGAGGCGCGGCGGGTGCTGTCGGCGATGGCCGGTGAGGTGGACATGCCGGTGGCGAATGACGAGGAATTCGACATCATATCCGGCGGCAGGGGCCGCGGCCTTGCCAAGGAACTTGCCGCGAACGGCGCACTGACGCTCTACAAGATGGGCGAGGGCGGATGTGATATACTGACCGCAGATGCCGCCACCCATATCGGAATTTTCCGTGTCGAGGCTCTGAAACCCTTCGGGTCCGGTGATGCCTTCCTTGGCACGATCACCGCCGCGCTTGCCGATGGAGCTGGGATCGAGGATGCCGTCCGGCGCGGTGCCGCCGGCGCGGCGCTGGCCGTGTCGCGTCGCGGCTGTGCCGCCGCGATGCCGAATGGTGCCGAAATTGACGAATTCATGTCATCCCGCACGATCAGTGGCATATAGTGGATGACGACCGAACGGAGACGGACGAATGCATATCGCCCCTTATGACAATAAGAACAGGCCGATCGTCGATGCCGAGAATGGCACCGTTCCCCTGAACTATTTCAACATCGTCAAGCTGACAAAGGGCCAGGCTTTTGAATATCAGGTGCCCGGCTATGAGACCTGCATCGTGCCGGCGACCGGCACCGTCGATGTCGAGATCGAGGGGGTCAGTTTCACCAAGCTTGGCAATCGCGGCGCGGATGTCTGGGATGGTGAGCCGGAGGGCGTCTATGTGCCGGTTGGCGCGAAGGTGACGATTGTCTGCACCTCGGAGGCGACCGAAACCTTCATCGCCGGCGCGAAATACGACAAGGTGCTGGAGCCGTTCGATGTGCGAGAGCCCGACCTTGTGCAGTACGGGTCCGACGACACCAAGACGCATCGCAAGATCAAGCACATCCTTGGCCAGAAACAGCATGACAAGGTCGGCCGCCTGCTTGTCTCCGAGCTGTTCACCGTCGGGGCTGGCGGCTGGTCGGGGTTCCCTAGCCACAAGCATGACACCAACCGGCTGCCCGACGAGACGCGGCATGATGAGACCTATAATTTTCGCTTCAGGCCGAATTGGGGGTCGGGGCTGCAGATGCTGCAGCGCGAGGACGGCGCGCCGGGCGACGCCTATCACATCGTGGACGGGTCGACGATCTGCATCGATAATGGCTATCACCCCTGCTGTGTGCTGCCGGGATATGAGATGTATTACTTCACCATCCTTGGCGGGCTGACGCAGCGATCGCTGGTGCAGTATTTCCAGCCAACGCATGCCTATCAGATTGAGACGATCCCGGGCATCAAGGACATGATCGCGAAATTCAAGTGAGGGAGGGCGCATGCCTGTCGCCAGCCTGACAGATGTTCTGGCCCCGGTGCACGCCGCTGGCCGCGCGGTGATGGGCGCTGTCGTTCTCGGCTGGGAGGATGCTGAGGCCTATGTCGCTGCCGCCGAAGAGGTCGGCTGCCCGATCATCCTCCAGGCCGGCCCGAAATTCCGTGAAACGCTGCCGGTGAGGATTTCAGGCCTGATGTTCCGGACCCTTGGTGAGGCGGCATCGGTGCCGGTGGTGGTGCATATTGACCACGCGAAAACAATCGATGAATGCCGCGCCGGAATCGATGCCGGTTTCACCTCGGTGATGTATGACGGCTCGGCGCTGCCTGTCGATGACAATATCGCTGCCAGCCGCACGGTTGTCGAATTGGCGCACCGGCATGACGTGTCCGTCGAGGCCGAGATCGGTTTTGTTGGCTATGATGCAGGCGCGGCGTCACAGATGACTGACGCCGGGGAGGCGGGACGGCTCGCCGCCGAGAGCGGGTGTGACGCGCTGGCCATTTCCGTTGGCAATGTGCATCTGCAGACCGAGGCGATGGCCGAGATCGACCTTGCCTGTCTCGCCGAGATCGAGGCTGTCACCGACTGTCCGCTGGTGATCCATGGCGCGTCGGGCGTGCCGGTCGAGATGCGCCGCCATCTGGCGCTGAATACGGCGGTCTGCAAGTTCAATGTCGGCACCGAGCTGCGACAGACATTTGGCAGGTCGCTGCGTCAGACCCTTGCCGATGATCCGGATATGTTCGATCGCGGCCAGATCCTGCGCGCAACGAAACCGGCGCTGATAGCGATGGCCGCCGAGGTCATGCGGAACCTCAGCTGAGGCAAGGCCGGCTATGCACCGCCTGCCATGATCTGATCGCGAAGCGCCAGAATATCGGTCCAGGTCCGCTCGGGTATCGCGATGATGCCGCCGGCCTCGACACGACAGCGCCGCTCGCGTTCACCCGGTATTTCCACCCGCTCAAACCCCGGTGCTGGCGGGCAGCTTCGTATATCTGCCAGAACCTCCTCGGCGCGCGACTGCAGTGTATGCCCGCTTGTCAAACGGGTGGTGTCGATCATCACCAGCAGCCAGTTACCCTCGGTCGCCACCGGCCCGATCAGCGCCTCGGCGATCAGTTCCGCCGCCAGCGCCAGCGCGTATCCTTTCTGCCCTGCCGCCGGCAGGATGGCGCCACCATCGAAATAGGCCTGCGGGTCGGTCGTGGGATTGCCGTTGCTGTCGATCAGGCATCCCGCGGGCAGCGCGGCGCCGGCATTCTCGGCGGCATAGATCCAGCCGCCAGCCACCATCGATGTCGCCATATCCATGACGAACGGTCCGTTCTCGCCGCCTGGAAGGCCAACGCACCACGGGTTTGTCGGCAGTTTCGCGGCCGCTCCGCCATAAGGGGCCACCTGCCGCCAGACAGCGCGATTGCCGCCGCCGATGAGGACCGACATCATGCCGGCCTCGGCGGCCAGTTCGGCAAACGCACCATGGCGGCCCGTATGGCCAAGATTGACAATGCTGGTCACCGCCATGCCGGTGTCAAGAGCCGCCTCGATCGTCGACTCAAACGCGATCCCCATCGCCGGAATGCCATGCCCGCCATCCCCGTCGAGGGTCAGGAAGGCACCATCCCTGTGTGCGATAAAGGGATTTGCGACCGGCCTCATATAGCCGTTCCGGAACTGCCGTGCATATTGCAGAATCCGCATCACGCCGTGGGATTCGACACCGCACAGGCTGGCATCGGCAAGGTGATCGGCGATGCAGGATGCCGTGTCATCATCACAGCCGAGGCCGCGCAGAATGTCGATCATCACCGTCACCGCCTCGTCGGCGGTAACGCTGATCCGGGGGCCGTCATAGTCCAGCTTTGATGAGGTGTCTGAAGCCAAGGCCGGGTCCCTCCAACGGCTCACAGCGATATGTCATAACAGACTGATATGCCGTGCCATACAAAGTCAATTGGTCGTTTGGAGTTCGGCGGCCGACTGGTTCAGATTCTTCTTCATTGGCTCGCCTTTAACACCCATGCAGGGGATCGGATCGCCATAGCGCTGCCATCCCCGGTCCTCGTAAAAGGAGATGGCGGTGCGCGTGCTGACAAGACGGGCGGTGGCAAGCCCGCACGCGACGAGTGACGCTTCAAGAAAGTCGATCATGCGTGCGCTCAGCCCCTGAAAGCGATAGAAGGGCGAGACGTAATTCATCAGGATGACACCATCATCACGATAGCACCCTGCCGCCGCCAGGCCGGTGCTGCATCCGATGACGAAGAGCGACAGGTCGGGCGCGGCGATCCAGCCGGCGATGTCGTCTTTGGTCTTGTTGGCAAGCCACCGGTCGATCGTCGCGTTGTCGCCGTCATGATCGTCAAAACACAGTTCGGAAATCGAGCCGCGAACAAGATTTGCGATTGCTTCGGCTTCGTCCAGCCGGGCCAGTCTGATCGATTTGTCGTGCATCATGGTCACCTCTTGTCGAGGGCCACATGATATCCGCATAAGGTTAGCAATCGGTTAGCGCTAGCCGATCATCTCGTCGCTTCGGTCGTCGGTCTCGCCGAGGCGTTTCAGCACCGCCGGGCGCGTGCCTTCATAGACTTTTTCCAGATTGGCCGCAATCTTGGCGTTCTCTCGCTCGAACAGGCAGTTGCCGGCAAGGTCCGAGGCAACGATGAACGGGCCCATCCGGTTCGCCCTGATCACCCACATGGCCTGCGCGATGCCAAGCTCCTCATGCCAGTGGACAGCCTCGACATTTTCCACCCCGCGCCCCAGCAGCGCGCCGGTGCCATAGCCGACGGTCGACAGATAGACAGCGCCATTCGGCACGAAATAGTCCCTGTAGTCTTTGGATGACATGCCGCCCTTGCCAATGATCAGCCTGGCGCCGGTCTTGGCCATCCATTCGGGAAGCCATTTCGCGAAGCGGAAGGATGCGGTGGCGGTGACCGCACCAAGGTCGAAACTGCCATCTGCGCGGATATTGGCGGCCGGCGAGCAGTGGAAATTCGCCGCGCTCTGTGATGGCAGGTCCATCGGGATATTGGCCTGATCCTCAAGCGCCCGCATATAGACACCCTCGCGCGCGGTATAGATCAGCCCGTCGAGATAGACGATATCGCCAAGCCGCAATTCGGCAATGGCCTCGGCAGTCGGCGTCGTGCTCAGGCGGATTTCGCGTGGCTTGCGGGAAGTTCCCATTCGACCGTCTCCCGTCGCTGATAGGGGGTGAACCAGTCCGGGTCGGTGCGATGCTCGACCCGGCCATCGGCGTGAATTCGTGCCACCGCGCGGCGTGATGACAGGCAGAAGGCATGCACCGACATCTGCATGCCGCCGGTGTGGCAGTATCCGACCTCGATATTGCAGTCGATCACCATATGCTTGCCGACAAACCCCATCGCCCCCATGCCGATGGAATTGCCAAGCTCCTTGAACTCATCCTCGATCTCGGCGATGCGCGGATCGCTGTTGCGGTCCCCCACGGTGCGAAGACAGGCGGCGCGCTTGCCAAGCACCATGCAGGCATCCTTGGTCCCGCCAAGCCCGATCCCGATGATCGCCGGCTGGCAGGCAAGGCCCCGCTTGCCGAACGCCACCAGACTGTCGAGATAGAATCGCTTGATCCCCTCGATACCGTCAGAGGGGAATAGCATCCGGTAATCTGTGCCGAACAGCCCGCCCTTGTGGACGGTGATCAGGTCAATCCATTCCCCGTCCGGCTCGAAGGCATATTCGATCTCCGGCGCGCCGATCCCGACATTGTTGTTATGGTCGGTCCGCCACAGCGGATGCACGCGGTTAGGGCGCAGCGGCACGGCGGCCGTGGCGTCCGCGGTGGCGCGGCGCAGCGCTGCCTCCAGCGCCACCGGGCCGCCCTCGATGAGCGCCTCATTGCCCATCTTCACATACCAGCGCGGCGTGCCGGTATCGCCGCACATGGCGCGGCCATCCTCCTTGGCGGCGTCGTAATTCTCCAGCATGGCGTGAAGGACAAAGGATGACAGGTCGCCATCCTCGCTCTCGGCGGCGGCTTTCAGTCCGGTCAGGTAGTCATCCGGGATCTCGATGGCGGCCTTCGCCATCAGCTCATTCGCCGTGGCTTCGATGATGTCGATCGGGATCATCGCCTGTCCCTCTGTTGCTGCGACGTCTGTTCCTGCTGTCATTCCGCCGCCGCGACCAGCGTGTTGGGCTCTCCGTCCGGCAGGATGCTCTCGCCCGGTTTGACAATGGTAAAGGCAACCGGCGCGCGCGTCACCTCCACATCCTCGCCGGCCATCCGCGCCGTCGTGAAATAGGAACTTTCAAGCGCGCCGACGTTCGGGAAATCCTCGCGGTAATGCGCGCCGCGCGAATTCTCGCGGGCCAGCCCGGCGCGGGTGATGATTTTCGAGATATCAACCAGTGATCGCATGTTCAGCCAGTCATGCCAGGTCAGATTGAAAGCCAGGCTTCCACCGGCGACGCCGGTTTCCATCAATGCGGACTCGATCCCGTCAAGCCGGTCCAGCGCGCGCGTCATGCCGCTGGCGGTGCGAATCACCCCGACATCATCCCACATCACATCCTGCAAAGAGCGGCGCAGTTCATGAATATTGCCGCCGCCGCGGCCGACCGGGCCCATGGCGCGGTCAATCTCGGCGGACAGCACCGCCTCGTCAGGCTCGCGAAGCGTTGGCTGGCTGGCGATATCGCGCCCCATCACATCTCCGGCAATGCCGCCATAGACGGTCGAATTGGCAACACCATTGCCGCCAAGCCTGTTCGCGCCATGCGCGCCGCCGGCATCCTCGCCCGCCACATAGAGGCCGGGAAGGGCGGTTCGCGTGTCGGTATCGACGACAACCCCGCCCATGAAGTAATGCGCTGTCGGCACCACCTCGACCCGGCCGGCGGCAAGGTCGAACCCGCAATCGGCGCAGCGCTTGACCATGCCGGCGAATTTGCGGCTGACATTTTCCGGACCAAGATGCGCCATCTCGATATGAACACCACCCTGCGGTGTGACATCGCCCTTGCGCATTTCATCATAGATGGCGCGGCTGACGATATCGCGGGTGGCGCGCTCGCCGCGCTCATCATAGCCGAACATGAACCGCTCGCCGGACCCGTTCAGCAGAATGCCGCCGGCGCCGCGCAACCCTTCTTCAAGGACAGTGCCGGTCATGCGGGTATTGTCGCCTGCCAGAAGGCCGGTCGGGTGGAACTGCACCATCTCCATGTCGCGAAGCGGCAATCCGGCCCGCAGCGCCATCGCCAGCCCGTCCATCGTCTTGTCGCCGGACGGCGTGTGGTAGCGATACATGGTCGGCCCGCCCCCGGTCGCCATCAGCACCGCCTTGGCGCGGACCAGCCGGAAAATGCCGCGGCGCATGTCGATCATCAGCACGCCCGACAGCCCGTCGCCCTCGCGCCCGGGGATCATGGCGATGGCGCGATGTTCCTGCAGCTTTTCAACCGGCCGGCGGAGAACCTGTTCCATCAGCCTGTTGATGATCTCGATTCCCGTCAGATCGCCCTTATGCACGGTGCGGTCGGCCGTCTGGCCGGCAAAGGCCTTCTGATGGAGCGTGCCGTCTTCATTGCGGTCGAAGAAACAACCAACCTCGTTTTCCAGCTCGTGGATTCGTTCCACCGCGGTGCTGCACAGCCGCCAGGCCATATCCTGGTCCGGCAGCCATTTGCCGCCATTGATCGTGTCCATGAAATGCCGCTCGACCGTATCACCGCCGCCAAGCGCCACATTATAGCCGCCCTGAACCATGCGGGTGCAGCCGCATTTACCGATCAGACCCTTCACCGCCAGCGTGATTTTGGTGCCCTCGGGCGCGCTCTGCTGCGCGTGCAGCGCGGCGAACAGACCGGCCCCGCCGGACCCCAGGATCAGGATATCGGTATCATGGCGTTCAAGCGTTGCTGTCATGAATGATCCCTTTCATTGTCCCTAGATCGCCTGCAGGAAAAACACACCGGACACGAAGGCTGAGATGGCAAGCGCCCCGGCCGCCAGCGTCTTGTGCGGCGCGCGCCATGGCAGCCATTCCAGCGCCATCAGCCGCAGTCCGCCAAACAGATGAATGGCAAGCAGGAACACAAGGCCGAATTCCGCGACCTTCACAAAGGGCAGTTCGGTGAAGGCCAGAAAGCTGTCAAGTCGGGCGGCGTCGGTCAGCGCCAGTGACAGCACCCAGAAATGCAAGGGCAGAAACAGCGCCAGCGCGATGCCGGAGACGCGGTGGATGATATGCGCGCACCATAATGCATGGCCGCGCACCGGGCGGCTGGTGCCAGCGTTGATATTTCCACTTCTCATGTCATCGTGACGGCCAGAACGGCGCGTCCCCCCATGACAAGAAGGGCGGCGAAGATCACCATGGCAAGCCCGTTCAGCATGCCGCCGCGCATCGCGGTCCATTCCGAGATGATGGTGCGAAGCCCGATCGCGGCATGAATCGAGACCGCGACAACGAACCCGCCATAAAACAGCGTCCAGAACAGGCTGCCCTGCGTCCGGCCGAGGATTTCGCCGGCGCTGAGCCCGCCCTGAACGGCATAGATCATCACCGCCAGATGGCCGATCACCAGCGGTGCCATGATCAGCGCTGACAGGCGCTGCGCCATATAGAGACGAAAATCCAGCATCAGCCGCGCCCCCGCCCGAAGAACCGTTTTGCCGTGGCGCGTTTCAGCCCGGCGATCGCCCCCATCGGGTCGAGATCATTCGGGCAGTAATGCGTGCAGCTTCCCATCGAATGACAGCTGTG
>JAAZUU010000147.1 GCA_018624035.1 Rhodobiaceae bacterium | reverse complement strand
GGAAGGATCACCCCCGGTGTGCGGAAGGTGTTGTGAAGGTTCCAGACCGGGCAGGACCCGCCCTGTTCGGCGATGTTGAAGCTTGTTGCGTTGAACCGCTTGGTGACATTTCCCGCCTTGTCAACGCGAAGGAAGAAGAACGGCACGCCGCGGCTATTCTCACGCTGCAGCGTGGTCAGTCGTTGGCATGCCTGTTCGAACGATACCGAAAAGGCCGAGGCCAAGCGGTCAATATCATATTGCGTTTTCTGGGCAAGTTCCAGGAATCGTTCATAGGGCATGACAAGCGCGGCGGCGAAGTAATTGGCCAGTTCAACCTTGCAGCGGGCGATGCTGCGCTCGGTATCGAGTGACTTGTCATCGGTGATGTCCTGGAGGATGTCTTCACATTCGACGAAACACAGGACATGCGCCATCTGAAAGGTTCGGTTCGGGAAATCAAGGGCCTCCGACAGCTTGAGTTTTCCGGCCGGCGCATCATAGATCCTCAGCGCATCGCGCATTTCATCCACCGGCAGCGTGATGACATCGATCTCGTGACGGTCACGAAGCCGGTTCTTCAGCATCATGTGCATTTCGTCCGACGGGCAGGGTTGCTCAGCAGCCAGTCTTTCTGCGGCGCGTTCCAGAGCGTCGAAATGGTTGGAATGTCGACGGAAGAAATCATGGATCGTTGTCTCGGACGACAGAGAGATAAGTTCCTGCGGCATCCGTTCACCGCCAATGCGCATGATATTGTCCAGTGTCGTGCGGTGGTTCTGGAACAGCGTCAGGAAGTTCTGTACGAGGATCGGCGCATGGTCGAGCGCGGCCTGCAGTTCATGAATGTCGGGCGTCTTGTCCGCAAAGACCGGATGCTGGAAGGCGTGCCGCAGATCGGCGAGCATGGTCGAGCTGTTTTCCGGAACGACATCCTGCCAGTCGATTCCGTATTGTTCGGACAATGCGATGAGAACAGGCACTGACAGTGTCCGCTGGTTCTTTTCCAGCATGTTCACATATGCGGCGCTGATCCCGAGAGTTTCGGCCATCGCTGCCTGGGTCTGTTCGTTCTCTCTGCGCAGTTGCCGCAACCGCGGTCCAATGAATGTCTTTTTCATGCTCTGAAGGCTAGCACATCGCGATCCGGATTTAATTCACAATTTAACAAAAAACACCCTTGTAAAAATAACAACAAACACGTCCACACTAATTTTGATGTATTTCCGCTGCGCTTGAGACAGCCTGCTTCTGCGAAGACGGAGGACATCATGATTGGATACAGAACACTCGCCGTTCCCGGGCCCACCAACATGCCATTTGCCATAAGGCAAGCAATGGATGTGGCACTCGAGGACCATCGTGCGCCGGATTTCCCAGAATTTGTAAAACCGCTGCTGAGCGACCTCAAAGCGGTTTTCCGTATGACAAGCGGCCGCGTATTCATGTTCCCGGGTTCCGGCACAGCCGGGTGGGAGGCCGCCATCGGCAACTGCCTTTCACCGCGCGATATGGTCCTGACATCGTCGTTCGGTCAGTTTTCAGGGCTCTGGGTCGAGATGTGCCGCCGGTTCAATCTGGATGTGAAGAATTTCGACATGGATTGGGGCGAGGGCGTGCCTCTTGATCTGTATCGTCGTCGTCTCGAGGCAGACAAGCATCACCGTATCAAGGCTGTTTTGGCCTGCCATAACGAAACAGCCACTGGCGTAACCAGCGACATCGCCGGCATCCGTCAGATTCTCGACGACCTCGACCACCCGGCTCTTCTATTTGTCGATGGTGTCAGTTCGATCGGCGCGATTGATTTCCGTATGGATGAGTGGGGCGTCGATGTCGCCGTATCGGGTTCGCAGAAAGGTTTCATGCTGCCGACAGGTTTGTGCATCATGGGCGTGAGTGACAAGGCCATGGAGGCCTGCGCGCGCTCTGACCACCCGTCCTGTTACCTTGACTTCACCGATATGGCGACTGCCAATGATCAGGGTTATTTCCCTTACACTCCTGCCGCGACGCTGATGCGCGGCCTGCGGGCATCGGTGGACATGCTGATGGAAGAAGGGCTGGACAACGTATTCGCGCGGCATGCGCGCCTTGCCGACGGTGTTCGAGCGGCTGTCGGTGCCTGGGGCCTTCGCAACTGCGCAAGGCGGCCTGAACTCCATTCGGACACGGTGACTGCCGTGGTTGTCGATCCTGGCACGAACGCCAATGATATCATCGGTGCTGCCTACAACCATTATGGTGTGTCTCTTGGTGGCGGACTTGGCAAGGTTGCCGGCAAGGTGTTCCGAATCGGGCATCTTGGCTGGCTGAATGAAGCGATGGTTATTCAGGCGCTTGGCGGTGCCGAACTGGCATTGCGTCATTGTGGTGTGAATTTCGAGGCTGGTAGCGGTGTTGGCGCGGCCATCGAGCGTTTCACCGAGGCGCGCCTCGACCTGCCCCTTGCGGCCGAATAGAGGCCACCGAAATCCAATTTACCTCCCCCAGGGAAGGGCCGACCTCAGTGTCGGCCCTTCTTCCTTTCGGCCTGTTTTCAAATGATATTTTCACTATGCTATTCAATAGCATAAAGGGATATCATGACATTTGATCGCGAACGGGCACCAACGCCGACAAACAGCGTTCTGTTCACCCATGCATAGTCCGGATGACCGGTTTCCAGGCGTGCATGTGTTCGCATGTAATAGGATGACGGATCGACCTGCTCGCCGACGGCGACGCGTTTCATGATGTCTTCGGGGCCATGCCGGAAACCGAAATTCCGGATTTCGATCACAGCCCCGTCATCTGTTCGGAACGCGTAGCGCGTATCGAGTTCGGCAAGCCCGCCATCGAAAACGGTTTGCCAGTCGGCGCCGACATCCATGATTTCGCCGTTGAAGCAGGGGCCGGTGATCCGCCCGCCGACAATGGGAATGATGCGTCGCTGGCCGGCTCTTCCGCGGCCCAGCTCGGTGATCGGGCTGAGTTCCACTTCGAGATCAGCGACATGGCGAAGGTGAGGGTCTGGCAGCATGGGCTTTCCTGCATGGATGTTGATGTCGGGACGCGTGCGGCATCCGCGATCACGTGGCAATCAGAAATCCGCGTAGGTCGACGCTTTGCGGCATCGCGCCTCTCGTCCTCAAAGGCTATATAGTGATAGATGTTCGTCAAGCGCCACGGTTCATATCCATAAAGACCAACAACAGGAACATCAGGTGAAGACTTTCAACATCGCAACCATTCCGGCAGACGGCATCGGTCCAGAGGTGATCGCGGCTGGCGTCGCTGTTCTTGATGTTCTGGCGGCCCGCGATGGCGGGTTCTCCTTCAACTTCCAGAATTTTGACTGGGGATCTGATTATTACAGGGCGCATGGCCGCATGATGCCGGAGGATGGACTTGATTTGTTGAAGGGGCATGACGCCATTTTCTTTGGTGCTGTCGGGGCGCCGGATGTGCCTGATCACATTACCCTGTGGGGGTTGCGCCTGCCGATCTGTCAGGGATTTGATCAATATGCCAATGTCCGGCCAACACGCATCCTTCCCGGCATCTCTGCGCCGCTTCGTGACCGCGGCCCGGGCGATCTCGACTGGGTGATCGTTCGTGAGAATTCGGAAGGCGAATATGCCGGCCATGGGGGACGCGCGCACCGCGGTCTGCCCGAGGAAGTGGCCACCGAGACGGCCATCTTCACCCGCGTCGGTGTCACCCGGATCATGCGCTATGCCTTTTCCCTCGCGCGCTCCCGGCCACGTCGGTTGCTGACTGTTGTCACCAAGTCGAATGCCCAGCGCCACGGCATGGTGATGTGGGATGAGATCGCCGCCGAGGTGGCGGCCGAGTTTCCCGACGTCACCTGGGACAAGATGCTGGTCGATGCCATGACGGTGAGGATGACGCTTGACCCGGCGAGCCTTGATACCATTGTAGCGACGAATCTTCATGCCGATATCCTGTCGGACCTTGCCGGTGCGCTGGCAGGCAGCCTTGGTGTCGCGCCAACAGGCAATATCGACCCGGAACGTCGTTTCCCGTCGATGTTCGAACCTATCCACGGATCCGCCTTCGATATCACCGGCAAGGGGATTGCCAACCCTGTCGCCACCTTCTGGACCGCCTGCCAAATGCTGGAGCATCTTGGACAGGACGCACCGGCGCGGCGCCTTATGAAAGCGATCGAGGATGTTTGCGCTGCGGGCATCATGACGCCGGATGTAGGCGGATCATCCACAACGCGCGAAGTGACCGACGCAGTGATCGAGTCCATTCGCGGGTCAAACCGGTAGGGACGTGGCGGGCTGATATGGTGTCTGTGACTGGTGAAAATGCGCGCGTGATCATCGCCGGTGGGGGTATTGGCGGGCTGACACTGGCGCTGACCCTGCACCAGATTGGCGTACCCTGTCTTGTCATCGATCAGGTAAGGGAGATGAAACCGCTTGGCGTCGGCATTAACCTGCAGCCAAACGCGGTTCGCGAATTGCTGGAACTCGGTTTTTCCGAGACCGACCTTGACCGGTTCGGCGTGCCGGCTCGGGAATGGGCGCTTGTCGGGTTGAACGGACAGGAAATTTACGCGGAGAGCCGGGGTCGGCATGCCGGTTATCGCTGGCCCCAATATGCGGCACATCGCGGCGAATTCCACATGGCGCTGCATGACCGGTTCTGCCGCCTTGCAGGCAATCAGGCGGTCAGGCTCGGGTGCCGTGTTACAGGATATGAAATCAGGGATGATGGCAGCGTTTCGGCGAATGTCGATACACCATCCGGTGCTGAATCCATTTCCGGCAGTGTGCTGATCGGGGCGGATGGTATCCATTCCGCCATTCGGGCGCAGATGCATCCGGATCAGCCGCCAATCCACTGGGGTGGGGCGGTCATGTGGCGTGGCACCTCGCTGGCAAGGCCGATCCGCACGGGATCATCCTTCATTGGTCTGGGAACGCATCGCCAGCGTATGGTGATCTACCCGATCTCGTATCCCGATCCGCAGACCGGGCTGGCGCTGATCAACTGGATTGCGGAGGTCACCTATGATGATCCGTCTGCCCGTGATTCAACCGGCTGGTTCAACCGTGTCGGGCTTGATGATTTCATTCATTATTTCGAGGACTGGACCTATGACTGGCTGGATGTGCCGGCATTGATTCGCGGTGCCGATGCCGCCTACGAGAATCCGATGATCGACCGCGACCCGGTGCCGTTCTGGAATGACGGGCCGGTGGCCCTGATGGGTGATGCGGCGCACCCGATGTATCCGACCGGATCAAACGGCGCCAGCCAGGCGATCATCGATTCCCGTGTTCTTGGCGCGAAATTCCTTCAACATGGCGTTGGCGCGGCCGCGCTTGCGGCGTTCAATGATGAGTTGTGCAAGCTTGTCTCCGAGATCGTGCTTCGGAACCGTGGCGCTGGCCCGTTCGGGCTGTTGAACATGGTCAATGACCGGTGCGGTGGTGAGTTCGAGGACATCGAGGATGTCATCCCACAGGCCGAACGTGAGGATTTCATGGCAAAATACAAATCGGCTGCCGGGTTTGCCCGTGACAGCCTGAACGCCGCGCCGCCGACAATCGCCGATGGTGCAAGAGTTGCGACTTCCTTGCATGGGTGAGGTGGCCGGATGCTGACGAATACTGACATCATCGAGCTTGTGGCGTTTCGTCGTCAGCTACACCGGCAACCGGAACTTTCCGGACAGGAACAGGAAACAGCCGCCATGATTTTGTCGGCCCTGAAGGCCCTGTCACCGACCGGGCTGGTGACCGGGCTTGGTGGGCACGGAGTTGCGGCGGTGTTTGACAGTGGCAAGACAGGCCCCACGGTGCTGTTCCGTGCCGAGCTGGACGCTCTGCCCATTGTCGAGGATTCCGGCGTTGCCTGGACATCACTTGTGCCTGGCATTGCACATCTGTGTGGGCATGATGGCCATATGGCGATGC
>JAAZUU010000059.1 GCA_018624035.1 Rhodobiaceae bacterium | reverse complement strand
GGGGCCATTCACCCCTGTGTCTGCAAAGGCGGTCGCGGCGTGGCTGTCTGACCGGTTCGAGATTGAGGAAGATATCGGCATCGGTGCCGAAGCCACGGGTGACGCCGCCATTCTGCGCGGCGACGCGCGCTACAGCGGACGGCTCTACGCCGCGCGGTGCCGGCATTCCGCGTAAGCAGATCATGTAAACCTTATTCGAGGGTGCGGGCGATGTATTTGCCGCTACCGACAGCGTCGCCCTGCAGCGCGCCATCGCGCAGCACGAACCTGCCGCGTGACAATGTGTGAATGACGCTTGCCTGCATCGTTTCACCCTCGTAGATGGAATAGCCGGCATCGGTGCCGAGATTATCCTTGCCAACGACCCAGTTCGCATTGAGGTCGATGACGGCGATGTCGGCATCGGCGCCGGGCCGCAACGCGCCCTTGGTGCCCAGGCCCATGCGGCGGGCCGGGTTTTCCGTAACCAGAGGGATCAGACGGTCCAGCGACAGGCCGCGCCGGTGATGTCCATAGGTCAACAGGACCGGCAGAAAGGCATCAAGCCCAGGAAATCCCGGCTGTGCCTTCCATATCCCGCCATCCTTGCAGGAGATCGGCCGGTGAATATGGTCGGTGGCGATGGTGTCGATATTACCATTCGCAATCCCATGCCATAGCGCCTCGCGATCCTCAGGAGCGCGGAGCGGTGGATTGACCTTGCCGATCTCGGCGATGGTGCTTTGCGTGTCATGGGTTAGGTAGTGAAGGCATGTCTCGATGCAGACATCCGATCCGGCTTGTCGCTGCCGAAGGGCAGCATCCAGAGCCTCTGCTGATGAGGTGTGGACGGCGTGAACCGGGGCATTCGTCACACGGGCGAAATAGGTTGCGCGGGACAAGGCGTCCGCCTCGACAAAGGGAGGGCGCGTGGCATTCCATGCGGCAAGCCCATCACTGCATTCCGGATTTTCGGTGGTCACACGGTCGCGAAGCACCCATGCGACCTCGATATTCTCCGGGTGGGGGCAAAGCAGTCCGTTATTGGCGGCAAGAACCTCCAGCATGCGGAACATGAAGCCGTCATCAGTGCCGGGAAGGCCAAGGCGTGCGCCCTCATTGCCACGGATATTCATGAACAGCTTGGCGCTTGGCGCACCGCGGCGAATCAATTCGGGAAGTTCGGTGAGATGATCCTCGGTCGCGATAACGAAGTGAAAGCCGAAATCGATCCGCGCACCTGCCTCGGTTACCTGGCAAAGCTCATCAAACACAGGAAGATAGGGATCGGCGCTCATCACATAGGATATAAAGCTCGTGACGCCGCCAATTGCCGCTGCTGCGGTCTCGCTCTGCGCATCTTCGGGCTGGCGGGGACGGGCGATATCCATGCCATGACCAAGATGGATATGCGCATCCACCGCCCCCGGCAGAACTGTCAGTCCGGTGACATCGACATTGTCACGCGCCGCGCCGGCGCCCGTGTCGGCAATGGCGGTAATCTTACCATCGGTGATCAGGATATCGCAGGTCTGCAAACCCATGCCGGGCAGAAAGGCAACGCCGCCCCGGAGGGCAAGATCCGCGTGATAGGACATTCTTTAACTCCCGTTGCAACTTGCGCAGCATGGCCCGTTTTTTATCAGCAGATCAAGCCATTACCAGTTTTGCCTGCGGATGAGGCCGGATTGATATTCGCGTCGGATCAGAATTGTTTGACAGAGCCCGGTGTCTGGACGGACAACTAGGTTGGATCATAGGAGGCGTGTCTGTCATGGAGCCACTTGCTGTTCGTCGACGCAAGTTTCGAGACCAAATGAATTTGCGTGATGCGATGATTGTGCCGGGTGCGGGAAACGCGCTCACCGCAAGGGTGATTGCTGATCAACATTTTGATGCTGTGTATGTCACCGGAGCCGGCATCGCAAACACCCATCTCGGCGCGCCTGATATCGGTCTTGTCACGCTCAGCGAACTTGCCAACACTGTTTCAGCAATTGCTGAAATCTGCCATCTGCCGCTCGTTGTGGATATTGATACCGGTTTCGGCAACGCCATCAATACCCGGCGCACCGTACGCCTTGTCGAGCGTGCCGGTGCCTTCGCCATGCAAATTGAGGATCAGGTTTTTCCTAAGAAATGCGGACACTTCTCTGGTAAGGCTGTTATTTCAGTTGAGGAAGCCGTTTCCAAAATCAAGGCGGCGGTCGACGCGCGGGAGGATGACAACACGATGATCATCGCCCGCACCGATGCGCGGGCCATTGACGGCATTGAGGCCGCCATTGATCGCGCCGAGGCTTTTGTCGAGGCGGGGGCTGACATGACCTTTGTCGAGGCACCGCGTTCCGAGGAAGAAATGGGCATGATCACTGGCCGCCTGAAGGTGCCACAGGTCGCCAATATGGTTGTTGGCGGCAAAACACCGCTCACCCCACGATCGCGCCTTGCCGAACTCGGTTTTTCGCTTGTGCTCTATGCCAACACACCCCTGCAGGCGGCGATGCGCGCGATGAGCGAGGTTCTCGGTGCCCTGAAAGCCGATGGTGATGTCTCAGCCGTCATTGACAGGCTGGCTGATTTCGATGAAAGGCAACGACTCGTCGACAAGCAGAGCTACGACCGGCTTGAGGACCGGTACCGCGTGGAGTGATCGAGGCCTTCACCGCGTGTTGCAATCCGTTACAGCTTCGCGTTGAAATTATGCGCCGGATCGAGTTCGGGTACCGGTTGCCTGGCTTTGCCTGTTAGATCAATGGGCGCGCGTTTGACGAATTGTCCCGCCCCGGGTGTCGCCAGCAAGTCACCGTCTTCCACGATCCGTTTGCCACGCCCGAGGACAGTTTTCGGCCAGCCGGTGATCTCCATGCCGGCAAACGGATTGTAATCCATCGCGTCATGCATCTCGCCTGCGATTCGGGTTTCGTTCGGGTCCCAGATGGCGATGTCGGCGTCGGCGCCTATGGCAAGCGTCCCTTTGGTCGGCAACATACCGTAGATCCGGGCGGCGTTTGTCGATGACAGGGCGACAAAATCGTTGAGGCTGATCCGTCCTTTCACAACACCTTCCGAGAACAGCAAGGGCAGCCTCATTTCGATGCCCGGCATGCCATTGGCGATCTGCCGGAAGTTGATATCGCGCCCGGCATTGAACTTGCCCGTGTCGTCATAGCGATAGGGGGCATGATCCGATGAAACAAGTGACAGCGTTCCTGCCTGTACATGCCGCCAGAGTTCTTCCTGGGTGGCCGTGTCACGAAGTGGCGGCGAGCAGATGAATTTCGCGCCCTCCATCCCGGGCTTGTCCAGATCCTCACGGGTGAGGAACAGATATTGCGGACATGTCTCGGCCCATACCCGGCCGCCATTGGCGCGCGCCTTGGCGACGATTTCCGCGCCCCCCGGTGTCGACACATGAACTATGAACAAGGGCGCCTCAGCCAGTCTTGCCAGCGATACCGCGCGGTTGATGGCTTCTTCCTCGGCCAGCGCAGGACGTGACGGCGCATGATAACGCGGGGCAAGATTGCCGCCATCGACAAGGCGGCGTCCCATCCAGTCAAGCATATCGTGATTTTCGGCATGAACCATGGTCAATCCGCCATGCCGACCGGCCACCGACAGAATGTCCAGAAATTGCGCGTCCGATACACGGGTGGCGTAGGTCATGAAGACCTTGAAGGACGTGATGCCTCTGGCAAACACGTCGGGCAGTTCTTCCAGAACCGCCGGCGTGGGGTCTGTCAGGATGAGATGATAGGACCAGTCAAGCACCGATTTCGCTGTGGCGCGATCATCATAGGTCCGGATCGTATCGGCCAGGCTCTGGCCGGTTTTCTGCGCGGCAAAGGGCACAAAGCAGGAATTGCCGCCGAAGGCCGCGGATATGGACCCGGTTTCATAATCATCCGAGGTCATGATGCCCATGCCGCTTTCCTGCGCAATATGGCAATGCGCCTCGATGCCACCCGGCATCACGATGCGCCCAGTCGCATCAATCACGTCATCCGCGTCGGTGATCTCCTCGGCTATGGTCACGATCCGGCCATCGCGGATGCCGATGTCAGCCGTGAATGTTTCGGTCGCGGTGGCGATCAGGCCGCTGCGGATTGCCATGTCATGTCGCATCATCACCCCTGTGTACCATCTGGATAGATTACGCCGGTTTGCGATGCGATTCGGCCATAATGTTCGATCCGGCGATGACGTTTGAAATCAAACACGGTTGCCTTGCCGAATTTTGTCGCGTCCATATCACAATTATGCACAAGAAGTTCATCACCAAGGGTGTGCGCCTTCTGCATGATGACACCGTCAGGCGACACGATCACGCTGCCGCCATTCAGCGGGTGGCCATCCTCGTCACCTGCCTTGGCCACCGCCACGACCCAGGTTGAATTCTGATAGGCGCCGGCCTGCACCGACAGATCGGAATGGAAGGCGCGAAGCTCGGCGCTTTCATTGGCGTTCTGTGAGTTGCCGGACGGTGTGTTGTAGCCAAGCATGGTCAGTTCGACGCCCTGCAGACCCATTTCGCGATAGGCTTCGGGCCAGCGGCGGTCATTGCAGATCAGCATGCCCATCAAGGCATCCATATTGCGGAAAACGGGAAACCCCAGATCGCCGGGCTGGAAGTAGCGTTTTTCAAGATGCTGAAAGCTTCGCTCGGGATCGTATTCATCATGGCCGGGAAGGTGGATTTTCCGATATTTCCCGACAATCCGAGCCTCGGTATCGGTCAGGATCTGGGTATTGAAGTGCTGACCGTCGGGGGTCAGTTCGGCATAACCAAGCGAAATCGCAATGCCGTAATCACGCGCCCGATCAAATAAGGGGTTTGTCGCCACATTCGGCATGTCGGTCTCGAACCAGCTGTCCACTTCAGCCTGGTCCTCAAAATACCAGCGCGGGAAAAAGGTTGTCAGGCAGAGTTCCGGGAAGATGACCAGATTGCATCCCGCCCTTTTGGCATCGTCCAACAAAGCCAGCATCCGTGATACCACCTGCTCGCGGGTATCCGCGCGCTGGATTGGCCCCATCTGGGCACCGCCAATGACAATTTCTCGCATTACTCAAATCCTCGGAATGATTGAAGCCACAGATTATCAACTGTCCTTTGGTGCGTCCGCCATGGCCGAAAGCAAGGCAGCGGGGGACTCGACCCTTTCGAGATCTTGCACCATGTCCCAGATACGGGCCGCGTCATCCTCGCGCCACAGCCGTGTTGTCAGGGACATATATTTATCGTGGATTTCTGTCAGCGGATAGGGGGCGGACCAGTCACCACGATTGGTCTCTGTTGAGGCCTGAAGCCTCTCTCCGGATCTCAGGCTGATCGTTACCCGAGCTGGACGGTTATTGGGAAGACAGGCTGTCATCGCCGGGTCCTCGACAATCGTCACCCGCTTTGCCAGGTCGAGGATAATCGGGTTTGTCACATTCGGCAGGGTGAAACTGTCAACGCCTGTCGAGCCGTTCACCAAAGCGGTTGCCATGGCGAAAGGCACGGAAAACTTGCCGGCAAGCACATTTTTCGGTGCCGGATCATCAAGCTCGACAGCCAGTGAATAGGTTTCAACGCATACAGTCTCAACGGTGCTGTGATCAAGCGTTCCATGGCTTTCCCGGATCAGTGCCAGCGCATCAAGAGCGGCATGGTTGTAGCGGCAGCAGGAATGCATCTTGAAGTAATTACGGCTGACTTCCCAGCGGTCACCAAGGTCGCTTGCAAAGGCGTTCTCATCAAAGACATCCGACACGACATGACCAAAGACCTGCGCGACACCGTTCATGTCACCGGTGAATCCGGCCGACACCATGTCGCCGGCAAGAACGCCCATCTGGCCGGAAATACCGGCGAAGATATTTCGCACCGAGCCGCCTTCAAGCATCGTGCGGCGGGAAGTGGAAAGGCCGAGGCTTGCCGACATGTTGATGACATGACGCATCTGCGCTGGCGTCGCGCCGAGGATGCGGGCGACGGCTGTCGCCGCGCAGATCGCGCCCCAGGTGCCATGCGGGTGCATCGAAGGGCGCAGCTGCGTGGCGATGCCGACACGCGCGCCGACATCATATCCAATGGCGATGGCGGCAAGCAATTCGCGTCCGCTGATCGTTTTGCCGGCGGCACTGGCAATCGCCGCCGGCACGGTGTGCATGCCCGGATGTCCCTTGCAGAACTGGTTGCCTTCATCCATTTCCAGAGTCGTGCCGGCAGTCCCGTTCAACAGGGCGGCGGTTCCGGCTGTCCGCATTTGTGATGTGCCGATGAGAAGTGCCGGCCCGTCGCCTGTCTGTCTGGCGGCAAGGTCCACAACATCCGGCTCCGCGGCACCGCCGACGATGGCGCCAATACAATCAGCCATGATCAATGCCGAGCGCGCAATAACAGGTGCAGGCACATCGCAGGCATTTGTCGTGGCGGCGAAATTTGCCACCCGGTCCAAAGCGTCCATCACATTATCTCTCACCCACCAACGACCACATCATTCCCGACCGCAAAATGTCCAGAAGATTGATGGTAGGCGTTGGCGCCTTGTGCCTGCAAGTCATTCCCGTTTTTGCCAACGCGAGACTAAAGGCACTGGCTTTTCTGATGGTAACTGGCAAGCTGGTGATTGTTTTGCCGTGCCTTTATTGACAAGCTGGTGCCGGAGCAGGCTGCTGGAGGTCTGTCGAGATGCCGGTAGATAAGGATGTGCGCGATGAAAGATATTCTGGTGATTGTTCCCTTTCCCATGTCCGAGGAAAATCTGGCAGCGCGCCAGTCACAGACCGAGGCCGTTGATTTGAGCGAGCAGTTGCGATTCACCTTCAAGTCTACCAAGGCGGCGCCGCGCAATTATGTCAGCCAGGCTGATATGGTGCTTGCCGATGCAGGTATTCTGGAGGTGGGCCAGTCGGCGGAAGAAGATGGCTTCGCCGCCGTTTGTATCGACACGATGAGTGATTCGGGCGTCGCCGCCCTGCGCTCGGTTCTCAACATTCCGGTGGTAGGGCCCGGACGTGCCTCGATGCTGATGGCGATGCTTCTCGGCAAACGCTTTTCGGTGGTCACCATGTGGAAACACTGGTTCCACCTCTATGAAAAGACCATTGGCGACTTGGGTATACACAACCATGTCGCCTCGATCCGTTCTATTGATGTCGCGCCGGACAACCAGGCGCTTCTCGGCGGCAAGGAAGAGGATATCTTTCCACTATTGCTGGCAGCGGCTGAAGCGGCGATATCGGAGGACGGGGCCGAGGTCATCCTCCTGGGGTCGACAACGATGCATCAGGCGCATGCATTTCTCAGCGCTAACCTGGATGTTCCGGTGATAAATCCCGGTCCACTGACCTACAAGCTTGTCGAGGCAATGCTGGGGCTTGGCCTGTCGCACAGCCGCGCTGCCTATCCGGCCTCTACGGTTCCACGCACCGAGATGTTCGCGGCGATGATGGCGGCGGCGGGCGGTTTCGACCATTAGGGCCTCGATCACTCGGGCAGCAGGCGTGCCTGGTGTTGCCTGTCGAGCGTATTCTCGCCAGCCATATAGACCCTGACCTCGGTAAATTTGCCGTTGCTGGCGGTGAAGAAATTGCAGTTGGATTTGTAGACCAGGCTGTCATCATGAAGCGTGTTGGTGACACGAAAACGCACTGCGACATCAGTGCCATTGCCTGCATCGACAAAATGGAACTGATCATGTCTGACTGCGGCGTGATGGCTCCACAGCCGCTCAAACATGCCGCGGATCTCGTCATGTCCAAATAGTGTCACCCCATGCGTCTCGACCGAGAAAACACAGCTCTCATGCAGGGTGCCGAGAATAGTATTGATATCCTGACCATCAACGCCGCTGAAATAGGTCAGAACCAGCGGTTCGAGGTTGCTCATACCGGTCTCATCTCGGCCAGGTCGTTCCAGACCATCTGCGAGGTGATGGTCTCACCCTCCAGTTCAAACCGGTCGATGAATCGTATGCCGCTGAACGCCGAGCCGTCCGGCCAGGTGCCGGACAAGGTGCCGAAACAGAAAACGGTCGACCGGGTACTGTGGAAGGCGGTGTCGAATCCATCGAAAGTCTTGCTGACCGAACGGTAGCGGGAGCCACTCCAGGCCACAAGCTCCTCCAGTGCCGTGAAGGTTGCACCGCCGGGAAAAGTCATTGTGAAATCTTCTGACAGATGTGACCTTGCCGCTTCGAGATCGCGGGCCTCCAGCGACGCCAGGAAACTCCGGACGATCTCTTCGGCTGGCCTCGGTGCTGACGCGGGCACCCGTTTCGTCCGACCACGCATGTAGTTATCGGAATCAACCTCGCTGATCGTGACGGTCACGAAATCGGCGGCGGCGCCGATCGAGGAACAGGCGGCATCGCTCACACGTTCGGCAAGGCGCTGCCTGACCTCACTGTCATATCCCTTGATCAGCGTGCAATTGATCAGCGGCATCTTGTCCCTCCCGGCAGGGTGTTTGTTGTTTCGAATAACAACGGGTACTTTAATATACCACTTCTGAGCACGTCAAAAAATGACGGTGATGACCTAATTTATGTTACGGTTTTTTCATGGAAACTCTTGCCCGAAAACTGATCGCAAAGGCCTCTGGCCAATCCTCCGTTGCCGTTGGTGATGTGGTGGTCTGCAAAGTCGATCTGGCAATGATCCATGACTCTGGCGGACCGCGCCGGGTCAAACCGATGCTGGAGCGGCTCGGGCGGAATGTCTGGGACCGGCACCGGGTTGTGGTTGTTACAGATCATTACGTGCCGGCAGACACAAATGAGACCCGTGCCATCCAGGCGCTGACCCGCCAGTGGGTTGTTGATGAGGGGATCGACAACTTTTACGACGAGCAGGGTATCTGCCATGTGGTGCTTCCCGAGCGGGGGCATCTGGTGCCGGGCATGTTCTGTGTCGGTGGTGACAGTCATTCGCCGACGGGGGGCGCCTTCGGGGCCTATATGTTCGGGATTGGCGCGACCGAAATGGCAGGTGTTCTCGCGACCGGCGAGATCTGGCTTCGTGTTCCGGAAACAATTCTCATCCAGTGGACCAATCATCTTGGCCGATTTGTCACGGCAAAGGACATGATGCTGGCGATGTGTGGTGAGATCGGCATGGGTGGCGGCCGCTATCAGGCCATTCAGTATGCCGGCTCTGCCATTCAGGACCTGCCTATGCAGGAACGCATGACTTTGTCGAACATGGCGGCGGAGCTTGGCGCACAGGCGGGGCTGATTGCCCCGGATGACGTCACTGCAGCGTATGTCAGGGCCGTCGGCGGCACGCTTGCCGAAGATTGGGAGGACTATCGGATCGAGGCGGTTGACAGTGTTCGGGATCATCTGACGTTCGATGCGGCAACATTGTCGCCGCAGATCGCCGCGCCGCATTCACCAGCCAATGCCGACGATGCCGGGGTATTCCGGCATACAGCTTTCAATGTGGCCTATATCGGGGCCTGCACCGGCGCCAAATATGTAGATCTGGCGGCGGCTGCAAGTGTGCTGAAGGGCAGGCATGTCGCAAACGGCATCACGCTGAAAGTTGCGCCTGCAAGCCTCAAGGACCAGAATCGCGCCGAAGCCGACGGAACCATGTCAATCCTGGAAGAGGCCGGTGCGCGATTCCTTGCCAATAGCTGTGGGATCTGTGCCGGTTATGGAGATGACAGGCTTGCCGAGGACGAGGTCTGCCTGTCATCGACAGCGCGAAACTTCAAGGGCCGCATGGGCGCGCCCGGATCGAAGGTCTATCTGGCTTCACCCTATACCGTTGCCGCCTCGGCGGTGGCCGGTGAGATGATCGATCCGCGCGAGATGATGGAGGGCTGAAAGAATGGCACGTCTCTGGCGCTTTGACGAGATTGTCGACACTGATGTTCTTGCCCCGGGCGCGTATATGAAGGCCCCGTTGACCGAGCTTGCGACGCACTGTCTTGAAGCTGTGAGGCCCGAATTTGCAGGGCAGGTGGGTGTCGGCGATGTGATTCTCGGCGCGCCGAATTTCGGCGTCGGCTCATCGCGCGAACAAGCTGCTGAAGTTCTCAGGCATTTGGGCGTTGCTGCGGTGATCGCGTCAAGCTTCGCGGGCATCTTCTACCGTAACGCGATCAATCTTGGCCTTCCGGTCTTTACGCTTTCGGATGATTTATACGACCATCCGGGGCTGGTTGATGGTGCCGAGCTTGCTTTCGATTTTGACACGGCGTCGATCCGGCTCGCCGCATCCGGCGACGTGATCAAGCTCGAAAGGCTGCCGGACTTTCTGCGTGATATGATCCTTGATGGCGGTTTGATTCCCCATCTGGAAAAACGGTTTCAGGCGGCAACGCCTGCAGGGGGATAACATGATGTTGCGGCGGATGCTGGAAGAGGGCAGCTTTGTCCTTGCTCCTGGAATCTATGATGCCTTGTCCGGCCTGATCGCCACGCAGATGGGCGCAAGGTCGGTGTACCTGTCGGGGGCGAGCCTTGCCTATGCCCGGTTCGGGCGGTCCGATGTCGGGCTGGTCACCATGTCCGAGGTACAGGACACACTTGCCGCCATTGCCGATCGTATTGAAACGCCGATCATCGTGGATGCAGATACCGGCTTTGGCAATGCGCTGAATGTTCAGCGAACCATCCGCTATTTTGAACGCGCCGGTGCTGCCGCCATGCAACTTGAGGATCAGGCCTTCCCGAAACGCTGTGGTCATCTGGAGGGAAAGACGCTGATTTCCTGCGGCGAGATGGTGGGAAAGGTGAAGGCAGCTTTGGATGCGCGCCGCAATGATTCCACCCTGATCATCGCGCGCACCGATGCCCGCGCCGTCGAGGGGCTCAACGCGGCGCTGGACAGGGCAGAGGCCTATCGCGAAGCGGGAGCTGATGTGTTGTTTATCGAAGCACCGCAATCGATCGACGAGATGCGCCAGCTTTGTGAGCGTTTCAGGGGCAGGATTCCGCTTCTCGCCAACATGGTCGAGGGCGGCAAGACTCCCATCAAATCCGCTGATGATCTTGCCCGGCTCGGTTACGGAATTGCTATCTTTCCCGGAGGTGCGGTAAGGGCGATCTCGCGTCATCTTCAGGCCTATTATGGCGGTTTGCTCTCGCATGGCAGCAATGCCGGCTTTGCCGACCATATGCATGATTTCAACGGCCTCAACGACATTATCGAAACAGCTGAGTTGCTGCAGCTTGGCAAGTCTTATGAAGACACAGACGCAACGGATTGAAATTCAATGAACTCTCCAAAAATGGACCCGGTGACCCTGGCGATTCTGAAGGGACGGCTGGAACAGATCGCCGACGAAATGGACGCGACGCTGTTTCGCTCCGCCTTCAATCCGATCATTGCCGAGGCGCATGATGCCAGTCACGGCATTTATGACGCACGGACTGGGGAAACCCTGGTGCAGGGCAAGTCAGGTCTGCCGATATTTGTCGGGGTGATGGCCTTTGCCGTGAAGGCCGTGATTGACCGGGTTGCTCGGGATGGTGGGGTTTCCGATGGCGATGTCTTCATCTTCAACGATCCCTATGACGGGGGCACGCACCTGTCCGACTTTCGACTGGTGAAACCGATTTTCCGGGACGGCGAGGTTTTCTGCTATCTGGCCTCGGTAGGCCATTGGCATGATGTTGGTGGTAATGTTCCCGGAAACTATAATCCGCAAGCCACTGAATCCTTTCAGGAAGGTATGCTGATTCCACCGGTGAAGCTGTTTGAGGCGGGTGTGCTCAAGAGCGATATTGTTGCCATCCTCTCAGCGAATTCGCGCCTTCCCAATTCACTCTATGGAGATATGAACGCGCAGATCAACGCGTTGGACCTTGGTCATCAGAGGCTTTCTGATCTTCTTGATGAATATGGCGAGAGTGATGTGTCGACAGCATTGACGCTTCTTCGTCATCGCGCTGACAGGATGATGCGCGATCACCTTGCGGCACTTCCCGACGGAACCATTTCGGTCGAGGATTATCTCGACAATGATGGGGTCAGTGACGAGGCGCTGACCCTGGCTGTTGACATGACCATTGCCGGCGACAGGCTGACCATCGATTTCAGTCGCTCAAGCGCGGCCTGCGCCGGGCCGGTCAATATCTCGCGCTCGACGACGATTGCTGCGACCTATGTCGCGCTGAAGCATATTTTCACAGATGTACCGGCGAATGCCGGAGTGCTGCAGCCTGTTGATTTTGTCATCCCGGAGGACAGTTTTCTCAGCGTCACCGCGCCCAAACCCGTTGGCGGCTACACCGAGACAATCCTGCGGCTCATTGATGTCATGTTTCAGGCCTTCCAGCATGTCGCACCGGAGCGGGTGAATGGGTGCGCCTATGGGACGATCAACGCCCTCTCACTTGCCGGGCATCGCCGCGATGGCAGCCGATGGGTGATGTTCTCATTCTTTGGTGGTGGGCATGGCGGACATCCCGAAGGCGATGGTCTCAACCATGGCAATGCGCCGATCAGCACCGCAACGATCCCGCCTTTGGAAATCCTGGAAGCGGCCTATCCGGTGGCCTTCACACAATGGGCCTTGCGCCCGGACTCAGGCGGAGAGGGTCAGCATCGTGGCGGGTTGGGCGCAGTGTATGAAATTGAATTGCTGGAGGAATCCGCCACAGCCTTCCTGTTCGGGGAACGTGGCAAATTCGCCCCGCCCGGAGTGGCGGGAGGCGGTGCGGGCGCTGCCAACAGATTCTATTTCAACAGCGATTCACCGGCGGCGGAGAATGGCCGCGATTCACCGCCGCTCGTATCGAAGATGACCGGTATCAGCTTGAAGCGCGGGCAACGGGTGCGTCTGGAAACCCCTGGTGGTGGCGGCTATGGCGATGCGGCCAAGCGAACGGATGACCAGAAACAGCGTGATCTGGCGCAGGGTTATGTCACCACTGTCAGCAGGGACCGGGCGTCATGAGTAAATCTGTCGTGATTGGCGTGGATGTTGGTGGAACCTTTACGGACATCCTTGCGTTGGACGAGGCCACGGGAGAGGTGCGTGTCGCCAAGGTGCCTTCGACCAGAGGCGATCAGTCGGCAGGTTTTCTGAATGGCATTCAGGCCGCGACCGATGATCTTGGTGCGGTGTCGACGATCATCCATGGCACCACTGTCGCCACCAACGCGCTGCTGGAGCGAAAGGGCGCGAAGGCCGGTATCATTACCACCGCCGGTTTTCGTGATGTTCTGGAAATGCGTCGGCGCGACAGGCCGACGACATGGGGTCTGTGGGGCCAGTTCACCCCGGTGATCGAGCGCCAGAACCGGCTCGAGGTTGCCGAACGGACATTGGCGAGCGGCGAGGTGATCAGGGCGGTGGATGCTGACGAGATCCGCGCCGCCGCGAAAACATTGCTCGAGCAGGGCTGTGAGGCGGTTTGTCTGTTCTTCATCAATGGCTACGCAAATGCCGGGAACGAAACGAAAGCAGCAGAAATCCTGCGTGCTGTCTGGCCAAATGAACATGTCAGCGTGGCCACCGAGATTCTGCCGGAGATTCGAGAATTCGAACGTTGCTCCACAGCAAGTCTGAACGCCTATCTCCAACCTGTGGTTGCAAATTATCTTGCCCGCCTCGAGGAACGGCTCGCGTCGGAAGGTGCGCCTGCGGAAATCCTGATTGTGCAGTCGAATGGCGGGGTCATGTCGGTTGATACGGCAAAGGTGTTGCCGGTTCGCACCGCGTTGTCCGGCCCGGCCGCCGGCGTTGTCGCGGCGCGGCAGATTGCCAGTGCTGCCGGTTTCGAAAATGTGATCACCGGGGATATGGGTGGAACTTCCTTTGATGTGTCTCTTGTTGCCGACGGCCAGAATACACTGACATCCCAGGCAAGTATCGATTTCGGCATGGTGATTCGCACACCTATGATCGAGATGACGACGATCGGTGCCGGTGGTGGATCCATTGCCCATATAGACGAGACAGGGTTGCTTGATATCGGCCCGCAAAGCGCCGGGTCCGATCCGGGGCCGGTCTGTTACGGGCTTGGCAATGACAAGCCTACCGTAACCGATGCCAATCTGGTGCTGGGACGGATTGATTCACGCAACCCGATCGGCGACAAGCTGACCCGGCTGGACAGCGAGGCGGCCGCCGCCGCAATCGACAGGCATGTGGCCACGCCGCTTGGCATCTCGGTGCAAGAAGCCGCCGAGGCCGTGATCCGCGTTGCCAATGCCAAGATGGCGGGTGCCATTCGTCTGATATCGATCGAGCGCGGGCATGATCCAAAACGATTTGCGGCGATGCCATTTGGCGGTGGTGGTGCGTTGCATGCCGGTGCGTTGGTGCGCGAGATCGGTCTTGCCGCGGCCATTGTGCCGCGGTTTCCGGGGGTCAATTCCGCGCTTGGATGCGTGATGTCCGACCTGCGGCATGATGAGGTGCGCACCCTGAACAGGATGCTTGATTCGCTTGATTGCGGCGCGCTGAGCGATATGATCGCCGAGATCACCGCGGCATCGCAGGAGGTGATCCGAAGGTCGCGAGCCAGCATTGAAGGGCTGCACGCCATCATAGAACTGGACATGCTGTATCTTGGTCAGACCCATGCCGTGGCGGTGCCGATTCCACCCGACGCAGGTGCTCTGAGCATCGAAATCATCCGTGCCGCCTTTGATGCCAGCTACAGACGTGCCTATGGCCGGCTGTTGGACGACATTCCTGTGCGCGTTCTCAATCTGCGACTGTCGGTGATCGGCCAGCGACCGCATGTTGATATCGCCGGGCTGGCACGCGGCGAACGGGCCGACACTGTCGAGGCTTGCCATCTTGCCGAACAGAGGATCTATGCCGATGGTGACTGGCATGACGGGTTGATCATCGACCGCCTGCGACTGCCAGAGGGGGCGATCGTCAACGGTCCCTGTCTTCTGGTTCAACCGGATGCCACAACCTACGTCGATCCGGGGCTGGTGGCGCGGGTCGACAAGCTTGGCAACATCATCATCGAGGAACAGGGATAGTCATGTCGGATAATGCCTTCGACGCCGCGTCTACCGCGGTGCTGATCGTGGATTTGCAGAATGATTTCCTGCATCCGGAAGGCGCCTATGGGCGCTCGGGCACCGGCAGTCAGGAGATTACCGCGCTGCCGGGCCGGATCAGGCCACTTCTCGAAACGGTGCGCGCGAAGGGTGGATGGATTGTCTCGACGCAATTCACGCTTGTACCGGGGCGGGACGCTGTGCCCTTCATCTCGCCGCATCTGAAAAAAATACGGCCTTTCCTGACAACCGGCGACTTCACGCCGGGAGGGTGGGGGCATGCGCTGGTGGATGAACTTCAGCCAGCTGATTTGACCGTAGAAAAAATTGCCTATTCAGCATTTTACCAGACGAGGATGGAGTTTGTTCTGAGCCGGGCCGGAATCAGGACATTGATGGTCTGCGGCATAGTCACGAACGGCGGCGTGGCCTCTACGGTGCGCGATGCGCATGTTCGCGATTTCAACACCATCACGCTCCATGACGGATGCGCCGCCTTTTCACCGGACACACATGATACGGCGATCAAGGCCCTTGCGACGGTTGGGCAGACGATGAGCATCGCCGAGGCGACAGCGCTGTTCGCCGGGAGTTGAAAAATATGCCGACAGTCATTGTCAGCGACAGCATCGAGGCAGAGATCGAGGTGGATTGCCTGATCATCGGCGGTGGGGCGGCCGGCCTCACGGCAGCTCTGGCTGCCAGCGAGCAAGGCGAGACTGTGCTTGTCGCCGAGCGCGACGCGACCCTGTCCGGGTCGACGGCCCTGTCTTCGGGGTTGATCCCGGCCGCGGGCACAAAGGCGCAGGCCGGCCAATCCATCACCGACAGCCGCGATACCTTCTTTAACGATATCATGGCGAAGAACAAGCACAGCGCCGATCCAACCCATGTCCGCACCATCGTCACGCAGATACCGCAGACCATCGACTGGCTTGCAGAAACACATGGCATTCCCTTCCATGTGCTGGATGACTTTCTTTATCCGGGGCACAGTCATCATCGCATGCATGCCGTTCCGGAAGTTACCGGTCAGGCGCTGATCACCCGGCTTGAACAGGCTGTTGCCGCGACGGAAACCATGATCGTGACCGAGGCCCGGGTGACCGATCTGGTTCTCTCGCGTGATGGTTCATGCCGCGGTGCGCGGTGCGAGCGGCCTGACGGGGCGCACGAGATGATCGGCGCGAAGCGAATCATCCTGGCCTGCAACGGCTATGGCGGGAACCCGGACCTTGTGGCACGGCATATACCCGAGATGAGGGATGCGCTTTATTTCGGTCATCCGGGCAATCAGGGCGAAGCCATTCTCTGGGGTGAACAGCTTGGCGCGGTGCCGACACATCTGTCTGGTTATCAGGGTCACGGGTCGGTGGCGCACCCGCACGGCATTCTTGTTACCTGGGCGCTGATGATGGAAGGTGGCATTCAGACCAATCTGGACGGCAAGCGGTTCTCCAACGAGCATCAGGGCTACTCGGAACAGGCCGTGGCGGTGCTGGCGCAACCGGAGAAGACAGCCTTCAACATCTTTGATGGCCGCCTTCGCGATCTTGGTCGCAAGTTCGAGGATTTCCGAAATGCCGAGGCGAGCGGCGCGGTCATCACTGCTTATACCGCCAGTGCGCTGGCCACCTGCATCGGTGTCGACCCCGTGGCCTTGGAAGCGACATTGCGGGACTGTGCCGATCTGGCCGCATCCGGGAAACCAGACAGCCACGGGCGACGTTTCAAGACGGCTACCCTGCTCACACCGCCCTATTGTGCGGTGCGAGTGACCGGTGCGCTGTTCCATACACAAGGTGGATTGCTGGTCGACGCCCGGGCCCGTGTTCAGCGCGCCGACGGTGGCGTGTTCGAAACGATCTACGCCTGTGGAGGCGCGGCTTGTGGTGGGTCTGGACCGGATGTTTCAGGATATCTGTCGGG
>JAAZUU010000146.1 GCA_018624035.1 Rhodobiaceae bacterium | reverse complement strand
GATCGCGCCGGCTAGCGTCTAGCAGTTCTGGCACAGGCGCAGCGCGTCGGTCACCGCCGCATTGACGTTGCGGCTGGCCACGGCATCGCCGATCCGGTGAAGCTCGAACGCCGAAGCGCCAATGGCGGATTGCGGCTGTGCGATGCCAGCCACCATCATTCCGAGATCGGTCACACCATCATTTCGTGACTGCGGCGCCAGTTCGTGAAACAGCGCGTCCGCCGGCACCGTTCCATAATCGAAAATCACCTGCGCCGCGCTTTTTTCCAGATCGCTGCCGGTCAATTCGCTCCGCAATGTGGCGACAAGCCGGTTGCCCTCGCGCCTGACGCCGACAAGCGCATGTTCGGTGGTTGTCTCGATCCCGGCCTCGGCGGCCCAGTTGCGCCAGATCACCCGCTCGGCATAGGCCTGTTCCATGGCCGGCGTCTCGTCAATGGTCACCAGGCTGACCCGCGCGCCGGCGGCATGCGCCACATCGGCCGCGCTCATCGCCACATGCCGGCCGGTGCCATCGATGACAAGAACATCGCCCGCCGGCGTCACCGTCCCCTGAATGATGTCCCACGGGCTGGTCAGTTCATCACCGCCAGGCACCCGGTCGATATTGGGAACGCCGCCGGTGGCGATGATCACCAGATCGGGGTTGCAGGCCAGCACATCCCCGGCCTCGGCAAACACCCCGCATCGAAGATCGACACCAAGCTGTTCGATCTCGGCTATGCGCCAGTCGACGATGCCGATCATGTCGCGCCGCCAGTGGGCGCGCGATGCCAGCAGGACCTGCCCGCCGGCGCGCGGCGCGGCCTCGAACAGGGTGACCTTGTGGCCGCGCGCGGCGGCAACCCGCGCCGCCTCCAGACCGGCCGGCCCGGCCCCGACAATGACCACACGCCGGCGCGATGCGGCGGCTTTGATACGGTGGTTCAAAACCGCCTCATGGCCGGTGGCCGGGTTGTGAAGACAGGTTGGCCGCCGGTGCGACATGCAATGGGTGGCGCCAACGCAAGGCCGGATCCGGTGTTCCTCGCCGGCGGCGATCTTCTCGACGAGATGCGGGTCGGCGATATGGGCGCGGGTCATCCCGACAAGATCGATCAGACCTTCGGAGATGGCGTGGCGCGCTGTCGCGACATCGGAAATCCGCGCCGCATGCATCACCGGCAGATCGATCTGTTCGCGAAAGGCGGCTGCCTTCGCCAGCCAGGGCGCCGTCGGCGAGGCCATGCCCGGCATGTTGTCGATGGCAAGGCCGGCATAGGTGTCCATGCGGCCATAGATGGCGTTGAAGAAATCCAGAACACCTTCCTCCTGAAAGCGCCTCGCGATGGCAAGACTTTCCTCGAACCCCAGCCCGTCCTCATGTCCCTCATCGACGATGAATCGGAAGCCGAGCAGAAAATCCGGCCCGACCGCCTTGCGGATGGCCTTGAAGACATCGATCCCGAAGCGGCAGCGATTCTCCAGCGACCCGCCATAGGAATCGGTGCGCCGGTTCATCGCCGGCGACAGGAACTGGCCGATCAGGTGTGCCCCTGACAGGCATTCAATCCCGTCCAGCCCGCCAATCTGACAGCGCCGTGCGGCGGCAACGAAATCGGCTGTCACGCGGGCAATGTCCTGATCTCCCATTTCTTTGGGGATACTGCGGTGCAGCGTCTCGCGGATCACCGACGGGGCGATGGTTGGCAGCACCGCATCCTTGTCGAATTCGCCGCGCCGTCCAAGATGCGTGATCTGGCACATCAGGGCGCTTCCGGCATCATGGATGCGTGCGGAAAACCGGGTCAGATGCGGGATGACCTCATCCACCCCGAGATTGAGCTGTGGCATCACCGACGGCGAATCGATCGAGACATTTGACGACCCACCGAACATCGTCAGCCCGATCCCGCCACGCGCCTTTTCAAGATGATAGTCCTGATAGCGCGCGGCCGGCATCCCGCCCTCGCCAAGCCCGCAGGCATGGCTTGTGCTCATGATGCGGTTGCGAAGCGGCACATGCCCCAGCCTGAAGGGCTGCAACAGCGGGTCGGTGCCAGCGGTTCTCTTGTCGGTCATCCTGTCAGCCCTTCCCCGCTGAATGCCATTCCAGCGAAATCATGCGGTGAAGCCGGGCCTGTGGCAATAGCGCGGCATATTTGGCTCTTGCCGGGCGGCGGCGAAGCCACGATGCTGGTGTCGAACAGACAAGACCATCCGGGACGGTCCAGAATGTCGGACAGCAACATCACAAACCGCCAGCGGCGCGGGCGGCGGGCCAAGGGCTCGGCGGCAGCGGCGGCGCCTGCGCCGGTGCTGGCACCGGTCGGCGGCAGGCTGCAGCTTCTCGATGCGGCGGCGCTGCAGCGGATCCATGAGACCGCGCTTGTGCTGCTGGCGCGCACCGGCATCGCCGAGGCGCCGCCGGCGGTGGTGGAACTGGCGACCGGCGCCGGCGCGACATATGGCGAGGATGGCAGGCTGCGCTTCCCGGAATCGCTTGTCGAGCGGGTGCTTGCCGGTTTGCCACGCCAGATCAGCCTTCACCGGCGCGGTGCGTATGACCATGGCGGCGGTGGGGCCGGCACCCTGGTCCTTGGCGGTGATGAAGTGCATGTTGGCACCGGCGGTGCCTCGCCGGAAATTCTCGACCTTGCCAGCGGCCGGTACCGGCCCTCGACGCTGGCGGATATTCATCTTGCGGCACGGCTTGTCGATGGTCTTGAACATATCCATTTCTTCAGCCGTCCGATGGTGGCGCGCGATATCGAACCGCCTCTGCGGATGGAGGTGAACACCGCCTGGGCCTGCCTTGCCGGCACCACCAAACATGTCATGGTCAGCGCGTCCTCGGTCGAGGCGGTCGATGAGATCGCCGAGCTTGTCTATATGCTTGCCGGATCCGAGGCTGCATTCCGTGCCGCGCCCTTCCTGTCGCTGAACGTCAATCATATCGTGCCACCGCTGCGTTTCGATGCCGACTCCGCTTCTGTCCTGCTGCGTGCCGTTGAGCGCGGCATCCCGGTGATGGTCAACACTTTCGGCCAGCTTGGCGCGTCGAGCCCGGTCACGATTGCCGGATGTGTGGCGCAGACAACCGCCGAGACGCTTGCCGGCATGGTGCTTGCCTTTCTTGTCGACCCGGAAGTGCCGGCCATCTTCGGGCCACGGCCGATGGTGACCGACCTGCGGACCGGCGCCATGTCGGGTGGCGGGGGCGAACAGGCAAAACTGACGGCGGCGGCCATCCAGATGGCACGGTTCTATGGATTGCCAAGCTCCACCATCGCCGGTGCCACCGATTCCAAATCGCCGGACGCGCAGGCCGGTCACGAGAAATGCCTGGCGGTCACGCTGGCGGTGCAGGCCGGCGCGGATTTCATCACCCAGGCAGCGGGAACGCAGGCAAGTCTGATGGGAACCTCGCTCGAGGCCTATGTGATCGACAACGACATGCTTGGCGCGATCCTCAGCGCGCATACCGCTATCGAGGTGTCCGACGATACGCTGGATGCGGGCGCGATCCATGATGCGGCCACCGGCGCCGGCCATTTTCTTGGCGAGGCCACCACGCTGGCGCGCATGAACAGCGATTTTCTCTATCCGGCCATCGGTGACCGGCGCAGCATCGGTGAATGGCAGGATGATGGCCAGCCCGATATCTGGCGGCGGGCGCATGAACGGGTGCGTGAATGTCTTGCCGCACCGCCGCGCCAGCTTGTCGATCCGGCGCTGGCGGCAGGAATCGAATCCAGATTTGCCCTGAAACCATTGCCATCAGCGCCACCGCAAACTCTGACCACTGACGAGGTGCCTCATGTCGGATGACAGTTTTTTCACCCCCGTTTCGGCCCTGGACATGCCGCGCTTCGCCGGCATGCCGAATTTCATGCGGTTGCCGCATCTGACGCTGGACTCGCCGCGGATCGACGAGGTTGACATGGCGCTTGTCGGCGTCCCCTGGGATGCCGGCACCACGAACCGCCCGGGCCCGCGGCACGGGCCACGTCAGCTTCGTGATCTGTCGACCATGATCCGGGCGATGAACCCGGTGACGGGCGTGGCCCCCTTCACCATGGTGAACTGCGCTGATCTGGGCGATGTCGGCCCGAACCCGATCGACCTTGATGACAGCATGCAGCGCATCGCCGGCTTCTATGCCGAGCTGGCAGCGCGCGGGATCATCCCGATGACGGCTGGCGGCGACCATCTTGTCTCGCTTCCGGTGCTGCGCGGCATCGCCGCTGGCGGGCCTCTGGGGATGATCCATTTCGATGCCCATACCGACCTGTTCGACAGCTATTTCGGCGGCTTTCGCTACACTCACGGAACGCCGTTCCGGCGCGCCATTGAAGAAGGGTTGCTTGATCCCGGCCGGGTTGTCCAGATCGGGATACGCGGCACCGCCTACAATACAGAGGATGTCGAGTGGGGCCTGTCACAGGGCGTGCGGATCATCCGGATCGAGGAGTTGTTCGACCGCGGCATCGCCGATGTGATGGCCGAGGCGCGCAATATCGTCGGCGATGCGTCGACTTATTGTTCCTTCGATATCGATTTCATCGACCCGAGCTTTGCTCCCGGCACCGGCACGCCGGAAATCGGCGGTGTTACATCCTTTCAGGCGCAGCAGGTCGTGCGCGAACTGTCCGGGGTGAATCTGGTCGGGGCTGATCTTGTCGAGGTGTCACCGCCATTCGATGCCGCCGGGGGCACCGCCTGGGTCGGGGTGTCGATCATGTTCGAGTTGATGTGTGTGCTTGCCGAGGCCATTGTCGCGCGCCGCGCCGGCTAGCCGGGGAGCGATGCCGGAGCTGGATCATCGCGGCCCGGTCACCCCTGGGTGGCGGTGGCCTCCATCTCGTTCCACATCTGCATCACCCATTGCCGGATGAGCAGCGCCTCTTCCCAGCGGTTGGACAATTCCCGCCCATCGGCACCCGTCATCGCATATTCGGGTGGTCCAAGTTCGCACAGGAAAATACAGTCGCCGGTCTCGTTGCGGGCCCGCCAGCTTTCCAGCCCGTCACGCCACCATCCCCTGAACAGCTCGACCCATTTCGCATGCTGCGGGAAATCAAGCTGAAGCTGGATCTGCTGGCGGCTGGCGACGCGCCCCTGGAAACTGTCCGACCGGTCGATGATCCGCCGGATCAGCCCGGCGTCGCGCGGGTCGAGTGGCAACTTGAATTCGCGGTCGACGACGAAATGCGACAGGTCGGCGCAGAGCCGCATTTCCGGCACCGCATCGATCAGGCACAAGGTGGCGTAGAGATCATTGGTGATGCAGTTGCGGTGTGTCTCGAACTGGATCGGCATGCCGACCTCGTCTGCCATATCCATCCAGCGGCGGATCACCGGAATCATCCCGTCCACACTCAGTGGCATCACCTGACCGATGACATCGACAAAGGGAGCGCCGAAATCCTTTGCCATGATCAGCGTCTCACGAAGGGATTCGATGCTTTTCGGGAAGGCGACGATCAGCGGCGTCAGCCCGGCGCGTTCCATATGCGGGCGCACCTCGCGGGCCTGCGCCACATCGCCGGCGCCAAGATCGATCGCCATGCCGTCATAGCCTGCCGCGGCGACCATCTCGCAAATCCGGTCATAGGCAAGGATGGTGCCGCTGTCATCATGCGGCATCATCGCCCAGAGCGATGTGAAGGTCTTGAGTTGCCGCAATGACATGGGGCGGTCAGGCTTCCAGCCGCGCGGTACGGCCACCGGCCACCGGTACGATCCAAGCCTCATCCATTGGCCACTGGCTTTCATCCTTCTGCATCAGGCGCTTTACCACCTCGATCTGGAATTCGATCCAGCCCATGCGATGCACCGGACCGGCCGCTGATTCGATCTTGTCATTCAGCTTGCGGAGTTGCCAGAATGGCACGGACGGGTAGCTGTGATGCGCGGTGTGGTAGGGCATCTGCCAGCACAGCCAGCGCATGATGGCATTGGTCCGGGTCGAGCGGGTGTTGTGAAGAATGTCGATC
>JAAZUU010000058.1 GCA_018624035.1 Rhodobiaceae bacterium | reverse complement strand
GATATAGATACCGAGATAGAGCGGCTGGCCACGACCAAGCAGCGCGTTCAGCGTCACCAGCCAGTCGGCGCCACCCTCCTGACCACCGGTCAGGTTGATGATCGATACCGGCATCAGCAATAGCGACGAGGCAAAGATCGGCGGGATCACGCCCGGGACATTGATCTTCAGCGGCAGGAAGGACTGGTCGCCGCCAAACACCTTGTTGCCATGCTGACGCTTCGGGTATTGCACGACGATCTTGCGAACCGACCGCTCGATGAAGACGATGAAGGCAATGACGGCAATCGCCATGGCGAACAGGGCGATGATGAGAATGGCGGACAACGCGCCGGTACGACCGAGTTCCAGCGTACCGGCAAGCGCCGAAGGCACCTCGGCGATAATGCCGGCGAAGATGATCAGCGAGATGCCGTTGCCGACGCCGCGGCTGGTAATCTGCTCGCCGAGCCACATCAGGAACAATGTGCCGCCGACCAGAGTCGTCACCGTGGTAACACGGAAGAACATGCCCGGTTCGCCAACAACACCAGACGCCGCCTCAAGCCCGACAGCGATACCATAGCCCTGGACCGTGGCCAGCAACACCGTCAGGTAACGGGTATACTGGTTGATCTGCTTGCGGCCGGCCTCGCCATCCTTCTTCAGCTGCTCCAGTGTCGGCACGATGGCCGTCATCAGCTGCATGATGATCGAGGCGGTGATGTACGGCATGATATTGAGCGCGAAGATCGTCATCCGCCCCAGCGCGCCACCCGAGAACATGTCGAACATGCCGAGGATGCCGGAGGATTGCTGTGAGAAGATGTCCGAAAGGGCGTCAGGGTTGATCCCCGGCAGAGGCAGATAGGTGCCAAGCCGATAGATGATGAGCGCACCGAGCGTAAACCAGATACGCTTCTTCAGCTCCTCGGCCTTGGCGAAAGCCCCAAGCCCGACGCCGGCTGCCATACGGTCTGCGGATGTTGCCATCGCTGCGCTCTACCCTGTTGAGTGTTCCTGGTTACCCGGCCGTGAAGCTAGGCGTTGTCGGCCGTTGCGGCCGGAAGCACGATCTTGCCCCCACCGGCCTCGACAGCCGCGATTGCGGATTTCGAGGCACCGGCGGCGTGAATCTCCACCTTTTTTGTCGTCAGCTCGCCCTTGCCAAGGATCCGCACACCGTCGCGCGCCTTGGAAATGACGCCGGCCGCGATCAGCGCCGCCACGTCGACAGGCTTCTTGGCGTCCAGCTTGCCAGCGTCGAAGGCGGTCTGCAGACGGCCAAGATTCACCTCGACATAATTCTTGCGGAAGATGTTGGTGAAGCCACGCTTCGGCAGACGCCGGTGGATCGGCATCTGGCCACCCTCGAACCCTTTGATGGATACGCCCGAACGCGCCTTCTGACCCTTGTGACCGCTACCCGAGGTCTTGCCGGTACCGGAACCGATACCACGGCCAACACGCTTGCGATCGCGGGTCGAACCCGGATTGTCACTGATTGCGTTGAGTTTCATTTTACTCTCCTGCACGGCACCTCACATGGCACCGGATTGCCCGTCGGGACCTATTCGCCCTCGACGCGGACGAGATGTTTCACCTTGTTGATCATGCCGCGAACGGCTGGCGTGTCTTCCAGCTCGCGGCTACGGCCGATCTTGTTCAGCCCGAGCCCGATCAGGGTCTGACGCTGCGAGCCAAGACGGCCAATCGCGCTTCTGGTCTGCGTCACGCGTACAGTTTTGCCACTCATCTCACCTCTCCCTGTCAGGACGCCGCGGCCTGGTCTTCACCGCCGCGCTTGCCAAGAATGTCGCCAACGCGCTTGCCACGCTTCTGCGCGACGTTGCGCGGCGCCTGCATCGACGTCAGTGCCGAAAAGGTTGCCTTGATCATATTGTGCGGGTTGGATGAACCGATCGACTTGGCGACCACATCCTGCACACCCAGAACCTCGAACACCGCGCGCATCGGGCCACCGGCGATGATGCCGGTACCGGCCTGCGCCGCCCGCAGCAGGACATTGCCGGCGCCGTAACGCCCCTTGATGTCATGATGCAGCGTCCGGCCGTCACGCAGTGGCACACGAACCATATTGCGCTTCGCACCCTCGGTGGCCTTGCGGATCGCCTCGGGAACCTCGCGGGCCTTGCCGGTGCCGAAACCGGCGCGGCCACGGCCATCGCCGACGACAACAAGCGCGGCGAAACCGAAGCGGCGGCCACCCTTGACGACCTTTGCGACGCGGTTGATGCCAACCAGCTTTTCGATCAGTTCAGGCTCCTCGCGCTGATTGCTGCGATCCTGCCTGTCGTTATTGCGTGCCATCAGTCACTGCTCCCTAGAATTTCAGGCCGGCTTCGCGCGCTGCCTCGGCAAGCGCCTTTACGCGTCCATGATAGATAAAGCCGCCACGGTCAAAGACGACCTGGTCAACACCCTTGGCCTTTGCCCGCTCGGCAACAAGCTTGCCGACGGCGGCGGCGGCCGAACTGTTGCTGGTGCTGCCGGCGCCCTTGAGGTCAGCCTCGAGGGTTGATGCCGCAGCCAGCGTCTGGCCAAGCCTGTCGTCGATGATCTGCGCATAGATATGCTTCGACGAGCGATGCACGGACAGCCGAACCTGACCCGAAGATACACGCTTCAGGGCGGTGCGATTGCGCGCCCGACGACGCTCGAAAAGTTGCTTCGATGAAAACATCCCGGTGCCCCTACTTCTTCTTGCCTTCCTTGCGGACGATATACTCGTCGGCATATTTGACGCCCTTGCCCTTGAAGGGCTCCGGCGGGCGCTTCGCGCGAACCTCGGCGGCGAACTGGCCGAGAAGATGCTTGTCGGCGCCGGTGATGGTGATGCTGGTGTTGTTTTCAACATTCACCTTCAGACCGGCCGGCACATCCATCTCAACCGGATGACTGTAACCAAGCGACAGAACCAGCTTGTTGCCCTGCATCGCGGCACGGTAACCAACGCCGTTGATCTCCAGCTTGCGGGTGAAACCCGCCGAAACGCCGAGGACCATGTTGTTCAGACTGGCCCGCATGGTGCCCCACAGCGCCTTTGCCTGGCGTGTGTCACGCACCGGCTTCAGCGTCGCGACATTATCGGCAAGCGACAGTTCGACATCACCATGAAGCGGCGCGCTGAGCTCGCCATTCTTTCCCTTCACGACCATCAGACCACCCTCATGTGACACGGTCACATCGGCCGGAATATTGATCGCACTGCTTCCTACTCGAGACATGCCAGCACTCCCCTAGAATACGTGGCAGAGAACTTCGCCGCCGACATTGGCGGTGCGAGCTTCACTGTCCGAAAGAACACCGCGCGGCGTCGACAGGATGGCGATGCCAAGCCCGTTATAGACACGCGGCAGGTCACGAATGCCGTAATAGACACGGCGGCCGGGGCGCGAGACGCGCTTGATCTCGGAGATCACCGGCGTTCCGTCATGATATTTCAGCTCGATCTTCAGCTCCCGGATGCCGGGGCGCACATCGACGCTGGAATAGTTGCGGATATAGCCCTCGCGCTTCAGCACCTCGAGAACATTGCTCCGGAACCGCGAGGCCGGGCTCGACACGACGGTCTTGCCTGCGCTCTGTCCATTCCGGATGCGCGTGAGCATATCACCGAGAGGATCACTCATTGCCATGGTTCAATACTCCTCTCTTACCAGCTCGACTTCACGACACCGGGAACCTGACCCATCGAGGCCAGATCACGGAGCGCGATGCGCGACATTCTGAGTTTGCGGTCATAACCGCGCGGACGACCGGAGATCTCACACCGGTTGCGAAGCCGGATCTTCGAGCTGTCACGCGGTTCCTGCGACAGCTTCATCACTGCCTGGAAACGATCTTCCATCGGCAGGGAACGGTCGCGGATCGTTGCCCGCAGGGCGGCGCGGCGCGCGCCACGCTGGGCGACCATACGCTTGCGACGGTTATTCTTCTCTACAGCGCTTTTCTTAGCCATCTGTCGGGTCCTTACGCTTTGACAAACGGAAATTCGAAATTCGCGAGCAGCTCGCGCGCTTCATCATCCGTCCGTGCCGAGGTTACGACGATGATGTCCATGCCGCGGACCTCATCAACCTGGTCATAATCGATCTCCGGGAACACGATCTGCTCGCGCACACCCATGGCGTAATTGCCGCGGCCATCGAAGCTTTTGCCGTTCAGCCCGCGGAAGTCACGGACGCGCGGCAGTGCGATGTTCACCAGACGATCGAGAAATTCGTACATACGCTCGCGCCGCAGCGTCACCTTGCAGCCGATTGGCATGCCGGCACGCAGCTTGAAGGCGGCGTTCGCGCGTTTCGCGCGGGTCACGACGGGCTTCTGGCCAGCGATGGCGGTCAGGTCACGGGTGGCATGCTCGATTTTCTTCGAGTCACGCACAGCCTCACCAACACCCATGTTGATGATGACCTTTTCGATCTTCGGCACCTGCATATTGTTCAGGTAGCCGAATTTCTCCATCATAGCCGGGCGAACAGCCGTCAGATAATGTTCTTCCAAACGCGTTTTCATCTCAGCTTTGTCTCCTTAACCCCGGTCAGTCCAGGGCTTTGCCGGACCGACGGGCGATCCGGATCTTTTTGCCATCCTTGATCTCATAGCCGACACGGGTGGCCTGGCCACTGTCAGGGTCGATCAGCGATACATTCGAAATGTGAAGGGGGGCTTCCTTGTTGATGATGCCGCCGGGGTTGTCCTGCGTCGCGCGGGTATGCCGCTTGACGATATTGCATCCCTGGACCAGAACCCTGTTCTCGGCCCGGCGAACCGCCATCACCTCGCCGCGACGGCCCTTGTCACGGCCTGTCGTCACGACGACCTGGTCGCCCTTCTTGATCTTGAATTTCTCGGCCATTACAGCACCTCCGGTGCCAGCGAAACGATTTTCATGAATTTCCGGCTACGCAATTCGCGTGTGACCGGCCCAAAAATGCGCGTTCCAATCGGCTCATCCTGCTTGTTCAGCAGCACCGCGGCATTGCGGTCAAACCGGATGGCGCTGCCATCGGGACGGCGGATTTCCTTGGCGGTGCGAACGATGACAGCACGGTGCACGTCGCCCTTCTTCACCTTGCCGCGCGGGATCGCCTCCTTCACCGAGACGACGATCACATCGCCGACACCGGCGACCTTGCGACCGGATCCACCAAGCACCTTGATGCATTGCACGCGGCGGGCGCCCGAATTGTCGGCAACCTCAAGATTGGACTGCATCTGGATCATTTCGGTCTCCCTCAGTTCGCGGCAGCGTCGTCGTAGATGACTTCGTAGTTCTTCGACTTCGAAATCGGCGCGCATTCACGGATGCGGACTGTGTCACCCTGCTTGCAGCGGTTCTCGGCATCATGCGCCGCGAACTTCTTCGACTTGGTGATAAACTTCTTGTAGACCGGATGCATGATCCTGCGCTCGACAAGAACAGTTACCGTCTTGTCGGTCTTATCGCTGACGACCGTGCCCTGCATGATACGCTTCGGCATAACTTGTCTTCCTTACTGTGCCGCGCCAACCGCAATGGCTTTTTCGCCAAGAACGGTCTTGATACGGGCAATTTCACGGCGGACGGTGCGCGCACGCGCCGGGTTCTCGTTCTGACCACCGGCTGTCTGGAAGCGCAGGTTGAACTGCTCCTTCTTCAGACCGACCAGTTGGTCCTTCAGCTCATCAGCTGTCTTGGCGCGAAGGTCTTCGGCCTTAACGGTTGCCATCAGACTCTCCCTCAATCAACATCGCCGAGACGGCGAACGATACGTGTGTCGAGCGGCAACTTGGCCGAGGCCAGCGTAAGCGCCTCCTTGGCAAGCTCCCACGGAACACCGTCAATTTCGAACATGATCCGGCCCGGCTTCACCCTGGCCACCCAGAATTCCGGCGAACCCTTACCCTTACCCATTCGAACCTCGGCAGGTTTGGAGGACACAGGCACGTCCGGGAAAATACGGATCCAGACACGGCCGGCACGGCGCAGATGGCGCGTGATGGCGCGACGCGCGGCCTCGATCTGGCGCGCGGTAACCCGCTCCGGTGTCACGGCCTTAAGACCGTACGCACCGAAATTCAGCTGCGTTCCACCCTTGGCATTGCCATGGATACGGCCCTTGTGAGCCTTGCGGAACTTGGTTCTCTTCGGCGAGAGCATCTAACCAACTCCTCTCGGTTAACCGTTGGCCCGCGGCGCCGGACCGGATTGCTGCTCGGCAAGCCGCTTGTCCTGTGCCATCGGGTCGTGGGCCATGACTTCACCCTTGAAGACCCATACCTTGATTCCACACACACCGTATGTGGTGAAGGCGGAACCTTCTCCGTAATCAACCTCGGCGCGCAACGTATGAAGCGGCACGCGACCCTCGCGATACCATTCGGTGCGGGCGATCTCGGCCCCGCCAAGACGGCCGGCGCAGTTGATGCGGACCCCCTGCGCACCAAGACGCATCGCGGACTGGACGGCCCGCTTCATCGCGCGGCGGAAGCCGACACGGCGCTCAAGCTGCTGCGCGATATTCTCGGCGATCAGCTTGGCGTCGATCTCGGGCTTGCGAACCTCGACAATATTCAGGCTGACCTCGCTGCCGACACGCTTTGACAGATCGGCGCGAAGACGTTCGATGTCCTGACCCTTCTTGCCGATGATCAGACCGGGGCGGCCGGCATGGATGGTCACGCGGGCGCGGCCAGCCGGGCGCTCGATCACGACGCGGCTGATGGCGGCCTGCTTGAGGCGCTCCATCAGATAGGTGCGCAGCTCGATATCCTTGTGCAGCAGGTCGCCATAGTTGCGGTCTGCATACCAGCGCGAGTCCCAGGTGCGGTTGATACCAACCCGAAGGCCGATCGGTTTGACTTTCTGACCCATCTACTGGTCTCCCTTTTCACCGACAACGATGGTCAGGTGCGAAAACGGCTTCAGGATACGTGCGCCGCGACCGCGGGCACGCGCCTTGAAACGCTTCATGACAATCGCCTTGCCGACATGGGCTTCCTTGACGAACAGCCGGTCGACATCCAGCGAGTGGTTGTTCTCGGCATTGGCAATGGCCGACTGCAGCGCCTTCTTCACATCGCCGGCGATCCGGCGGCGCGAGAAAGACAATGTCGCCAGCGCCTTTTCGACATCCATGCCGCGGATCATCGCGGCGACGAGATTCAGCTTCTGCGGGCTGACGCGGATGTTGCGCACAACCGACTTCGCCTCGCTGTCTGCCAGAGTTCTTGGTTTAGCTTGCTTGCCCATAAAACCCTCTAACGCTTCGACTTCTTGTCCGCCGCATGCCCGTAATAGGTGCGGGTCGGGGCGAATTCACCGAATTTGTGGCCGACCATGTCCTCACTGACCGACACCGGGATGAATTTGTTGCCATTGTGGACACCGAAGGTCAGCCCAACAAATTGCGGCAGAATGGTCGAACGGCGCGACCAGGTCTTGATGACCTCGCTGCGGCCGGATTCGCGGACCTTGTCTGCCTTCTTCAGCAGATACCCGTCAACGAACGGACCTTTCCAAACAGAACGTGCCATGTTTTCAGTCCCTTATGGCTTGCGACGCCGCATGATCAGGCGGTCCGTCTTCTTGTTGGAACGAGTGCGCTTGCCCTTGGTCGGCTTACCCCACGGGGTCACCGGATGGCGACCACCGGACGTCCGGCCCTCACCACCACCATGCGGGTGATCGATCGGGTTCATGACGACACCACGAACATGCGGACGCTTGCCAAGCCAGCGGCTGCGACCGGCCTTGCCGATCTTGATGTTCTGCTGATCCGGGTTCGACACCGCGCCGATCGACGCCATGCACTCGCCACGGACAAGCCGAACCTCACCGGAGGCCAGACGCAGAATGGCGTAACCGCGGTCACGACCAACAAGCTGGACATAGGTGCCTGCGGAACGCGCCAACTGGCCACCCTTGCCGGGCTTCAGCTCGACATTATGCACCAGCGTGCCAACCGGAATGCTGGACAGCGGCAGCGCGTTGCCGGGCTTGATGTCGGCACCGGTGCCGGCCATCACCTTGTCGCCGACGGCGAGGCGCTGCGGTGCCAGGATATAGCTCTGCTCACCATCCTCATAGGTGATCAGCGCGATAAACGCGGTCCGGTTCGGATCATATTCCAGCCGTTCCACCGTCGCCATCATGCCGGTCTTGGTACGCTTGAAATCAATCATGCGATAGCGGCGCTTATGCCCGCCACCACGATGCCAGGATGTCACATGGCCGGAATTGTTGCGGCCACCCGACTTCGTCAGGCCCTGAGTCAGCTTCTTGACCGGCTTGCCCTTGTAGAGATCGCCCTTGTCGACCAGAACAAGATTACGCTGGCCGGGGGTGGTCGGGTTGAACTTCTTCAATGCCATCGATTTACACTCCCATCAGGTCGATGGTCTGGCCCTCGGCGAGGGTGACCATGGCCTTCTTGGTATCCGAGCGACGGCCCGGACGGCCCCGAAACATCTTCGACTTGCCCTTGAGAAGGATCGTGTTCACGGCCGTGACCTGAACATCGAACAGCATCTCGACCGCCGCCTTGATTTCCGGCTTTGTCGCCGACAGCGGCACGGCAAAGGTGACCTGGCCGTTTTCATTGGCCATGGTCGCCTTCTCGGTGATGATCGGGCGAAGGATGGTGTCGTAGGCGGCAGCCTTGCTCAACACAACCTTTGCCGGCTTGCGCGGACGCACACTCATTTCAGACGCTCCTCAAGATGGGCCGCCGCGTCCCTGGACAGGACCAGCACGTCGCGGCGCAGGATGTCATAGACGTTGATCCCCTGCTGCGGCAGGACATCGACGAGCGGCAGGTTGCTGGCCGCCCGGACGAAATTGTCATCCAGCTCGGCACCGCCGATGAACAGCGCGTTCTCGGCGCCAAGCTTGGCAAGCTTCGTCTTCAGCGCGGCGGTTTTGGCGCCGTTCTTGCCCCCCGACTTCAACTCGTCCACAACAATGATCTTGCCCTCGGCGGCCTTTGCCGACAGTGCCGATTTCAGACCAAGCTGGCGAACCTTCTTCGGCAGGGAATGGCCATGATCGCGGACGACCGGGCCATGCACGACACCGCCACCGCGGAACTGCACGACCGATGCCGCACCATGACGGGCACGGCCGGTGCCCTTCTGGCGGTACATCTTGGCGGTGGTGGCGGTGATTTCGCCCCGGCTCTTGACCTTGTGAGTGCCGGCGCGGCGCTTGGCGAGCTGCCAGTTGACGACGCGGGCGACGATGTCGGCACGCGGGCTGATCCCGAACACCTCGTCAGCCAGCGTGATGTCACCTGCTGCCTTGCTGTCCAGCGTTGTCACCTTAACTTTCATTGTTCTTACCCTCATCTGCCGCGGCGTCCTCTGCCGGCGCATCGGCCTCGGCCACGGCTTCCTCACCAGCGGCATCATCGGCAGAGGCCTCTTCCGCAGGAGCCTCATCGTCGGCCGGCGCCGCAGCCGCGGCGTCTGACACAAGGCCGGCCGGGAACGGCACGCCCTCGGGCAAACCGGCCTTGACCGCGTCGCTGATCAGCACCCAGCCGCCCTTCGGGCCGGGAACGGCACCCTGAAGCAGGACAACGCCCTCCTCATCATCAACCGCGACAACCTCGATATTCTGCGTGGTGTTGCGGGCGGCACCCATGTGACCGGCCATTTTCTTGCCCTTGAAGACCTTGCCCGGCTCCTGGCACTGGCCGGTCGAACCGTGCGAACGGTGCGAGATCGAAACGCCGTGCGAGGCCCGCAATCCACCGAAATTATGACGCTTCATCGCGCCGGCAAAGCCCTTGCCCTGGGTGGTGCCGACAACATCGACCTTCTGGCCGGCGACGAAGTGGCTCGGTGCCAGCGTGGCGCCGACATCAATCACCGCATCCTCGGCAACCCGGAATTCGGCAACCTTGGATTTCGGCAGCACATTGGCCTTGGCGAAATGACCTCGCATCGCCTTCGACACATTCTTCGCCTTCGCCGCGCCGGCGCCGAGCTGAACGGCGGAATAGCCGTCACGCTCGCCGGTGCGAACCGAAACGACCTGAACGTCGTCCATCTTCAAAACCGTTACCGGAACGTGACGACCGGCGTCGGTGAAGACCCGTGTCATGCCCAGCTTGCGGGCGATAACTCCGCTACGCATTGGTCCTGTCCCTTCCTAGAGTTTGATCTCGACATCAACGCCGGCGGCGAGATCGAGCTTCATCAGCGCGTCCACCGTCTGCGGAGTCGGATCAACGATATCCAGCAAACGCTTGTGCGTCCGCATCTCGAACTGTTCCCGGCTTTTCTTGTCGATGTGCGGCGAGCGCAGCACCGTCATGCGCCGGATATTGGTCGGCAGCGGGATTGGACCCCGTACTTCGGCACCGGTACGCTTGGCTGTATTGACGATCTCGTTCGTCGACTGGTCGAGGATACGATGATCGAACGCCTTCAGCCGGATGCGGATGTTCTGGGTTTCCATGACTGCTTTTCCTTTTACCTACGAATAAAGAGGGGCGCCGAACGCCCCTCCCTGTATATCTCTGGCTATTTCACGATCGAGGCGACGACGCCTGCGCCGACGGTACGTCCGCCCTCGCGGATGGCGAAGCGAAGGCCCTCATCCATCGCGATCGGCGCGATCAGCGTCACGGTCATCGCGATGTTGTCGCCAGGCATCACCATCTCGGTGCCAGACGGCAGCTCGACCGAACCCGTCACATCCGTCGTCCGGAAATAAAACTGCGGACGATAGTTCGAGAAGAACGGCGTGTGACGCCCCCCCTCTTCCTTCGTCAGAACATACGCCTCGCACTTGAACTCGGTATGCGGCGTGATCGAACCCGGTGCCGCAAGCACCTGACCGCGCTCAACCTCCTCACGCTTCGTGCCGCGAAGCAGAACGCCGACATTGTCACCGGCCTCGCCCTGGTCCAGAAGCTTGCGGAACATCTCAACGCCCGTGCAGGTCGTCTTCGTCGTCTCCTTCAGACCGACAATCTCGATCTCCTCGCCAACATTCACGATGCCGCGCTCGATACGACCCGTCACTACCGTGCCACGACCCGAAATCGAGAACACATCCTCGATCGGCATCAGGAACGGCTGGTCCTTCGGACGCTCGGGCTGCGGAATATACTCGTCAACCGCCGCCATCAGCTCCTTGATCGCCTCGGAACCGATTGTCGCATCGCTGTCCTCAAGAGCCGCCAGTGCCGAACCCTTCACAATCGGTATGTCGTCGCCAGGAAACTCATAGCTCGACAGCAACTCGCGGATCTCCATCTCCACAAGCTCCAGAAGCTCCTCATCGTCAACCTGGTCAACCTTGTTCATGAACACGCACAGCGCCGGAACACCAACCTGACGCGCCAGAAGAATGTGCTCGCGTGTCTGAGGCATCGGACCGTCAGCCGCCGATACAACAAGAATCGCGCCATCCATCTGCGCCGCCCCGGTGATCATGTTCTTCACATAATCCGCGTGACCGGGACAATCCACATGCGCGTAGTGACGGTTCGCCGTCTCATACTCAACATGCGCCGTCGAAATCGTGATCCCGCGCGCACGCTCCTCAGGGGCCTTGTCAATCTGATCATAGGCCTGAAACTCGGCGCCGCCAGCCTCAGCCATAACCTTCGTAATCGCCGCCGTCAGCGTCGTCTTGCCGTGGTCAACATGGCCAATCGTGCCTATGTTCACATGAGGCTTCGAACGATCAAACTTCTCCTTGGACATGCCAGCCCGTCCTCTTCTTCTGTCTGCCGGACCGTCCTGCGCGGCACGGTTCCGGATTGTTGATCCTGGATTCCCGATCACGGCTGCCGCCGGGACCGGGGTGGCGGCAGGCCGCCCCATCAATCAGGCAGTGGTGGTGAGGGTAGGATTCGAACCTACGTACGCTACGCGGGCAGATTTACAGTCTGCTGCCTTTAACCACTCGGCCACCTCACCGGTTTGCCTGATGCGTCTGTGCTGATTACGTGATACGAGATAACGCTGCCACGGAACAGACGCCAAGCGATTAGAAAAGCAGCGCCGGTTTGTCAACAGAGAAGTCACCAAATGCACCCTGATCGAGGCAAAAAACGACCGGCGCGGCCGCGGCCGAAAACCGCATCTCGCCATCATTCGCAGGGCGGTAGCGGCGCGGCGCAACGGATTAGCGGCCCGAAACCGCCGGGAGGTGCCTATTTCCTGTGGGGGCGGCATGCTGTTCTGGCGGCACTCGCCAATCCCGAAAGGCGGGTGGCCACAATCCATGCCACGTCCGAGGCGGCGACTGAATTGCGGGATGCGATCGCCGGGTTGCCGCAGGAGCGCCAGCGCGAACTGCCATCCATCACCGAGACCGAGCGACGGCGCCTTGACGCCGTGCAGCCGGCATCCGACGGCGACAAGGCGGTGCATCAGGGCATGCTGGCGGCTGTCCGGCCGCTCGAGGCGCCCGATCTGTCCGATTTCCTCGCCGGCACCAAAGGCCGTCTGCGCCTGCTGTGCCTTGACCAGCTGTCCGACCCGCGCAATGTCGGCGCGATCCTGCGAAGCGGCCTTGCGCTTGGCGCGCAGGCCGTGATCACCACGCATCGCCACGCGCCCGAGGAATCAGGCCTTCTGGCCCGCGCCGCCGCCGGCGCGCTGGAACATCTGCCGATGATCCGGGTGGTCAATCTGGCGCGTGCCATCGAGGCCATGCAGGCGGCCGACATAACGGTCGCCGGGCTTGCCGCCGAGGGCGACATGCCGGTCGCCAGCCTGGCAATGATCGACCGGCTTGCCATCGTGATGGGGGGTGAAGGCACCGGTCTGCGCCAGCTGACACGGCGGCATTGTGACCATCTGGTGCGGATCGCGATCTCGCCACATAGCGAGAGCCTGAATGTGTCTGTCGCCGCGGCCATCGCCCTTCATGCCGCCGGGCATACTGACTGACCCTGCCCGATAAAGTTGGCGGGCCAATCTGACGAGTTTCATCTGGCGAGTTTCATCTGGCGAGTTTCATCTGGCGGCGGGGCCGGCCGAGGGATGATCCGGCCGACCCCGCCATGGTGGCATCCGATGGTTGACATCAATCCCGATCACCGCGCCCCGTTCACTGCGCCCCGGGAAGGCCGCGGCGGCCGCGCGCCCGGTAGAAGGAGCGTTCATAACGCGGTGGCGGTGCGGCTGGCCGGCGCGATTCATTCACCGCCGCGCGAAGCTCCAGCGAGGCCCAGGGCGAGATCTCGCCAAGCACCGGCCTCCGGCACTCGTCCCTGACCTCGGCAGCCGCCAAGCCGATATCGTCGCGCCGGTCCGCCTCAAGACCGGCAAGCTGGCGGCGCGAGCGCCGCAGCGCCAGCATGTCATTGATGTGGCACCACAGCAGACGCGGCCGGCAGGCCCAGAAACAGAGCGACCGACAGCATGCCTGGACACCGGCCGAAACCCACCAGCGGGACAGCATGTTCTTCATCATCCATAACATTTTGTGATCCTTTCCATTGCCAGTTGTGATGCTTGTTAGACATCTGAATTATTTACAGTTTTGGTTAACGCAACCTAATCTGTCCAACGACAAAAAATGATGATTTCGATAAGGAGTTGTGATGCCCTGCAACACCATCCGGAACCTTGATATCGCCACGCTCCGTTCCTGTGTGACGGTGGCTGAGCTTGGCGGCGTAACGCGCGCCGCCGAACGGCTGAATCTGACCCAGTCAGCAGTATCGATGCAGCTGAAACGGCTTGAGGCGACGCTCGACCAGCAGCTGGTCGAGCGCGCCGGCCGCGGCGTCTGCCTGACCCGCGAGGGCGAACAGCTTCTCGGCTATGGGCGGCGCATCCTGACGCTGAATGACGAGGCCTGGCAGCGGATGACGCATCATGTGTTTGAGGGGCGGGTGAGTTTTGGCGTGCCGGAAGACCTTGTCGACCCGTTCGTCAGCCCGGTGATGCGTGATTTCGCGGCCGATTTCCCGCGGGCGCGCGTCAGCCTGACATCCTCAATCACGCGCAAGCTTGTCGATCAGTTCAATGACGGGCGCCTTGATGTGATGCTGACGACCGAACCTCTTGATGCCGGCACCGGCGAGTGCCTCTATCGCGGTCCGCTGGAATGGTATGTCGGACGTGGCAGCCTGATCTGGAAGAAACGCCCCCTGCCGCTGGCGGCGAAGGCCGACTGCATCTTCCTGCCGGTGATACGGGCCGCGCTGGACAGCGCCGGTATCACCTGGGAGAGCCCCTATGAGGCCAACCACTGGCGCGATCTCGATGCCTTTGTCAGTGCCGGCCTCGCCGTCGAGACCAACACGGCCCTTGTGATCGGCCAGAGCCGTGACCGCATTCCGGTTCCTGCCGATTCCGGCCTGCCGCCCTTGCCGGATTTCGGGGTCTTCCTGTATGTCCGCGACGGCGCGCCGGATCTCGCCCTGCAGCTTGCCGGCATCGTGCGTGACAGGAATTTCGCGCTGGATCCGCCGAAACCGCGCACGGTGCAATGACCGGCCGAACGGCCGGCGTGCCGGCGTGCGTGATCACCGATGCGCCATCTATTGACGAATGACGGGTTTCTGGTAAAACCCACCGCAGTGCTGGTGTGGCTCAATTGGTAGAGCACCCGATTTGTAATCGGGCGGTTGGGAGTTCGAGTCTCTCCACCAGCACCATTCCTTCATATACGTCACTGATATGTCAGCATTTTATGTGCTAACAGGTCAGGTGACGTACAGGATGACGTACAATCAATCCCCTCATATCCGTGTCCGCAGCGGCATCTATCACTTTGTCAGGCGTGTTCCTGCTGACCTTCAGCAGCACTATCGCAGTGACAGGGTGAGTATCAGTCTGCGGACGAAGTCAGCCAGAGCAGCATCTCGCTCTGCTGTATCTATCAGCCAGAGATTGGATGATTACTGGCATGGTCTGAGACTGCAGAAGATGGATGTGCCAGCTTTGCATCTGGTCGTAGATGATGAAGCTGACGTGCCAGATAACAGCCCCACCATGATGGAGGCTGTCGATACCTATCTCAGGCTGAAGGCAGATAAGCAGACACCAACTTTCATCCGTGCCGCAAAGCGCAATGGCAGGTATGTGGCTGAGGCATTGGGCAACAGGCCTATAACGTCATACTCATCATCAGATGCAGCTGCCTTCCGTGACCATCTGTTCGGCAATGGCCTGTCACTTGGCAGTGTGAAGCGCATCTTCGGGTCTGTGCGGTCCATCATCAATCTTGTGATGCGGGAGCATGGCATTGAGGGCAGCAATGCCTTTGCCAAGACCTACATGCCTGACCGGGATGACAGGCAAGACAGACAACCTGTTCCGCAGGACAAATTGATAATCCTGCAAAAGGCCTGTCAGGAAACTGATGATGAGATGCGCTGGCTGCTGGCTCTTATCAGCGACACTGGGATGCGCCTGAGTGAAGCTGCAGGGCTGCATAGAGACGATATCATCCTTGATGCACCAACACCCCATATCAACCTCACAGCGCATCCGTGGCGGCGTTTGAAGACCAAGAGCAGTGCAAGGCATATCCCGCTTGTAGGAACGGCTCTGTGGGCAGCACAGAGGTTGGTGCAGCATGACAGTAGCCATGCCTTCCCACGTTACTGTGATGGCAAGACATGCAATGCCAACTCAGCTAGTGCAGCCCTGAACAAATGGATGAAGAGCATCATCGGTGGTGACTATGTTGTGCATGGCTTGCGGCATAGCCTCAGAGACCGCTTGAGGGCTGTCGAATGTCCATCGGACATCATCGACCAGATAGGCGGATGGACCACCACAGGCATAGGTCATGCCTATGGCAAAGGCTATAGCGTGGAGATGCTGGCTAAATGGATGCAGAAGATTGAGTGCTGACGGGTTAGTGAAGCCAAGTGAACCCCCCAAACATCGCTAACCCAAAAACGGAATGTCTTCCTAGCAGAATCAGCGAAGTCAAATAAGGCATTGGAGTTTTTCTTGCCAATACTCCTTGACCAGTGAAAGGCATGAAAATGAATAATGGAGCAAGCGTAGTCAATACGCCAAATAACAGCCCATTTTTAAGGGATAACTCAAAAAATGGATAACCAACGAAGAGTATATGAAACGCAAAAGCCCAAACGACAGCAATGAGATAATGGAAAGCCCAGCCAATCTTTACTTCATGAGCAATTGGTAAGGCATCTGAAATCTGTGGATTAAAAACCGTTCCTCGCCTGATCATGTAAAAAACCCAACGGCCAACAACTCCCCACGAAGGTTCGGGTATCTTAAATAGGATCAGTAAGACACGGCCAAAAAGGTCTAAAGCAACACAAGAAAAAAAACCTGCAATAACAATAATCAGAAAGTCGTTCATTGCACATACGTCATCCTGTACGTCACCTGACCTGTTAGCACATAAAATGCTGACATATCAGTGACGTATATGAAGGAATGGTGCTGGTGGAGAACGTATGTTCCCCATCTAGGCACTAACATGCACTGATATATGAACAATACCGCCAGTCTACGTATCAGCGGGTCACCGTCAACAGGCACATCCTGTGCGTCAGTTTGTGCGTCAGTCCGTGCTTATCGTTATCAGTACAGGGAAAGTGTGGGCATTGAGATGCCACACAGAAACTTACTGGTAGTGGAAAGGACCTACTACAGATACACGTATCTACAAGATGGGTAGGCAGGAACCATACCCGGTGCCTACGTATACATACACGTGCTGTTACACAGATTGGTTTACAGGATAGGTAACCACGGACAGTTGCCCTCTGGGTCAATCCAATGGGTCACTAACATGCCCACATGCAATGCCTCACAGACATGCCTTGTATGACTCTAGGAGAGTCACTGACGGGCGTTAGCAATGCGCAGCAAGCAAGGCTACACACACAGTGTTGGGCAGCCTGTATGAGTCTTACAGAGGCTTTGTTTCTTGATGATGTCAGTGCAGATACAATGCTTGTCAGGAAGCGATATCTGAGTTTCTACTGAGTATGGTGAACTGCCTCTCTTGGGTGCCTTTATACCTACCTATGAATAGACACTTACATG
>JAAZUU010000057.1 GCA_018624035.1 Rhodobiaceae bacterium | reverse complement strand
GCATTCCGGCTATCTGACCGGCCAGAACATCCTGATCGACGGCGGCAGTTTCAACAGCACGCTGTAGTCCTTACAGATCAATCACCCTGACCCGCCGCCCGTCGGCGGCGAGGGCGATGCGGCCATGTTTCAGGCGCAGCGCGGCGGCACCGAAGATTTCATGCCGCCATCCGGTTTGCGCGCGCACCGGCGCATCATCATCAAGCGCCAGCGCTTCCAGTTCATCCGCCGAGGCGACAAGGCGCGGCGCGATGCCTTCCTTGTCGGTAATGTGTTTCAACAGCACCCGCAGCAATTCCATCACCGCTGCCGGCGGTTTCGGTGTGCGCCCCTCTGCTTTTGGCACGGGAAGCGTGCTGTCTGGCATCGCCTCGACCTCGCGGAGCAGCGCCAGCACCGGGGTGACAAGCTTGCCATTGGCGCCGCCGGGGAAGTTGCGGATCTTGCCGAATTCGGCCGTGTTCAGCGGGTTGCTGCCGGCCAGGTCAAGAATTGTCTCGTCGCGCAGAATGCGGTTGCGCGGCAGATTGCGTTTCTGCGCCTCGCTCTCGCGCCAGCTGGCAAGATGCATCATCCGGCGCAATGCCGGTGCCTTCATGTTCTTGACCTTGATCCGCTTCCAGGCGTCCTCCGGTGCGGTGTGATAGGTCGCCGGGTCGACAAGTTTGGCATTCTCGTCATCAAGCCAGCCTGCACGCCCCCTTGTTTCCAGTTCAGCGCACAGTTTCGGGTACATCTCGGCGAGGTAGATGACATCGTCGAGCGCATAGCTGACCTGGCGCGCGCTGAGCGGTCGGCGGGACCAGTCGGTGAACCGCGAACTCTTGTCTATGTCGCGTTTGAGAACGGCGCGGACCAGCCGGTCATATCCGACCTGGTCACCGTGACCAAGCACCATGCCGGCAATCTGCGTGTCGAACAGCGGCAGGGGAAGGGTGCCCATTTCCTTCAGGAAGATTTCCAGATCCTGATGCGCGGCATGGAAAACCTTGGTGCTCTGCGGATCGGCGAGCAGCGTCCACAGCCTGCCCAGATCGATATCGGGTGCCAGCGGGTCTATGGCGGCGTGGTGCGTGCCATCACTGATCTGCACCAGACACAGCTGCGAGTAGTAGGTCTGCTCGCGCATGAATTCTGTATCGACGGCAAGAAACTCCGCGCCGGACAATTGTTCCACAAGCGCGTCAAGATCGGCGGTGGTCGTGATAACGTCAGCGCTCTGGTCGGTGTCGGTGGAGGCGGCGCGGTGGCGGCTTCTGGCCATCAAATCAACATGCGTTCTGTTTGGATTTATCGTGATATAGTGCATTTTCGTCGCACCGCAAACCCAAAGCTATTGAATTCCCGAAAAAACCATACCATTTCCGTTATATGACAATGTTATACCGAACCTTTCCAAAAACCGTTATCGCTGTCGTCCTTGCTGCTGGCGCCCTCGGCGTCGGCACACCGGTGCTGGCAGCCGGTGCATCCGGGCCGTTGGTGGCACACAAGGCGTTCTATGAAATGGAGATGGGCGACAAGGTGCAGAATTCGCACATTGTCAGCGTCATGGGACGGTCCGTTTTCGCCATGGAACGCGATTGCACCGGCTGGCGGTCGGTCGAGGATTACATGCTTCAGTTTGTCGTCGAGAATGGGGGCGCCGACCGGGTGCTGTCGCATTTCGAAAGCTGGGAAGCCGACAGTGGCGACAAATACAGCTTCGACATTCTGGAAGAGTCGTCTTTCGAGGGGCGCAAGGATTTCGGTGGCTTTGTCCAGCTCGATACAGACAGCACTGGCGAGGCGGTGTTCACAATGACGCCTGACACCGTTGTCGATCTGCCGACTGATACCGTGTTTCCGGTGCAGCATGTCCGGCGCATCCTTGCCAAGGCCGAGGCCGGCGAAAAGATGATGTCCGCCACCGTCTTTTCCGGTGCCGAGCCTGACAGTGCGCTGATGCGCACGTCTACCGTTGTCGGTGGCTGGCGCGATGCGCCCGGCGACGGGCTTGGGCAGCTTGGGGAAGATGGCTACTGGCAGATCAATGTCGCCTATTTCAAGCCGGCGGCGACAACCTCCGAGCCTGAATATGTCATCAAGTTTGAGATGCAGAGGAACGGTCTCGTTCGCGGTTATGAAATCGATTATGGTGATTTCAGCATCGAGGCCAGCCTGACCGCGGCCGAACCTGTCGAAATACAGAGCTGCAGCTAGCCGCCACGCCGCGCCGACGCGAGGCTGGCTGCCCCTCTCAACAACGCTCCATGACCGGCATCGCACCAGGCCAGCCTTGTATTCGAGCGATCGACCTGCACATAGCCCGGCCATTTGCGGGGGACTCGTTCACACATCCTTTCCGGCATCGGCGTATCTCCGCCAAGAATAATCGTGGCGGGATCGATCAGGCTGATGATCATCGCTGTCGCGCGGCCAAGCCTGTCCTCGAAGACCTGGATCACACTTTCGGCGACAATGTCGTTGCTGGACGTCGCGGCGGCAATCTGCGCCGCGGTCAGCCTGTCGCCGGTGACGCGCTCGTAATCATCCTCAAGGCCGTATGTCGACAGGAATGTCTCCACGCAGCCATTGCGCCCGCACCAGCAGGGCCTGCCGTCCAACTCATGTGGAACCGGTGCCGGCAGTTGCAGATGCGCCCAGTTCACCGCCGCGCCATGGGCACCTGTTACGATGCTGCCATTCGCTGCAAGGCCGCCATGGCAGCTGCTGCCGATCCACAGGGTGACAAGCGGGCCTTCAGTTTTGCCAATAGCGGCATGAAAGGCGGTCAGCGCCTCGCCGAAACCGGTCAGGAACACCTCGCGCGACAAGGCTGATTGCAGGTCGCGGCGCAGGTCGGCACCGGCAAGATTCCCCAGCGGCATGATCTCTGTTCTGTCGCCGGATATGATGGCCGGCACCGCCACGGCAACGCTCATATGCGGTAATGCACCATCCAGCCCGGCGACAAGATCGCAAATGGCAACAAGCCAGTCGCGATATCCACCGGCAGGCGCCGGACATTCGGCGCGCGAAATGAAATCGCCGCCATCACTGAGAATGGCGGCGGCAAAGATCCGGTGGTCTATCGTAAGGGTGATCATCGGGCGATCATCGGGCGATCAGGGGCCTGTCAGCGGCCGTTGACGCTGCGACCGCTACTTGATCTTGGCTTCGCGGAACAGCACGTGCTTGCGTGCCTTCGGATCGTATTTCCGTACCTCGAGTTTTTCCGGCTTCGTGCGCGGGTTCTTCTTGGTGACATAGAAATAGCCGGTGTCGGCGGTGCTGACCAGTTTGATCTGCAGGGTTGCTGGCTTGGCCATTGCTCTGGCTCCTTATCTGGCGACAGTGGTCTGTCGAGATGTCTGAAAACTGCGCGCAAAGTGCGGGAGGCATCGCATTTTGTCAAGCCTGATCAGCCTGTGCGACGTTTGCGCTGCCCCTTCGCCCGGCGCTTTTTCCCCGGCCCCTTCGTGGCGTTGTGTTTGCCGCCCCCTTTGGCACCGGATTTTCCCCGCCGCCGCGCACCGCCGCCATCCGTGCCGCCACCGACATAGGCCAGCAGGATCCCACCACTGATCGGGGTGACCTCGACAACAAGAACATCCATCTTGTCGCCGACCGCGACGCTCAGCCCATGGTGTCGTCCGCGCATGCGCATGCCGGCATCGTCGATGACGTAATAATCATCAGGCAATGAGCGGATTGGCAGGAATCCGTCCGCCGCCCCGTCACCGAGGCTGATAAAGGCCCCCGACCCGGTAACGCCGGACACCACACCGTCGACAACATTGCCTGCCTGCCCGGCGAACAGTGCCGCGGCGAAACGGTCGATGGTCCGTCGCTCGGCGGCGGCGGCGCGGCTTTCGGTCTCCGAGATCTGCGCGCACACATCCACAAGATCGGGTGCGGCGAGGCCGCCAAGCCCGTCGCGCGGGGCGCTTCCGGCGGCCAGCATGTCGATCAGGGCGCGGTGGACAAGAAGGTCCGAATACCGCCTGATCGGCGAGGTGAAATGTGCGTAATCTCGCAGTGCCAGCCCAAAATGCCCAATATTATCAGTGCTATAAATGGCCTTCGCCTGACTTCTCAGCACTGCCTCATTGATCATCTTCTCATCAGGCGTTCCGGCGACATGCGCCAGGATGGTGTTGAAATGATGCGGGCGCAACACCTGTCCCCGCGCGAGTTTCGCGCCAACGGCTGAGGCCAGATCATGAAGCCCGTCGGCCCGTTCGGGGTCGGGCCTGTCATGGACGCGGAACACACAAGGGCGCCTGGCCCTGATCAGCGCCTGCGCCGCCGCCACATTGGCGGCGATCATATAATCCTCGATCAGGCGCTGTGACCCGCTTTGCGCGCGCTGGATGATTTCGGCCGGCACCCCGTCATCATCAAGAAGGACGCGACGCTCCTTCAGGTTCAGTGCCAGCGGCTCGCGTGCCTGCCGCGCCGTATCAAGCGCCTGCCATGCGCCGAACAGGTTGCGCAGCCACGCCTCGCCGGCACCGAATTCATCAGCTTGCATCGTGCCGTCATGCCAGGCCTGTACCTGATCATAGGTCAGCCGCGCGGCCGACCGGATCACCGCGCGCATGAAGACGAATTCCAGCATGTTGCCGGCATCGTCGACCACCATCTCGACCACCATCGCGGCACGCGGCTCTTTCGGGCGCAGCGAACACAGATCGTTCGACAGCGCCTCCGGCAGCATCGGCACCACGCGGTCGGGAAGATAGACCGAGTTGCCACGGTGGCGCGCTTCGGTGTCCAGCGCCGACCCCGGACGCACATAATGCGCGACATCGGCGATTGCCACACTGATCCGCCAGCCGCCATTTTCCAGCGGCTTGGCATGGACGGCGTCATCGAAATCGCGCGCGTCGGCACCGTCGATTGTCACGAAAGGCCGGTCACGAAGGTCGGTTCGCCCACGCAGGCCGGGCACCTTCATGCCGTCAGTCTCGGCAATGGCGGCGTCCGGGAACACATGCGGGATATCGAATTCGGCAAGGGCCAGCGCGCTGAACGCCCCCGGCGCGTCGGCCGGTCCGAGATTGTCGATGATCCGTGCGGTCTTGCCGAGATATCCGCGCCGCGGCAGCAATTCGGCCTCGACAAGGTCGCCCTCGGCGGCCGGCATGTCGCCATCGCGTTCCAGCGTGATGGTGTCGCGAGCACCGCGGTCGGCCTGTTGCAGGATCAGCCCGCCGCGTCCGGCGACAACCGTTCCGAACAGCCGGCGCGGCGCCGAATCGAGGATACGCATGATCCGCCCTTCATAACGCGCCCCGCTGATCCGCCTCAGGCGCGCCAGAACCTGTTGGCCGACCCGCGCGGCGCGGCCCTTGCGTTTGTCCGGCATCAGCCTGACCGACGGCGCCGGACCGGCTGTCTCGATCGCCGGTACGGCCAGCATCGTACCGTCACGATCAATCTTCCGGACAATCAGCACCATGACTTCGGGCATCTGGTCCGGTGCCGCGACGCGGCGGCCGGGCTGTTTGGCGATTCGGCCCTGTTCGGCCAGCGCACGCAGGCGGCGGCGGAGCGGTGCGCGCGCTTCCTGGGGCAGGCTGAAGGCGCGTGCCACTTCTTTTACCGAGGGGGGCGCATCACACCCGTCAATGAATTCGAGGATGGCGCTGTCTTCAGGCAGACCGTCGGGGGAAGACCCGTCACTCACGAAGCGGCTTTCTTGGCAGAGGCTTTCTTCGCTGACGCCTTCTTGGCGGCTCCCTTCTTGGCGGCCCCCTTCTTGCGGGCACCGCCACCGCGCGCGGCTTTCTTCCCGGTTGTCGGGCGTGCCGCCTTTTCGGCCAGCAGGGTTATGGCCTGCGCAAGATCGATGTCGGCCATCTCGGTGCCCCGGGGCAGGGTGGCGCGAAGCTTGTTATGCTCGACATAGGGACCGAACCGTCCGGCCTTCAGATGCACCTCGCCGCCGGTAGGGTGTTCGCCAAGCAGCCGACCGCGTTTCTTCGCAGACTCCGCCAGCAGATCAACCGCCCGATTCAGGCCGATTTCCAGAAGATCGTCACCATCCTTCAGGCTGGTGAAGCTTCCCTGATATTTCAGATACGGGCCATAGCGACCAAGGCCGGCCTGAATCATCTCTCCGCTTTCGGGATGCACGCCGACATCGCGCGGCAACGACAGCAGTTTCAGCGCGTTTTCAAGGTCGATGCTGCCGGCGGACATGCCTTTCGGAAAGGATGACCGTTTCGGCTTTTTTGTCTCCGGATCACCAAGCTGCACATAGGGACCATACGGCCCGTTGCGAACATAGACCGGCAGGCCGCTGTCCGGATCGTCGCCAAGATGGCGGTCACCGACGACGCCGGCCTCGGCATCCTCGTCCTTGCCGTTGGTGACAAGCTGGCGGGTGAATTTACATTCCGGATAGTTCGAACAGCCGATGAAGGCACCGAACTTGCCAAGCCGCAGGCCAAGCCTGCCGCCGGAGCAGTTCGGGCAGCTGCGCATCAATGCACCGGAATCATCCTTCTTGAAGAAATGCGGGCCAAGATCCTCGTCAAGCACGTCGATCACGTTGGTGATCGTCAGTTCGCTGGTGCTGTCGATGGCCGTCTTGAAATCGCGCCAGAATTGCGCTAGCAGCTGTTTCCAGTCGAGCTTGCCGTCGGATACGGCGTCGAGCTGCCCCTCAAGCTTGGCGGTGAAGTCATATTCGACATAGCGGCTGAAGAAACTGTGCAGGAAGGTCACGACAAGCCGGCCGCGATCCTCCGGAATGAACTTGCCGCGGTCCTTGACAACATAGTCGCGATCCTGAAGTACCTGGATGATCGAGGCATAGGTCGAGGGCCGACCAATGCCAAGCTCCTCCATCGCCTTCACAAGGCTGGCATCGGTGAAACGCGGCGGCGGCTGTGTGAAATGCTGTTCCGGCGTGACCTTGCGCGTGGCCAGCGATTCACCCTTGTCGACGGCGGGGAGGATGGCGCTGTCATCGGCCTTGTCGGTTTCGACCTGGTCGGAGGTCGAATCCTGACCTTCCTGATAGACCGACCGGTACCCGTCGAACACGACAACGCGCCCGCTGGCCCGCAGGGTCACATTCTGCGACCGGTTGGTGATGTCGATGGCCGTCTGGTCCAATTCGGCCGACTGCATCTGGCTGGCGATGGTGCGCTTCCAGATCAGATCATAGAGACGCGCCTGGTCGTAATCGAGAAAATCACGAATGGAGTCGGGCGCCCGCACGGCGTCGGTCGGTCTGATCGCCTCGTGCGCCTCCTGGGCGTTCGCGGCGGCGGTGCGGTAGACCCGCGGTGCATCGGGAAGGTAGCGGTTGCCAAAACGCTGTCCGATCTCGCCGCGCACGCCGGCGATGGCCTCGCTGCCGAGCTGAACGCCATCGGTCCGCATGTAGGTGATCAGGCCGGTGGTCTCGCTGCCGATATTGATGCCTTCATAAAGCCGCTGCGCGATCTGCATTGTCCGGCTGGCCGAAAAGCCGAGCTTTCGCGAGGCTTCCTGCTGCAGCGTCGAGGTGGTGAAAGGCGGTTTCGGGTTTTCACGGATGCGGCGGGTCTGGATGTCCGAGACCTGCAGTCCCTCGGCCTCGATGGCGGCGGCGGCGGCGATGGCCTCGGTCTCGGTGCCGATATCCAGCTTGCCAAGCTTCTTGCCATTCAGATGGGTGAGGCGCGCCTTGAAATTCCGCCCGTCAGCCTTTCCAAGCTCGGCCTCGACGGTCCAATATTCCTGTGCGATGAAGGCCTCGATGGCGGCTTCGCGCTCGCAGATCAGACGCAGCGCCACCGATTGCACGCGGCCTGCCGACCGCGCGCCGGGAAGCTTGCGCCACAACACCGGAGAGATCGAGAAGCCGACAAGATAATCAAGCGCCCGTCGGGCGCGATAGGCGTCGATGAGTTCGGTATCAAGCGCACGAGGCTGCGCCATCGCGGCCAGAATGGCACTCTTCGTCACTTCGTTGAAGACGACGCGCTCTACCGGCTTCTCCTTGATCAGATTGCGATCCTGAAGCAGTTCGAGAACATGCCAGCTGATGGCCTCGCCCTCACGGTCCGGGTCGGTCGCCAGGATTAACCTGTCTGCCCCGCGCAATGCCTTTGTGATGTCGCCGATATGCCGCTCGGAGCCGCTGGAGACCTGCCATTTCATGGCGAAGTCCTCTTCGGGAAGCACCGAGCCGTCCTTGCTTGGCAGATCGCAGACATGCCCGTAAGAGGCCAGAACCTGATAGTCATCGCCAAGATAGCGGTTGATGGTTTTGGCTTTCGCGGGGGATTCGACGATTACGAGTTTCATGAGCGGCCCTGTTGTCTGAGACCCGCAGATAGTACCTAAATCGTGATTTGTCAAAGCCCGACCGGACAACAGGTTCGGTTTCAGGTGCCAAGCACCAGACAGACCCGGCTGCCGTGATGGCGTGTGATTCGCCCGGCAAGTTCCAACTCTAGGATCGCCGCAAGGACCGTCGCCGTCGGGGCGTCGCACCATCGGATGACCTCGTCGATATCGGTGCCCTCCGGACCCAGCGCCTCGAGAATCGTGGTGCGGCATCGGTCAATCGATTCCGGCGGGCCGGGGGCAAGGCGCGCATCGCGCCAGTCCTGCGGGGCCGGCGCGTCGGCGGCGCCCGGACGCGACAGGCATTCCAGTATGTCGGCAACACCGCGCACCAGCGTCGCGCCCTCGCGGATCAGATGGTTGCAGCCTGCCGAACGCGGATCGAGAGGTGATCCCGGCACGGCCATCACCTCGCCGCCGCGCTCCGCCGTCTCCCGCGCTGTGATCAGCGAGCCTGACCGTTCCGCCGCCTCGACAACAACGGTGCCAAGCGCGAGACTGCCGATGATACGGTTGCGGATCGGGAAGTGGCGTGGGGTGGGCTGCGTGCCTGGCGGCATCTCGGCGATGACAAGGCCGGTCTCGGCAATCGCATCCTGCAATTCGGTATTTTCCGGCGGGTAATGGACATCGATTCCGCCGGCGATAACGGCAATCGTGCCACCCGCCAGTGCTCCGTTATGCGCCGCAGCATCAATGCCGCGCGCCAGCCCGGAAATCACCGCATGCCCTTCGCCCGCCAGCTCATCCGCAAGGCTCTGTGCTAGCCGCTGCGCATTGATGGAGGCGTTGCGGGCGCCAACGATGCCGACCCCCGGCCGGTCAAGAAGATGGAATGCGCCGCGTGTCGACAATACCGCCGGAGCATCATCGAATTGCGCCAGCCGCTGCGGGTAGCCTTCTGCGCCCTTGAACAGCAGCCGCGCGCCGGCCGCTTCATTGGCGGCAAGCTCGGCTTCGGCCAGCGAACGCGGGGCGGGTTTCAGCGTCCGGCCACCACGCTTTGCCAGTTCCGGCACGGCGCGCAGCGCGTCGGCGGCGCTGCCACAGCGCTGCAACAGCAGGCTGAAGGTCATCGGGCCAATATTCGGTGTGCGGATCAGCCGCAAATGGGCGATTTTTTCCTCGCGGTCCATATCGCCGGTATACGCGATAAAGCTGAAGGAATGATTAACGCTCTTGGATTATCATTAAGGTTTATTTTCGGCCGATGCGGCTTTCGGTGCCGGCCAGCAGCCGGCCGATATTGGCGTGGTGGCGCGCCCAGCTGAGCGCGCTCATGGCGATCACGGCGACACAGACAGGCGGTGGCAGCTTCAGCGCCACCGCGGCGATGCCACATCCGAGTGTTGCGACAAGCGCCGCCAGCGATGAATAGCGGGTCAGCGCGGCGGTGCCGAGCCAGAGCGCGGCAAAGACAAGACCGAGCCGGATATCGAAGGCGGCGAAAGTCGCGACGCAGGTGGCCACGCCCTTGCCCCCCCGGAATTTCAGCCATGCCGGGAAACAATGTCCCACCACCGCCATCAGGCCGGCAACCCCGGTCATCAGCGGCTCAGCCGTCACATGCGCGACGCCAAGCACGATCATTGCGCCCTTGCCACCGTCGAAGATCAGCGTCAGCAGCGCCAGCCCCTTGCTGCCTGTCCGCAGGACATTTGTCGCACCGATATTGCCGCTGCCAACCTTGCGGATGTCGCCCTTGCCGGCAAGCCGCGTGAAGATCAGCCCGAACGGCACCGATCCGGCAAGATAGGCCATCACGGCGACAACAAAGAGGATCAGGAGTTGCGTGTCAGCCATCACCTGTCAGTCCCGCCGGAAGACCGGCACGCCGCCAACCCAGCTTGCCGTCACGCGGCCCTGAACCGGCAGCCCCTCAAACGGGGTCACCCGCGAGCTGGAGGCAAAATCGGCGGCGCGGACGATCCAGCTTGCCTGCGGGTCGAACAGCACCAGATCGGCGACCGCGCCCTCGCCAAGCGTTCCGCCGGCAAGATCGAGGATCGAGGCCGGGGCGAGGCTGAGAAGTTCCATCGCGCGAAGCAGCGACAGATGTTCGCGATGCACGAGGGACAGCGTCATCGCCAGAAGCGTGTCGACGCCAGACGCACCCGGCTGTGCCGGGCCGAATGGCTGCGCCTTGGCATCACCATCGACCGGAATGTGGTCCGAGGCGATGGCGTCGATGGTGCCGTCGGCAAGAGCCTCGATGATCGCCTCGCGGTCATCCTCGGATCGCAATGGCGGCGACAGCTTGAAGGCGGTGTCATAGGTGCTTGCCGCCAGTTCATTGAGCATGAAATAGGGCGGTGCGGTGTCGGCCGTGACAGGCAGTCCCTCGTCCTTGGCGCGGCGGATGGACTGGGCGGCGGCGCGGGTCGAGACATGTGCCGCGTGGTAGCGCGCGCCACTCAGCCTGACGAGATGCATGTCGCGGTCGATGATAATCGCCTCGGCCTCGGCTGGCGCGCCAATCAGGCCAAGGCGGGTTGATGTCTCGCCCTCGTTCATCTCGCTGCCGGCGGTCAGATCATGGTCCTCGCAATGCTGGATGAACGGCCGGTCAAGCATGCCGCAATAGGCCAGCACCCGCCGCATCACAAGGCTGTCCATGATCGTGCGGGTGCCATTGGAAAAGCCGACGGCGCCGGCGTCCGCCATCAGGCCAAGTTCGGCCATGGCCTCGCCTTTCAGCCGGTTTGTGGCGGCACCGTACAGGAACAGGCGCGCGCCTGCGATGCGGTTCGCGCGAAGGCTCAGGGAATCGATCATGCTGGCATCATCAATCACCGGGCTGGCATCGGGCAGGGTGACAATGCTGGTAATGCCGCCTGACGCGGCAGCCTGCAACAGGGTCGCCAGGCCTTCCAGATGCTCGGCGCCCGGGTCGGCCGACTGAACCCGCATGTCAATCAGGCCGGGCGCGAGGCAGGCGCCGCCACAATCATAGGTCTGTTCTGCGGCTGTCATGAGGTCGGTTGACGGCGTGCCGGCAGCAGCCCCGGTGATGGTCCCGCCGGTGATGGCGACGAACCCGGTCTCGTCGCGCCCCTGCGCGGGATCTAGAAGCCGTGCATTGTAGAGCAGCAGCTCGGTCATGACGCACCCGCGACGCCGGCAAGCGCCTCCAGACAGGCCATCCGCGCGGCAACGCCGATTTCCACCTGCGTGCGGATCAGGCTTTTTTCGACATCATCGGCGGTGGCGGAGTCGATCTCCACCCCCCTGTTCATTGGCCCGGGATGCATGATCAGCGCCTGTGGCGCGGCCCGCATCAGCTTGTTCCGGTCAAGTCCGAACAGATTGAAATATTCGCGCTGTGACGGTGTCTCGGTGCCTTCCATACGTTCCGTCTGCAGCCGCAGCATCATCACAATATCGACACCCTCGATTCCCTCCTCGAGATCGGTGAAAATCTCGACACCCATGCTGTCGACGGCCGCCGGCAGCAGCGTCGCCGGACAGACCAGTCTGATTTCGGCGCCAAGTGTTGACAGAAGGTGGATGTTCGATCTGGCAACGCGGCTGTTGGCGATATCGCCGCAGATGGCGATCTTCAGACCTTCGATCCTGCCGATCCGGCGTTTGATTGTCATGGCGTCGAGAAGCGCCTGGGTGGGATGTTCATGGCGCCCGTCGCCACCATTGATCACGGCGGCATCGACATGCTGGCTGAGGAGTTGCACCGCGCCGGAGCAATTATGCCGCACAACGATGATGTGCGGGTGCATGGCGTTCAGCGTCGTCGCCGTATCAAGAAGTGTCTCGCCCTTTTTCACCGACGACCCGGCGACATTGATGTTCAGGACCGATGCGCCGAGATTCTTCGCCGCCAGCTCAAAGGATACGCGGGTCCGCGTTGAATTCTCGAAAAACAGGTTGAGGACGGTGAGCCCGCGGAGCATGTCGGACAAGGGCGGTTCGAACGGATCATTATTCTGGATGATGTCGGCGAACACATTGCCACGATCCAGAAGGCTGTTGATCTCCAGAGGGTTAAGCCCCTCGATTCCAAGAAGATGACGGGATGACAATCGGGCCGGCGGGGCCGTTGTGGCTGGCATGGCGCCGGAAGCGGCGTGCCCGGGTGCGCGCGTATCGGTCATGAAAGCCAGCTTATAGTCACGGTTGCATGCCGTCGTCCAGCGGAAATCAGGCCGGGTCGATCAAAGACCCGTGTATCCGGTCAAGTGCGGCCTGCAGGATCCAGCCGGCTGCCAGCGCATCGCGCCTGACGGCACGGCGCACCCGTGTCATGTCGGATTCCAGCATCGCCGATTCCACCGCCTGTGTTGACAGTCTTTCATCCTGAAAGGTGATCGGCAGTTCGCGCAGACGCAGCAGGGCATGCGCGAAATCACGCGTCGCGTCACAGCGCGGCCCCTCGCTTCCGTCCATGTTCACCGGCCAGCCGATGACAAGCCCGCCAACACCTTCATCCTCGCACAGCGTGAAAATAGATTCGGCATCGGGGGTGAATTTCCTGCGCCACAGGATTTTCAGCGGGCTTGCCACGCTGAGGCCGGAGTCGGAAATCGCCAGCCCGATCGTCTTTTTGCCGACATCGAGTCCAAGCAGGCGCTGGCCGCCCGAAAGCGCGGTTTTCATATCGTTGAGCTTGCAGATCGCCATATGCGGTGATAGATGCTTCGTGGTTTCCACTGCAACAGGACAAAGCACAGCATCATGTCGGTTGACAAGAGTACCGTTGCACGCGTCGCGCGCTTGGCGCGCATCCATGTCCCCGAGGACCGGCAGGAAAAGCTGTCGGCCGAGCTGAACGGCATCCTCGCCTGGATCGAGGAGTTGAACGAGGTCGACACTGACAATGTCGAGCCGATCGCCAGCGTGACCGGCCATTCATTGCCGCGTCGCAAGGATGTTGTCAGTGATGGCGACCGGGTGGATGAGGTTCTGGCCAATGTGCCGGAGACGGCCAGCGGATTCTTTGTCGTTCCAAAGGTGGTCGAGTGATGTCTGATCTTCTGTCACTGAGCGCCGTTGCGGCGCGCGCCGCGCTGGATTCCGGCGAGATTTCCGCGCCTGAGCTGGCAACAGCCTATCTCGAGGCTGTCGAGCAGACGGCGCCGCTGAACAATTACGTGGCTGTCACCGCCGACCGCGCGCTTGAGATGGCAACCGCCTCGCAGGGCAGGATCGCGTCCGGCGATGCGGGGCTGATCGAGGGCATTCCGGTCGGGGTGAAGGATCTGTTCTGCACCGCGGGTGTTGCCAGCACCGCCTGTTCGCGGATCCTGGAAGGGTTCACGCCGACCTATGAAAGCACCGTCACCGCCAATCTGTGGCGCGAGGGCGGCGTGATGCTCGGCAAGCTGAACTGTGATGAATTCGCCATGGGATCGGGCAACGAGACAAGCGCCTTCGGGCCTGCCATCAACCCGTGGCAGGGTGCCGACGGTGTCGATCTGGTGCCGGGGGGGTCTTCCGGTGGTTCGGCCTCGGCTGTCGCCGCGCGCGCGGCATTGCTGGCGACCGGCACCGACACCGGCGGGTCGATCCGCCAGCCGGCCGCATTCTGCGGCATTGTCGGCATGAAGCCGACTTATGGGCGCTGTTCGCGCTGGGGCATTGTCGCCTTTGCCAGCTCGCTCGACCAGGCCGGTCCGTTCAGCCGCACCGTTGCCGACAACGCGCTGATGATGCAGGCGATGGCAGGTCATGATCCGAAGGATTCAACCTCGGCCGATACGCCGCTTCCCGACCTGATGGCGGCACTCGACAAGGGCGTGAAGGGAATGAAGATCGGCGTGCCGTCGGAATATGTCATGGACGGCATGGACGGCGAGGTCGTGGCGCTGTGGGAGCAGGGGCAGGCATGGCTTCGCGACGCCGGCGCCGAGCTTGTCGAGATTTCGCTGCCACACACGAAATACGCGCTACCCGCCTATTACATCATCGCACCGGCCGAGGCCTCGTCGAACCTGGCTCGCTATGACGGCGTTCGCTACGGGTTGCGGGTCGAGGCGGATTCGCTTGACGAGATGTATGCCGCAACCCGCGCCGCCGGTTTTGGCGAGGAGGTGCAGCGCCGCATCCTGATCGGCACCTATGTGCTGTCGGCCGGTTATTACGATGCCTATTACCTGAAGGCGCAGAAGGTCCGCCGCCTGATCAAGCAGGATTTCGACAGCGCGTTCGAGACCGTTGACGCCATCCTGACCCCGGCGACCCCGACGGCAGCCTTTCCGGTCGGGCGCAAGGTCGATGACCCGGTGACCAACTATCTGAATGACGTCTTCACCGTGCCCGCAAACCTTGCCGGGCTGCCGGGCATGGCCCTTCCGGCCGGCCTGAACAGCGATGGGCTGCCGCTGGGACTGCAGATCCTCGGGCGTCCGTTCGATGAGGCAAGCCTGTACAGCATCGGCCGTGTGATCGAGGACGCGGCCGCATTCAGCGCGGCACCGCAACACCGCGCGGGAGGGGCATCATGAGCAATCTCGTCGAAGGCCGCACCGGCGAATGGGAAGTCGTCATCGGGCTCGAGGTTCATGCGCAGGTGGCATCCAACGCGAAGCTGTTCTCCGGCGCGCCAACGGCGTTCGGTGCCGACCCGAACGCCAATGTCTCGCTTGTCGACGCGGCGATGCCGGGCATGCTGCCGGTGATCAACCAGGAATGCGTTCGCCAGGCGATCCGCACCGGGCTGGGCCTGAAGGCCGAGATCAATCTTGTCAGCGTGTTCGACCGAAAGAATTATTTCTATGCCGACCTGCCGCAGGGCTATCAGATCAGCCAGTACAAGCAGCCGATTGTCGGCGAGGGTGTGCTGCGCCTCGACATGCCGGACGGCACGACCCGCGAGATCGGGATCGAGCGTTTGCATCTGGAACAGGATGCCGGCAAGTCGATGCATGACCAGCATCCCTCGAAAAGCTATATCGACCTGAACCGGACCGGTGTGGCGCTGATGGAGATCGTCTCGCGTCCCGACATGCGGTCCGCCGCCGAGGCCGCCGCCTATGTCAGGAAGCTCCGGTCCATCCTGCGCTATCTCGGCACCTGTGACGGCAATATGGAAGAAGGCTCGCTTCGCGCCGACGTCAATGTATCGGTGCGCCGCCCGGGTGGGGAATTCGGAACTCGGACTGAGACCAAGAACCTGAATTCATTGCGCTTTATCCAGCAGGCCATCGATTATGAAGTGGCCCGCCAGATCGAGATCATCGAGGATGGTGGCGAGATAGACCAGGAAACGCGCCTGTTCGATACCTCGACCGGCACGACGCGGGCGATGCGCTCGAAAGAGGATGCGCATGATTACCGCTATTTTCCCGATCCCGACCTGCTGCCGCTGGTGATCCCGCAGGAGGAGGTGGATGAACTCAGCGCCGCGTTGCCGGAGCTTCCCGACCAGATCCGCGACCGCCTGACAGGCGAATACGGGCTGTCGGCCTATGACGCCGCGGTGATTATCGAGGAACGCGAGACCGCTTCCTATTACGAGGCTGCCAGCGCTGGCCGCGACCGCAAGCTTGTCGCCAACTGGATGACGGTCGAGCTGTTCGGCGCGCTGAACAAGTCGGGTCAGACGCTTGCCGATTGCAAGGTGACGCCGGCGGCGCTTGGCGGGCTTGTCGGGCTGATCGAGGACGGCACCATTTCCGGCAAGATCGCCAAGGATGTTTTCGCGACGATGTTCGAGACCGGCAAGGACGCCGCGGCCATTGTCGAGGAGCAGGGCCTGAAACAGGTTTCGGACAGCGGCGCCATCGAGGCGATGATCGACGAGGTCATCGCCGCCAACGACGACAAGGTCGCCGAATATCGGGGCGGCAAGGACAAGCTGTTCGGCTTTTTCGTCGGCCAGGTGATGAAGGCATCGAAAGGCCAGGCCAACCCCGGCATGGTCAACCAGCTGCTGCGCGCGAAGCTCGACGGCTGACCCCGGCCGCACACGCGATTTCCGGTTTGACAGAAGGCCGTTTCAAAGCTAGGAAACACCCTGCATACGCCGTGTATCTTCTTCGGTCCGGCTGGCGCCAGATGGCGCCTGATCGGGTCCGGCCCCGGCGGAGGGGTGGCCGAGTGGCTGAAGGCGGCGGTTTGCTAAATCGTTAAAGGGGGAAACCCCTTTCCGGGGTTCGAATCCCCGTCCCTCCGCCATTGATTTGTCTAAGCTGCTGTAAATACGGATCTTTTATTCGTGCCTCCCGATTTTACGTACACTTTTACGTACAGATATCGCATTTGCTGATGCGATCACTGTTGGTTAGGCTTTGGATACTAGGTGACAACGTGACTTTGGTGACAAAGATGAAGCAGCTAATCGTTTGTTTATTTGTTGGGGTGGTTTTGTCTCAGCCTTCGCTAGGTGAAATCAGGCATCTCGAAGGCGAGGTGATTGCTGGCAAGAGAGATATGTCTATGAATGTTTTTTGTGTGGATGGATATAAATTTGTTTTGGTTCATGCCATTCCGCAGCAGTTTGCTAGCCCTCAGCAGCCGAATCTGGTTCAAATGTTTGAAGAAAAGAACGGCAATACAGTACCAGCCAAGTGCTAACGATGCGCCTCATCCTCACCACCATCATCCTGACGATGCTCGCGCAGCCGGTGTGGGCATCTGCAGAACATTTGGAAAATTGCCGAACAATCCAGCATGACGGACAACTATCAATGGATGTAATGAACCGCGCATTCAGCATC
>JAAZUU010000145.1 GCA_018624035.1 Rhodobiaceae bacterium | reverse complement strand
TTGACCGTGATCTGCGGGATGTTCGCCAACCTTTCGGCAAGGCGCAGCGCGTTGGCATGATCCTCGGCAAGCCGGTCGATATGGTGATCAAGAGCATATATTCCGGCCGCGGCAAGAATGCCAACCTGGCGCATGCCACCGCCGACAAGCTTGCGCACCCGGTGGGCCCGTCTGATCATCTCTCTGGAACCGGCCAGAATGCTGCCGGCCGGCGTGCCAAGTCCCTTTGACAGGCAGAGCGAGACGGAATCAACCTCGGCCAGCATCTCGGCGGGTGATATGCCAAGCTTCACACAGGCATTCATCAGCCTGGCGCCGTCAAAATGCACCAACAGCCCATGGTCCCGCGCGCGTCTGGCGGCGGCGTTGATCCCGGCCAGCGGAACCACCTGCCCATGCCAGGTATTTTCCAGTGTCAGCAGACGTGAAATGGCGCAATGTTCATCTTCAGGCTTGACCGTGCGGTCAATATCGGCCGGGTCGATCCCGCCATCATCGGCAACCGGCATCGGGGCGAACATGATGCCGCCAAGAACCGAAGCGCCGCCGGCCTCATCGACAAAGACGTGATAGTCAATGCCGGTGAGGATTTCCTCACCGCGCTGACAGTGGGCCATCATCGCGCAGAGATTGCCCTGCGTGCCACTGGACATCAGCAGCGCGGCCTCCTTGCCAAGCAAGGCGGCTGCCTTGTCCTGCAACGCATTGACCGTCGGGTCATCGCCATAGACATCATCGCCAAGCTCGGCCGCCATCATCGCGGCGCGCATGCCCTCGGTCGGTTTGGTCACCGTGTCACTGCGCATGTCAACGCGCGCAGGCTGGTTGGATGTGGTTCGTCCGGCGTAATGCATTATGGGCACTCCAGAGTCTGTCGGGAATTCGAATGTGCCTCCGAAGGTCGGGCTCAGGCAACCGATTTGTCCGCGACAAAAGCCTTCAGGTCAAAGCCGGTATCAGCAAGCTGCGACGGGTGCGGCGCGCGCCGGCGCTCGAGGCAGGTCTTGCCAAGCACATAGGCCGCCGGATCGCCAATGGCCTCCACCGCGACAAGTTCCTCGCCAACAAAGCTCCATACCGAAAATCCTCCCGCACGGCGACCTTCGCGTTGCACATGCCGCAGGTCAGGGTCATTGACCGGCAGCACCCCGGCGGATTGCAGTTTCACATCATACTGGTCGGACCAGAACCAGGGAGACTGGCGACGCGGCGGGTCATTGCCGGTGATGGCGGCGGCCGCCCTCTCGGCCTGTTCCCGCGCGTTGTGAACCGATTCAATGCGCACACCATGGCCATTGTCGGCATCAAACGCACCATCACCAATGGCATAGATGTCGGGCCGGCCTGTCCGCATGCTGCTGTCGGTGACGATGCCGTTCGCGACCGTAAGGCCAGCCTGTGCGGCGAGACCGGTATTCGGCGCGACTCCGATGCCGACCACCAGCATGTCGGCATCGACATGGCGACCATCTGCCAGCGTGGCGCCGACAAACCTGTCTTCATGATGGCGGATTGCCGTCACCGATGATCCGGTGACGATATCCACACCCTCATCGCCATGGCGGGCCGCAAAGAACGCCGAGACAGGCGGGCTAGCGACCCGGGAAAGAAGGCGTGGCGCGGCCTCGATCACGGTCACCGCCTTGCCAGCCTTTGTCAGGCTTGCGGCAACCTCCAGACCGATATATCCGCCACCGATGATCAGCACCGAGCGCGCCGCACGCGCCGCCGCACGCAGGCGTCGTGCATCATCAGGGTCGCGCAAAACAAACACCCCGGCCAGTCCCGCCGTGCCAGGAAGCCGGTGCGGCGTCGCGCCGGTCGCCAGAACCAGCCTGTCATAGGACAGGACGCTGCCATCATCGAGCGTCATACGGCTCGCATCGACATCGAGCCCGGCGATATCCCGCCCGGTCAGCAGCGTGATCCGACTGTCCGCAAACCAGCCCGGCGCGCGCAGCGCGAACCCCTCCTCGTCTCCATCTTCAGCCAGAAGAAAGGCTTTTGACAGCGGCGGGCGCTCAAGGGGAAGGCCGGCCAGCCGGTCGATCATTGTCAACTCGCCGGCAAACCCGTTCCGGCGCATCGCATCGACAAAGGCGACGCCTGCATGGCCCGCCCCGATCACAACCACTTTCATCCTTGCGTCTCCAAGACCGGATATCCTGTTTTATACAGATATAACGGGCGATTGACAGCCATGCGCCCGATGGCGCGCGGACGGCCTGTCCACACCATCGGCGACAAGTTGTTCGCCAACCGAGACGAGACGGCCGGGATCCTGACCCTCGAATCCGGCTAGCCGTTCTGGAAGGCGGTGTAAAACCGCGTCCGGACAAGGAACATCGCCTGCCCCACGAGGCTGGGGCAGGGCCGGCCAGGTCGGCATCGGTCAGACAATGCACGGCCACCGCGCCAGCAGCAGATCGCCGCCATCCAGAAGAAAATCCGTTTCCTCCAACTCTTCAGTAAAATTCTCCAGGACGAGAAAGGGAGTGAAGGTGGCGGGTCCAATCCATGGTTTATATGCGGTGCCTATCAGTGTTGCATCAACGACACTGTCGCTGTCCGTGTCGACATGCCGGAACGCGATGGCCGGCCTGCTGGTCATTGAGTAAAGCCAAATTTTATACTCACCCCTGGTGAAATCGGTGATCGTAACATCACCATGGATGGTGTTGGACCTCGCAAAGATATCCTTGCCACCGCCACCACTGATTTTCATCGGGCGTTCGATGTCGAACCATTCTGCAGCATCGGTACCATTATGTTCGGAGTCAGGTGGATTGTTCGGATTTATTGGACTTTCATACTCAAAGCGGACAACGCTGTGGCCCTGCTTCGGATCATGCTCGGCGCGGACTTCGATTTGCCTTTCCACAACGGCAGTGTAGCGCCATTGCGGATCAGGAAAACTTATCTTGACTGTGTAATTTCCCGGCAGTGCAGGTCTGAAGAACGCTTCTGTTGACAGGATTGTATCATCACCTTCACGACGCCATTCGTACGAGGCATCACTCTGGATGTCATTCCTGTACCCCCGACTATCATCATATTGACTCACGAAAAGTTGCGTACCCACAACAGGGCGACCACCAATGGAAATGTCATCCGGCTCCGCTGCCGTCTGCAGGTGCACCTTGATTCTGACCGGATGAAATTGCGGGCCTAATAGAAGGTCTATATCTCCGTCGAATCGAAAATCAAAACTGCCAATCCAACCGAGGTAGCTGGAATAGAAGGGTATCTTGTCTACATCCCTTATATAAAAAGAGAAAACGGTTCGATCCGCTGTGGGACGCAACTCGTATAATGGAGAGAATATGCCGCCAACCATTGGCAACAGGCGACTGTCGGCGACTTGGTCGCCTGCCACCGTGAATTTGACTTCGAAAAGTTTTTTGCTTCCCGTTTCGTCTGGAAATACCTTTGCGTGAATTCCTTGGTCGTCGAAATGTGTCCTATCTTCCGTGGGGTTCAGGAGTTCGACCGTGAAAATCGACCGGTCGTCAAACAGGTCGGTTTCCGGCCGCGCCAATGTTACCTGTGACGCGGCGAACGGTCTGTGTCCCTGCGAATTATGACCGTCCGCACCAGCCGCGACGCCATAGATCAGCTTCAGGATCCTGAGATCGATCTCCTGCCACCCCGAGACACCAAAACTGTTGTAGGACATGACGGTGTCTGTTCGCTGCTTCGACTCTGGCACAGCCCGGCCATCGGTGTCCCATCCATGGCGTGTGCCATGCCAGGGGTGTTTCAATCCCAGCAGGTGGCCGATCTCATGCGGCATCAGATGATTTGCAGAAAATGAAGCATGACCGTGGAGAAGCTTGATGTATTTCCACCCCTGCCCCATCGGGAACCTGGCCTGTCCAACCGTTTGAGCCTCAAAGAAGCCTTTGTTGGGATTGTTGAATAACCAGATCCGAAAATGCCCTGCGCTTCCATTGGATTCATCACCTCGATGAACCTGACATTTACATGCCGTTCAAGTGCCTCGAAGACACTATTAAATTCTTGACGAAGAGCCTCAATTTCCCGCACCGAATCCATATATCTTTGATCGGTCACAACGGGTTGTCCATCTCGCCCGGGCCACCTATCGGCCAGCAATTGCGACCGTGACGGACGAAGACCGGCATTCACCTGGTCCGGTGAAAAAAGGGTTCGCAGCGACCAGGTCAGGACAAGCGGCCCGGACGAGGGCAACAGCCAGTGGCTGCCATGCATGACATGTTCGAGCTCGTCCGGCACCTCATGGTGCAGATCGGCTTCGCGCGACCTTCCCAGAAGACCTCGATAGTCATGTCGTTGCGCCCAGTTTCGCTCATTGACGATATTGTGCACCTGAACCGACAGGTTCAGCGCCTCTTCATGTCCATCGACAATGCGGGTCAGTCGCAACTGATAGATATTGTTGCCGTCGGAATCCGCCGGCCGTTCAAAGTCCAGCAACGGCACCCTCGATGTGCCGATGAACCAGACACGCCCGGTGGAATCCACATGGAACAGGGCGTTGTCCCCCTGATGCCCGTCAAGGACCCATCCCGATGCCGCGGTCAGATAGGCGATCGGCTTGTGAAACGGGTGATGTTCATAGATATGGGCCTCAAGGCTTTCCGCCCGGTTTACAATTTCAACCTCGGTGATCTGAGAAACCCTGTTGCCGGTGGCCTGCTTCAACGTGATCCGGACATTCAGATTTTCGGAAACCGAATTCCTGAAATCACTGCCCACCCGGACATGCAGACCTTCGTTGTCGGCGCGAAACCGCGCCGGGTCATCCACAGTGTAGTTCCAGTCGCCCTGAATCGCCTCGCCACGGTCGTTCAGAACGCGGATATCGGCGATCTTGATCCATTGGTCGGTGCCTGCGGTTGGCCGCGTCGGCAGGCTGACAAGTGGCAGGATTTCCAGTCTGGCCGCCACCAGATCCGTTGCCTGCGCCTGAACCTGTCTGGCATCCGACGGCGGACCATCACGGTTTTGCTGGTCGTTCGGTGAGGAGCCGGGGTCAGACGGCGCCCCGTCATCGCCCACCGGTTGCCGGAGCGCCGGCAGGAGCTGTATGGAAGGGTCTTTCCGCGGCTGTTCAGGTTTGGGCGCGCTTGCAACGGGCCCGCCGCCACCGCCACCACCGCCGCAGGCGGCAAGCAGCAGCGACCAGACGGATGTAGCGAATGTGGAAAGGCGCGGCGTGCGGCGGCTGTTGGCGCGATGCGGGCTGGACACAAACATGCCCGAAATATAAGCCTTATTGATTAATTCATCGCTAACGGCAGCAATTTTTTTGCCTCACCCCTGATCGACACCGCCGAAGCGCGACAGCTTCAGCGGCCGCACCGCTCCCATCCAGGTGGCGTGATCGCGATGGTCGCGCAATTCGGATTCGGTGTCGTCTCCGGTGACCGGATGGGTGAAGATTGTCAGCCCGCCCCGATGCAGCGCCAGAAAGGTCATCACCGCCGCAAATGCCTGATGCGGATATTCGATCTGGATGCTGAAATCGGGGTGCGGGCCCACCGGCCGGTGATGCCAGCGCCCATAGGTAATTGCGTCGCCAATGGTGTCATCCGCGCCGAAATGCGCCTTCATCGCGGTGATCAGCGCGGCCGCCGCCGCATGGCTGTCATCGTCGAAATAGACATGGCTGTGCCAGCTTGCCGGGATATAGTCAGTCATCGGCCAGTCATTGACGAGTCATTGGTCAGCCGGCATTCAGCCATCGACGCCCTCTTCCGGCTGGCGGTCCGACAGGTCGACCCAGATTGTCTTGATCTCGCAATATTGGTCATGCGCGTGAAGGCCATTGTCGCGCCCGCCAAAGCCGGACTGGCGGTAGCCGCCGAACGGGGTCGTGATATCGCCCTCGCCATAGCAATTGACGGTAACGGTACCGGCGCGGATCGCCCGCGCCGCGCGCAGTGCCCGCCCGGCATTCGCCGTGAAAACCGCGGCGGCAAGTCCGTAATCACTGTCATTGGCGATGGCGATGGCCTCATCAAGGCCTTTCACCGTGATCACCGACAGGACCGGGCCGAA
>JAAZUU010000144.1 GCA_018624035.1 Rhodobiaceae bacterium | reverse complement strand
CGCTTTTATGAGGGGATGAGCGGGTTATGGTGCACCTCGCTCGGCTTTTCCGAACCGGAACTGGTGCAGGCCGCCATCGACCAGTTCGGCAAGCTTCCCTTCTATCACAGCTTTGCCGGAAAGACGGTCGGGCCGGCAATCGACCTTGCCGAACATCTGATCAGCATCGCCCCGCCCGCCGCCGACGGGTCAACCCTTGCGAAGACGTTTTTCTGCTCGTCCGGTTCCGAGGCAAACGATACCGCCATGAAGATGGTCTGGTATTATCAGGCGGCGCGTGGCAAGCCGGAAAAACGCAAGATTATCAGCCGCCGCCGCGGCTATCACGGCGTGACCATGGCCGCCGCCAGCATGACGGCGCTTGCCTACGCGCAGGACGGGTTCGGCCTGCCGCTGGATTTCGTGAAACACACAAGCTCCCCCTGCTTCTATAACGAGGGGCGAGAGGGCGAGAGCGAGGCGGAATTCGCGCGGCGCTGCGCCGATGAACTTGAAGAGCTGATCCTTGCCGAAGGGCCGGACACGGTGGCGGCGCTGTTCGCCGAACCGGTGATGGGTGCTGGCGGCGTGGTCATTCCGCCGCAAGGCTATTTCGCGGAAATCACGCGGGTGCTGCAGAAATATGATGTCCTGCTGGTTGCCGACGAGGTGATCTGCGGCTTTGGACGGACCGGACATATGTGGGGCTCGCAGGCCATGGATGTGCGCCCGGACATGCTGACCTGCGCCAAGGCGTTGTCCTCGGCCTATCTGCCGATCTCGGCTGTGCTGATGTCGGACCGCATGTATGACACCCTCGCAGAACAGGCCGACGCGCTGGGGATCTTTGGCCATGGCTATACCTATTCGGCGCATCCGGTCTGTGCGGCGGTGGCGCTGCGCGCGCAGCAGCTGATGCAGGAGCGCGACATCGTCGGCCATGTTCGCACCCTCGCCCCGCACTTTGCCAGACGTGTGAAGGCAATGGACAGGTTCGACTTCATCGGCAACAGCCGCGCCATCGGACTGATCGGCGCCATGGAATTCAGTGCCGATCCGTCGACCCGCCGCAAATTCGATCCGGCGGTCAAGATCGCCGCGCAGGCCGCAGCCGCGATTCAGGAGAATGGCGTGATCCTGCGTGCCCTGCCAGGTGACATTGTCGGTTTCTGCCCGCCGCTTGTGATCACCCAGACCGAGCTGGATGACATGTTTGACCGCATTGACTCCGCGATGGACAATTTCGCCTCCACGGCCGATGCCCATCGGTAAAGCCGCGAATGAGACCCTGACTGCGGCATGACGGCCTCTGTCTGCATCATCGGCAGCGGCTACAGCGCCGCCGCCCTGACGCTGCATCTGCTGACCCGCGGCATGCCGGCCGACCGGCTTGCCATTGTCGGGCCGGGCCAGCTTGGTCAGGGGCAGGCCTATGGGTGCGTGTCAGACAATTTCCGGCTCAACGTGCGCGCTGGACTAATGCGGCTCTGGCCAGACCAGCCGGACCATTTCGCCGAATGGGCTGCCGTAAATGTCGCCGATGATCCGAACGCGCGGACGGATGCTGGTGATTTCTTCCGGCGCCGCGATTTCGCCGCCTATATGGCCGACCAACTGGCCTCATTTGCGTCCATCACCGATATTTCCCGTTATGGACAGCGCGCCGAATGCCTCAGCCAAGTGGCGGAAGGCTGGCGGATCACACTGGACGACGGGACCGCCCTCACCGCGTCACAGGTCGTGATCGCCACTGGCAACCCGGCCCCCGACTGGCCAATGAAAAACCCGCCGGCCGATGCGCCGGGACTGGTTCGCGTGCCGTGGCGCGGTGACTGGCCAGAACGGATCGCGCCAGATGCGGAGGTCGTTATAATCGGCGGCGGGCTGACCGCGCTGGATGCCCTTCACAGCCTGCACAAGCGCTCGCATCACGGTTCCGTCAGCCTGATCTGCCCGGAAGGCATGCTGCCGCCGGTGCAGACCAACTGGCAGAACGCTACACCGCTGCGCTGGCCGACGCCATTGCGTGGCTCGGGCTTTCTTCGCTTCATGCGCCGGAATATCGGTGATGGCGACTGGTCGCGAACCGAATGGCAGCGCCGGTTTGAAAGCCTCCGTATGAACATCTCCACCGCCTGGCAGAGCCTGCCGGAAGATGACCAGGCACGTCTGATGCGGCGGATGGGCTGGCTGTGGTCACTGGCGCGCTTCCGCGCCGGCCCGCAGGCGACCGGCTCGGCGCAGGTCATGCTGGATAGCGGTCAACTGACAATCAGACGGGACATTGTGACCGGGCTGACCGCCGGTGCTGACACGACACGCCACCTTGTCAGCCTTGGCACCGGCAGGCGGATTGAGGCTGACGCCGTCATCAACTGCAGCGGTGCCGGCCGTGACAGGCTGATGGCAAGGCTGATTGACGACGGCGTGATCGCCGCACATGACACGGCACCGCACCGCCCCCGCATGACCACCACGCTGACGCTTGTCGGGCCAGATGGCACAGCGCATGACGATCTGTACGCCATCGGCCCGGGGACAGCGCATGTTGTCGGCGACATTCTCGGTGCCGCAAGTATCTCGCGCCAGGCGGCGACACTTGCGGACCGCCTTGCTGCCGACACATGATGACACCATGCGATCTTGCCGGGAGGCCCATGCCATGACCAATCCACAATCACTGATCATTGACACCGATCCGGGTCAGGACGATGCCGTTGCCATTCTGCTGGCGCTGGCAAGTCCTGAGATCAATCTTCTTGGAATCACCACGGTGGCTGGCAATGTGCCGCTGGCCTTGACCGAGGTGAATGCCCGCAAGATCTGCGACCTTGCCGGCCGGCAGGATGTGCCGGTATTCGCCGGCCTGTCGCGCCCGATGGTCCGCGCCCTGGTGACCGCCGAGCATGTACATGGCCGCACCGGCCTTGACGGCCCGGATCTGCCACCACCTGTAACGCCGCTTCAGGAGCAACATGCTGTTCATTTCATTATAGATACAATACGTGCAGAGCCGGCAGGCAGCGTCACGATCGCGCCCATTGGTCCCTTGTCAAACATCGCCATGGCGTTGCAGCGCGCGCCCGACATCGCGCCGCATATCCGGCAGATTGTGCTGATGGGAGGCGGCTGTTTCGAGGGCGGCAACATCACCCCGGCGGCGGAGTTCAACATCCATGTCGACCCGCATGCGGCAGCAATTGTCTTTGCCGCCGGCATCCCCATCACGATGATGCCGCTGGATGTCACGCACAAGGCGCTGACGACGACGCGCCGCACCGAGGCCCTGCGCGCTCTCGGCAACAGGACCGGTCTGGCGGTTGCCGAGATGCTTGAATATTTTGAACGGTTTGACGAGGCCAAATATGGAAGTGATGGCGGGCCGCTTCATGACCCCTGCACGATTGCCTGGATGCTGGCGCCTGAGATATTCAGTGGTCGCCATTGCAATGTCGAGATTGAAACCGCCAGTGAACTGACCATGGGCATGACTGTCATTGACTGGTGGCAGGTATCGGGGCGCAAACACAACGCCCTTGTCATCGGAGACCTTGACGCAGACGCTTTTTTCGACCTGATCACGACAAGGCTGGCAAGATTACCCTGAGGGGTGATTTTCCAGTTGGAACAACAGCACAATCTGCGCTAAGAGCATCAGCGCCCCGCCGTTTTCGAGTTTCTGGAATGAAATCCACCTGTGTAAATTTCACCGAGCTGCGCTTTACCAACGAAGCCGCGCTGAACCGGTATCTAGATGGCCTCGACGACATCTGGCACGAGGACGTGATGAAGCGGTTGTCGGAACTTGGTCTCGAACGGAAATCCATCATGCGGATCTGGAATCACAAGGACCAGCACAAGCTCGGCATCCTGTGGGAATACAGCACGCCTCAGGCATTCAAGGAATGCCAGAAAGTGATTTCGGCGCATATCCTGCCACATGCACATAAATTCGAGATGATGGCGCGTTCGCTTCGCGGGGTTCCGGTTGTCGACTGGCGTCGTGACGATGTCGGGTTCACACGGAATGACCGTGCCGCCAGACAGGCCACCGCCGAAATGGAATCCGCCGGAAGTACCGGCAACTCCGTCAGCTGAACCGTCCGGCAGCCGGTAATCGTTGCCGCTGTAAAGTGACCGGATTCTGCAGGCGCACCGGATTCCCGGGATGACGCCGGCTAAAGATCGATCTCGATCACACCATTTTCATCGGCGGCGCGTGACTGGCACAGGATGATACTGTCTTCACGCTGGCGCTCGGACAGCACGAAATCACGATGCTCCACCTTGCCGGCAACGAGGCCGCATTTACACACACCGCAGAGGCCGTCGGAACATTTCACGTCAATGGGGTAGCCTTCCGCCACCAGCGCGTCCGAGGCGCTTTCCCCGGCCTCGACCGTGATCCGGCGTCCCGAGCGCTGCAGCAAAAGCTCAAAGGCGAAATTCTCGTAATCCGGCTGTTCAGGCACCGAGAAATATTCACGATGAAGGTTGTCATCGGGAAGCCCTGCCGCTGCCGCCGCGGCAAGGACAGCCTCCATATAGCCGTCCGGTCCGCAGACATAGACATGGTCATCATCCGTCACCCCGGCGAAAATGGTGGCGAGGTCGACCCGCCCTCCCTGTGACGAGACATGTGTGGCCACCTGATCAGCCCAGGCGAATGAATCGAGGTCACCGGCAAAAGCCATCTCCTCCGGCCTCGACACCGAATAATGAAGCGTGAAGTCTCGCCCCGCGGCATACAGGCTGTGGCCAAAGGCGACCATCGGTGTCACGCCGATCCCCCCGCCCATCAGGAAAGTGCGGCCGCTATTGTTCTGAAGGTGGAAGTGATTGATCGGTCGCGAAATGAAGACGCGTCGGCCCTCGGTGAAAATCCGGTGCATCAGCAACGAACCGCCACGCCCCTCATCCTCGCGAAGAACCGCCACCTCATAGACATCACGGCGCGCCGGATCGCCGGACATCGAATATTGCCGCATCATGCCCGGCGCCACCAGTACGTCGATATGCGCCCCCGCGCTCCATTCCGGCAGCGGCGTGCCATCCACCGCCGCGAAAACATATTTCGAGATGTCGCTCGACATCACATCGACATGTTTGACAACCGCCTGGATGACCGGCGAGGCATCACCCTGCCCGTCACCATTCACATATCGATGAATATGGCTTTCATCACCAGCCGCGATCCGGCGGCGATATTCACCGGCGCTGACCAGCGCCTCGAACGCCTTGATACCGGCCTCGCGGTCCATCGGAAAGGGATAGGGATAGGGGTGCGGTGCCAGCGGGGCCGGATAAACAGCCATCGTCTGGTCCTCGGCGCGCAATTTCAAGGCGCGGTTGAGACCCCGGCGGTTCACCGGCTGGCTGGCCGGACGATAGGCGCCATCCTCGGCAAGCTCGAGATCCCACCACCATTTTTTCAGATCATTCAGCCCGCCACGTCCGGCCATGTCATCCAGCGTTGCAAGGGCTTTGGCCGCCATCGGCAGATTCGAGGCCGCCCATCGGAAGGGAGCCTCGGCGAACAGACCTTCAAGATTCCACGGGCATGTCTTCATACAGCGCCCGCACATCGCCCCACCCTTGGTGGTGATCCGGTAGGTGGTGCATTTCTGGCTGTCCGATTTCCAGGTCTCATAGCCGTTGAACATCACCTTCGGCCCGGCGGTAATCGCCCCTGACGGGCATTCGCGGGCGCATTTCTGGCAGGATTCACAGAAATTCTGCAGACCGAAATCAATGGGCCGGTCATGGTCCAGCGGCAATGTTGTCGTCACGACGCCCGACTTCAGACGCGGCCCGAGGAAGGGATGAAGAATCACCTCGCCAATGCGGCTGACCTCGCCAAGTCCGCCAAGGAGAAGCAGCGGCGGTTGCAGGACATCGCCATCAAGAACGGTGTGCGCCTTCGCGCTGAAACCGAGATTGCGAATCTGTTTGGCGATCACGCCGCCAAGCATCGAGAAGCGCAGATAGGCGCGCATGGACTGCGCCACCGAAATCCAGTCATCGCCGGAGGCGCCTTCCATTGTCTCGAACCCCTGGTCGATGACCATGCTGAT
>JAAZUU010000056.1 GCA_018624035.1 Rhodobiaceae bacterium | reverse complement strand
TATGATACCACAGCTATAACAGGCGGCCCGACCGGCCCGAATGTCAACGGAGTGGCTTGATATGTTCAGATTTTTCACTACTGCGAAATGGGCCCTCTGGGCGTATCTCGGGTCGTTCGTCATTCTGGGGTCCCTCTGGGTCCAGGTGCAGATCGACGTCAAGATCAATGAATGGTTCGGTGAATTCTATGACATGATCCAGAAGGCGCTTGGCGAGCCGAATGCCGTGAGCATGAACGAATATATCGGCGGACTACTCAGTTTTGGAAAGCTGGCGGCGCTGGCGATCACGCTTGGTCTTGCAACAAGCTTCCTGACGAGTCATTTCCTGTTCCGCTGGCGAACCGCGATGGTCGAATGGTACCACGAGGTCTATGACCGTGCGCGGACCATCGAAGGCGCGGCCCAGCGTGTGCAGGAAGACACCATCAAGTTCTCGCGCATTGTCGAGGGCCTGGGGACCTCGCTGATTGAGAGTGTTCTCATTCTGATAGAATTTTTCCCGATCCTGGTCGGTCTTGGTGCCGGAATCACCATCATGTGGTTCGGCGACTGGGAATACGGGTTGGTCACCGGCGCCTTGATCTGGGCGGTCGGTGGTACAGTCCTGATGATTGTTCTTGCCTGGATCCTGCGTCTTGTCGGCATCGAATATGACCTTCAGAAGAAGGAGGCCGCCTATCGCAAGCTTCTTGTGATCGCCGAGGATGATGGCTCGGTGCGTCCGAAGTCACTGGAGGAGCTGTTTGACGATGTCCGGCGCATTCATTTCAAGAGCTATCTTCGATATATCTATTTCAATACCGGTCGTCTCGCCTATCTGCAGACGAACGTCCTTGTGGCCTACATCTTTCTGGCGCCGGCCATTGTCGGTGGAATGATCACCCTTGGCGTGATGCAACAGATTATCAGGGCCTTCGGACGGGTTGAAGGATCGATGCAGTATCTGTTCCGCAGCTGGCCGACCATTGTCGAGCTGGCAAGTGTCTACAAACGCCTTCGCGAGTTCGAGCGTCAGATCGATGCCAGCATTGAGGCCGACAGGGCTGCCGGGCGCGCCGGTGAAGGTCGGGCGGGCTAGTCGGCGTCGGTCTGTATCAGGGCTGAGGTCGAATGGTTGCCGTGGGTGGGGATGATGACCACCTTGCCACCCCGTGCTGCCGCGATGTCGCCGCCGACAACATCCTCGGGCCGGTAATCCCCGCCCTTGAAGAGGATGTCGGGCTGCAATGTGGTGATGAGTTCCAGTGGCGTGTCTTCCTCGAAAACGGCCACCCCGTCGACCAGCGGAAGGCTTGCCATGATGGCGGCGCGCTGGCGCTCGCCCTGCACAGGCCGTGAGGCGCCTTTCAGCCTTTTGACAGATGCATCGCTGTTCAGTCCGACAATGAGCCGGTCACAGGAATCGGCGGCGGCCTTCAGCAGATGCAAATGCCCCGGATGAAGAAGGTCGAAGCAGCCGTTGGCGAAGCCGATCCGGTCACCCCGCGAACGCCAGGTCTCGCAACGCGCCGCAAGTGCCGGCACATCGAGGTCCGGAGTTTGCGGGCTTGCCATCGCGATGATCTCGCCGGGGCTGACTGTGGCGGTGCCGGCCTTGCCGACCACGACGCCGGCGGCGATGTTCGCCAGTTTCACCGCATCGCCCTCCGCAACTCCTGATGACAGCGCGGCGGCGATCATGGCGATGACCGTATCGCCGGCACCTGAAACATCAAAGACCTCGCGCGCCCTTGTCGGGTCGTGCTCCCAGGTTCCGTCGCCACGGGCAAGCAGCATGCCGCGGGCGCTGAGTGTCACCAGAATGGCTCCAAGATCATGGGATTTCGCCAGATTGCTGGCCGCTGCCGCAATATCCTCAAGATCATCTCCAGTGATCGTCACGGCCGCCTTCAGTTCGGACAGGTTCGGTGTCAGCATGTCCGAACCCGCATAGACAGCGAAGTCGGCCAGCTTGGGGTCGGTGACAAGCTGAACTCCGGCCTTGCTCGTCAGGGTCTTGATCTGTGCGATCATCTCCGGCGCAACAGTCCCCTTGGCGTAATCGGACAGCACGACAAGATTCACGCCCGGCAGGCTCTCGGCAAAACCTGCCAGCAGATGACCGGCTGTTCTGCCATCGATTGTCCTGGTGACCTCCTCATCCACACGAAGCACCTGTTGCTTGTCGGCGCGAAAGCGTGTCTTTGTGGTTGTCGGGCGTGTGTCATCAACCACCTGATGAAAGTCTATGGCCAGATGCGACCCGAGGATTTGGCCCAGCTGCAGACCTGCCGCGTCACCGCCGGTTACCGAAAGCAGTCTGACTTCGCAGCCAAGCCCGGCCAGATTGATCGCCACATTCGCGGCGCCACCCGGCATGACGCTGTCTTCGGCCTTTTCGAGGATTGGTACCGGTGCTTCCGGGGACAGGCGGCTGACAGTGCCATCGACGAACCGGTCGAGCATGACATCGCCAACGACCATGACGGAGCCGCCCTGGAGAGCCAGCAGTTGCGAGGCGAGAAGGGACGCGTCCATGGGGGGGTTAACTCCTTGGCTTTGCCTTGGTCTTGCTTTGACGGGTCTCACGGAATTTCGCTGCAGCGCCCTCTCTCTCGGATGTATGAGCGCGTTCGACGGCAATGCTGTCGGGGCCTACATTGCGGGTGATGGTGCTGCCGGCGCCGATGATTGCGCGGGCGCCGATGGTGACCGGCGCGACGAGGGCGGTGTTGGAGCCGATGAAGGCACCATCGCCGATCAGCGTCTCATATTTTCCAAAGCCGTCATAATTGCAGGTGATCGTGCCGGCCCCGATATTTGCCTCGGCCCCGACCGTGGCATCACCAAGATAGGTCAGATGGTTTGCCTTTGCGCCATCACCGAGTTTCGTTTTCTTGATCTCGACAAAGTTTCCGATTTTCACGCCGTCGCCGGCATCGGTGCCGGGACGCAGTCGTGCGTAGGGGCCGATGATGCAGCACGCGCCGAGGCGTGTGCCCTCGAGATGCGAAAAGGAACGAATGATGCTGCCTTCACCGATATGACAGCCGCTGCCAATCACGACATGCGGTTCAATGATCACGTCAGGCTCGATAACGGAATCGGCGGCGATGAACACCGTATCAGGTGCCGCCATTGTCACGCCCTGCTGCATCGCCGTCGTTCTGAGCCGTGACTGCAACGTCGCTTCCGCGGCCGCCAGATCCACCCGGTCATTGACGCCGAGAATTTCGGTCTCGTCGATGAGATTATGCGCCACCCGGTGGCCGTCGGCGGATGCGAGGGCGACGATATCGGTCAGATAATATTCGCCCTTCGCGTTGTCATTGGTCACCCGGTCCAGCAGATCGAACAGCAACGGGGTCTTTGCGGCCATGATTCCGCCATTGCACAGATTGATCCTTTTCTGCGCCTCGCTGGCCTCGCGCTCCTCGACAATGCCTTCAATGGTGCCGTCCTGCCCCTGCACGATCCGTCCATATCCGGTCGGGTCGTCAGGTTCGAACGCCGCCACGGCGATGGCCGCGCCATCCGCCACCTGCCGGACAAGGGCCGAAATGCTGTTGGCCGTGACAAGCGGTGTGTCGGCAAACATCACGATGGCAATGCCGTCATCCCGGCCAATGACCTCGCGCGCCACGGCGACGGCGCTGCCGGTACCAAGCTGTTCCTGCTGGATGGCGATGGCGGTATCATCCAGCCATTGCTGTATGTCACGCGAGTCAGGGGCCAGAACCGCCACCGTCCGGGTGGCGCCGGCGGCACGGGCGGCGTCGATCGACCAGCCCAGCATGGGATGTCCCCCGACGCGATGGAGCGGTTTGGGCAACGACGATTTCATTCGGGTGCCCTTGCCGGCGGCAAGAATGATGGCTGTGAATTCCATATCCCTATTTAACCGGAATGGTGGTCATTCAGCAATCTGAACGATGATCCTGAAAGAAAAACCTGAACCGGGGGTCGGAATGCGAATGGTACTTTTTTCTGCCTCACTCTGCGACTATTCTGCGCCCTGTTCGTCTCGAGGACAGCGGTTTCGACGCGCACTGAATGACGTTCTGGACTGATAAATGGAGCCTTGCCCATGTGCGGTATCGTTGGTGTTGTCGGATTGCAGGATTGTGCGGAAACGCTTCTTGATTCCCTGAAACGGCTTGAATATCGCGGTTACGATTCGTCCGGGATCGTGACTCGGGCGGCTGAAGGCTTTGTCATGAACCGTGCGGTTGGCAAGCTTGGCGCATTGTCGGCCACGATGCGCGACAGGCCGTTATCCGGCCGCTCCGGTCTTGGCCATACCCGCTGGGCGACCCATGGCGGCGTGTCCGAGCGGAACGCGCACCCGCACATCGCCAACAACAAGGTCGCCATCGTTCATAACGGTATCATCGAAAATCACGCGGCGTTGCGAGACGAGCTGCGCGCCGCCGGCCATGAATTTGCCAGCGAGACCGATTCCGAGGTGCTGGCACATCTGTTTCTTGCGGCGTTTGATCAGGGGATGTCAGCGCAGGAGGCCGGTGCCGCGGTGCTGTCACAGATCGAAGGCACCTTTGCTCTCGCCGCCATGCATGTCGACCATCCCGACATGATGATTGTCGCCCGCAATGCCTCTCCGCTGGCGATTGGCCTTGGGGACGGGGCCAGTTTCGTCGGGTCCGATGCTATAGCTCTGGCACCTCTTACGCGCAATGTTATCTATCTGAAGGATAATGATTTCGCCATTGTTACGCCGGATTCAGCGCAGATCTTCGACGCCGCCGGTGTGTCGGTACACCGAGAGGTGGTGATTGTCGCGGCAAGCCAGGGCATGGTCGACAAGGGTGGATTCCGGCATTTCATGGAGAAGGAAATCCACGAACAGCCGGACGCCATCGCGCATACGCTTGCTGCCATGACGGGGACTGACGGCACCCTGTCGACGCCGCTGTCGCGGGATGATCTGCAGGCGATTGACGGCATAGTCATGCTGGCGGCTGGCACAAGCCATTACGCGGCAATGGTGGCGCGTTACTGGATCGAGGCGCTGGCGCGGGTGCCGGTATCCTGCGAGATTGCTTCCGAATACCGATACCGCAAGCCTGTCACCGGCGCCTTCACAACCGCCATCGCCATTTCGCAGTCCGGGGAAAGCCTTGATACGCTGATGGCAATGCGTCACGCCGGCGAGGCCGGGTTGCGCACCGTCGGCCTTGTCAATGTGCCGGAAAGCACCATCGCCCGCGAGGCCAGCCTTGTCATGCCGACGCGCGCCGGGCCAGAGATCGGCGTCGCCAGCACCAAGGCCTTCATCGCGCAATTGACGGCGCTGATCTGTTTTGCCGCCGCTCTGGCCGAGGCAAGGGGCAGTATCGATGCGCAACGTCGCGATGAGATCCATGAACATATCCGGGGGCTTCCCTCGATAATAGGCCGCACGCTCGGCCTGTTTGACGACATCAGGCCGTTGGCGCATTCGCTGACAACGGCGCGCTCGGCGCTGTATCTCGGGCGTGACGTGCTGTTTCCGGTGGCGATGGAGGGTGCATTGAAGCTCAAGGAATTGAGCTATATCCATGCCGAGGGCTTTGCGTCCGGCGAGATGAAGCATGGCCCCATCGCGCTGATCGAGGAGGGGTTGCCGGTGATCGCCCTGCTTGCCGCCGATGAGGTGATGGGCAAGGCGGCAAGCAATCTGCAGGAGGCGAGTGCCCGCGGGGCGCGCATCATCCTTGTCACCGAGGAGCGCGCGGCACATGTGGTGGATTTCGCCGATCAGGTCATCACGGTGCCGAATGTCGACCCGCTGCTGGCACCGCTTCTGCTGACCGTGCCGGTGCAGATCCTCGCCTATCTGACGGCGTTCGAGAAGGGCACGGATGTCGACCAGCCACGCAACCTTGCCAAGTCGGTTACCGTGGAATAGCTGGCACGTCATTACACAAATTGAGATAAATTCGAATAATTGTCGAATTTTAGAAATAGTAAGTCTTATTTCTAGAATAATTCGACCATATATACGATAATGAAGGTGGATATTCGACATTTGTCGTTCTGATATTGCCTTGGTCATCTGATATCCCGGCGAGGTCAGGCCTTGAAAGGATACTGCCGATGAACAAGCTGCACTTTGCTCTTTGTGTAACACTTCTAACCTTTGGATTCGGCCATGCCGGTGCTGCGCTGACACTGAAATCGGGGCAGGTATTGTCCTCCGATGGGCAGGTCTATGACGGTGCCAGCCCAGAACAGCAGGAAGCCTTGATCGCCAGGTCAAAGGAAAAGGGCTGGTTCGGTGCCGACGGTAAAAAGTCCGGTGTGCAGGGAAGCAATGTCTATATTGTCGTGCAGGATGAGCTGGTCTTCGTTCCCATCAAGGAGATCCAGGGCAAGTCCAAGGAAGGCGTCACCAAGGTCATCAAGAACCATATTGTTGACGCGCTGATGGCGGATGCCATGGCAAAGGTAATTGCCGAGGAGGGAGGTATCGATGCCGAATCCCTGGAAAAGCTCGCCGAGCTTGCCAACGATCCGGTAACCTCTGAAATTGCAGCACAAATCGCCGAGGATGCGGCTGGCGACGCTGCCATGGCGGAGGCGTTGACCGAGGCCACGCTCGCCATCGCGACGGTTGATATCAATAATGCCGCCGAGGTTGCCGCCGCCGAGGCAGGCTACGAAGCCGCCATTGAAGCCGCGCATGCGGAAAAATGTGCCGGCGGTCCCGGTTCAGCTGATGGATGCTGATCGGGAGGCACCATCATGAAGAGATCCGCTCTTTTCCTTGTCGTGCTTGCCATGTTCATCGCCGCCGGCACCGCGAGTGCCCTGACATTGAAATCAGGTGAGTTCCTGTCGAGTGACGGCAAGGTCTATTCTGGCGCGTCACCCGAACAGAGGAGCGCGATTGTCGCGCAATCGAAAAGCCGGGGGTTGTTTGGCGATGGCAAAAAGGCCGGTGTGCGGGGGTCGAACATTTTCGTCGTTGTCGGGGAAGATGTGGTGTTCGTGCCGGTGAACGATGTGCGGGGCAAGTCCAAGGAACAGATGATGGACATCATCGCCGAGGCGGCTGGCGAACAGATCGGCCCCAACGCACCTGATGCATCGGACCTTGCGCGCGGCATTACCGAGGAGCATGTCGAGGCTACAAGGGAACAGGTTTCCGAGGCGCTGTCATCGGTCGATATCGATGAAGCCGCGAGAGCCGCAACCGAGGCTGCCTGGGAAGGGATTTCCACCGCTGATCTGGAGCAGGCGGTGGAGTATATCGAGGAGCATAACGCCCAGACAGACGCCGCGATCGCCGAGCATATGGCAGCTGAGGCCGCGCTGAATGAGGGGCAGTGACTTTCGCGCCCTGAAGTCACCTGACCCGCACCGATACAGATCGTGTTGGATTGAAGCGGCAGATACCACCGGGCCCAGGCCACGGGGGCGCGCTCCGCACTGAATTATCGCCTGCTCTAAATTATCGAGGGTGGCCCAAACCGGTTCTCGTCCTCCTCACCTGGCAGCAGGAAGAAAATCAGCAACACCAGCCAGCCGGCGACAGGTATCAGCTCCAACAACTGCCACCATCCGGAATGGTTGCTGTCGTGAAGTCGTCTTGCGCCGACGGCAATTAGCGGCAACAGCAGCGCCGCCACGCTGATCAGCCAGAGGATATCCCCGCCGCGTTCGGCCCGGCTCTTGTGAAACCGGACATAGAGATGCCTGTCGCCGCGCTGCCGACCATCATATTGATAGCGCCGGTGATCATCCGAACGGTCAAAATCCTTACCGTCATATTTATCGTCGGCATATTCATCACCGTCATATTCAAACATGTGATCATCGCGGATGATGCCATGCAGGTGGTACCCGTCGCGACCATGCCGATGAATCATGAAATTCATCATGTCGTCATGCCTGTCTGAATGATATCTGTCGAATGTCGGTGATGACGGATATCTGCGATCCGGCCTTGCTCCGACAACATTGTCGTCTGCCTTGCTGCTTTGCGATGCGCTGTTTGCGGATGAACCGTCATTTGCAGATGAACTGTCACCGGGTTGGCCGCTGGATTGCGTGTCGGCCGCGTCGCTCGTTGCCGCATCATCATATTCAGACTGGCCCATAGGATTTTGCTCTGAGGACCAATTATGAGGCTCGTCGAAGCCGGCAATCTTCATCACCCCGAAGCCAATAAGCCACGCAAGCTGCGTAATCACCACGAAGGTCAGGATGAAGAGCCAGAATTCGGCGCGGCCCGCCCGTCCGGAAAACACGGCGTAGTTCCGGAACGGATTTTCCAATAAGGGACGAAGTTTCATTCTGCCAGCCTGTCATTCAGATATTTGTTCGGTCAGACGCCAATTCAGTCTGAGCCCTGTTTCAGCCTTCAGAGTGACAGCAAACTCGTAAGGAAATCATTCCTTCCCGTTCCCAATCCCGTGAGGCTGGTGGCCCGCGTTGACATTTGCCGCCCGCGCATGCCACCGTCTGGCCGGAATAGGGGAATGCCGGGGTCAGTGCACAACCAGTTGATGTTCACACTCGGGAACAGGCAACCTCGGAAAAAGGAGTCTCATGCGATGACCATCGTCAGACATGTGGAAAAAAGCGACCGGCCTGCCTGGGAGAGACTGTATCGCGGCTATGCCGAGTTTTACCGCGTCGATACCGATGATGCGAAGTTGCAGACACTGTTCGGCTGGCTTCTCGACCCGAAACATGTTTGTGAGGGGCTTGTGGCCGAAACCGGAGCCGGAAATCTTCTGGGCCTTGCGCATTTTCGGGCGATGCCGTCGCCGTTGCGTGGTGCCGAGGTCGGGTTTCTTGATGACCTGTTCATCAATCCGACACAGCGTGGAAGCGGAGCCGCCGAGGCGCTGCTGAGAAAAATTGACGAGATCGCGGCGGCGCGGGACTGGGCTGTTGTGCGATGGATCACACGGGACAATAATTACCGCGCCCGCGGTCTGTATGACCGGCTGTCGGTTCGTTCCGACGGGATCACTTATGAGATGAATGCTGTGTCCACGGGACGCGACAGCGGATGACGGATGACCGGCTTTCTGTCAGGGATTTCCAGCCCGAAGATGCGGATGCCGTAATCGCGCTCAGGGATACCTGCGGCCTTCTCCGGCCCTGAAACGATCCGAAGCAAGATATTGCACGCAAACTGACCGACAAAACTGGCGCATTCTGGGTGGCGACAGAAGGAGATGATGTCATTGCTGCCGTGATGGTCGGGTATGATGGCCACCGGGGCAGCATAAACTATCTTGCCGTGGCACCGGAATATCAGCGCACGGGCATTGGCGCGCGACTGATGCGGCGGGCCGAGGCTTTGCTCATGGAAATGGGATGTCCGAAGGTCAGTTTCTGTGTTCGCAAGGGCAATGACGACGTCCTTGCCTTCTATGACGGGCTTGGCTACGCCGTGGATGATGTCCACTTTCTTGGCAAGCGGCTGATCGCTGACGAGTGAGGCTTCAGCGCAAACCACTCCAGAAGCTTTCTTGTGAAGGTCAGGATGAGTTCTTTTTCCAGATGTCCTTCTGAGTGATCGATCCAAGATATTTGAAGTTGATTGTCAGCAAGAACTGGTCGCTGGCCGAAATATCCCGATCGGACTCAAGGTCGCGGTCGTAATCAAGATTGAATGTCAGGCAATCCTGAAGACCCCCCGTCCATTGCAGCGCGGCGGTGGCAGAATCCCGTTTGCGGCGGCCATTCGACAGATCCCATACCTGTGTTCCCTTCGCCGTCCACCCTTTCGGAAGGTCATAGGAAAGGGTCAGTTTCAACTCTTCCAGGTTGGATGCCGCGCTGGTGAAATATGACTTCGCCAGCTGCTGGTGCTCGACCGTGTAGCCAAGCTTGCCATATGTGCCCGTGACATTTGTGTTTGATTCATTGAGCGTCAGGTCGTTCGAGGCCATGCGGCCGGCCCAGGACAGCTCGACAGGCAGATCCGGGTTCACCGACAGGCTCGCAACAATGTCCGACACGGCGTCACGGTCGTTCACCGCCAGTCCCTTTGTCGGCTTGCCGGACATGCGGTAGCTGGCACCTACAAACCCTGACACCTCGCCGAGAACTGCATCCTGCGCCACTGTTGAAACGCCCAGATCGGCGCGCGACCCCGGTCGCAGATAGTCATATCCCTGATATCGGTTCAGCAGGAACAGATTGCCCTCATCGATCCGGTAATCAGCGGAATCGCGGTTTGGAATGTCGTCGGTCATGTCCGGGCCACCAACATGGACAAGCTGCAAACGCGGCTCGAGGATGGCCGATCCGCCATTTGAGGTGACAGCAATCGGCAGCCGCCAGCCGGCGGATAGCTGCGGCGTAATGCGACCGAGATCGTCGGTCTTTGTAGTGGCGGCGGACGGCTTTTTCTGGATGCTGTAATAGGTGCCGATCGCGCCGGCTTTCAGGTCGGTGACGATCCGTCCGGTGCGAATTTCATCATGAATTTCGACATTGCCGGTCCAGCGGGACATGTTGTGGCCTTCATCATTATCGACCTGGATGGCCGAGATCTCCGTCTTGACCCTCTGCCCGCTTCGCATGCCGGGGGCGATCTTTTCATAGATGACATGCGGCAGGATGGTCGGCTCCCGATCCGGCGTGTCGGCGGCGTTCAACCCCTGGATGTCAGACATCTCGACACGGTAATAGCGATCCTGTTTCAGCCGTTCCGCCACAACATCGGATTGCAGTTTGGTGTCGCCGTTGAATTTGTAACGGCGCATGAACGTATCCTGGCTGGCCCGGCGCAGGCGGGCTTTTACATCCCATCCATCACCAATCCGCACGCCATAACCGGCATCGATCGCCGCCACTGACTCGCGGTTCTTCTTGTAAGTTTCAACCGAAGCTGTATAGAGGCCCAGATTGAGTTCCGAGTCATCCCAATTCTGACGATATCGCGTTCTCAGAGCCTTGCCGCGACGCTGGTAAATGAAGGGGGTGAATTCGACGTCACGAGTTTCGTCGATGACCTTGAAATAGGGCATCGAGGCGGTGAATCCGAGATCGGAGTTGAGCAGAAATGTTGGCGTCAGGAACCCGCTTCGCCGCCGCACCGTCCAGTCGGGATGCGCAAGGTAGGGAAGATAGCCAACCGGCAGATTCATGATGTGCATGCGCACATTGCGATGGACGATGGTTTTTGTCTCGACATTATGTCGTGTCGATGTCGCTCTCAGGTCCCAGATCGGTGTCTCGCCATTCTCGAAATCACATTTGCAGGCGCTGAACCGTGAGCCATCGAAGATCGAGAAGCTGTTTGTCCTGATGTCGCCATCCTTTGCGGTAAAGAATGATCCGTCCGGGTAGCGCGACCGCAATGTTTCGGCGACGATATGCGTGAACTCACTGTCCAGCGTCATGACATCGGATTTGTGCGTTGATCCGTCAGCCTCAATAAATACAACATTGCCCTTGGCGACGGCGCGGCCCTCGGTCCTGTTATATCTGATTTCCTCGGCCGACAATGTCATGCCGGCCTGCTTCATGATCACATTGCCGGTGGCGAACAGGCTTCCGTCTTCTTCGTTGATGACGACACTGTCAGCCTCGAAACTGATGTCTGTTTCGGCGGCGAATGATGGGGTGATGAAACCCAGAGCCAGAATCAACAGCGCCAGAATGCGCGATACGCGATGGGACATCATTGGGCCTGCACTCCAGAAAACCTGTGTCTACAGCTAGCGTGTTTTCGGCGGCAAGTCCATCCGCTCCTGCTGATTCACGCCGCGGCTGTGACGTCGATTGCGCGCGCCCTGATCGCGTCGGCATCATTCGCCATCCTGGCCGCGGTAAAGGGGAAATCCTGCCAGGCGGCGCGCTGCAGTATCTCGCGATAGGACTGGTCTGCAACAAGTCTCTGCAATGCTGATGCGAAGCCTTCCACATCCGGTGTATCCACAATATGCGCGCGCCCCTCGGCAACCTCGGGAATGCCGCCGCGCCGGGTCGTCAACAGCGCGCCGCCAGCCGCCAAGGCTTCCAGCACCGCCTTTGGCATCGGGTCATGCCAGATCGAGGGGCAGGCGATTATGGCTGCCTCTTCTTGCAACTCGCGGATCTGCTCAATCGGCAAAAACCCGGTCATCCGCGCCCGTGGCCCAAGCGGTTGCAGTGTCCTGGCGATTTGCCCCTCATAGCTTCCTGGCGTGCTGTCCTCAAAACGGCGTGCCCCAGCGATGACGACCTCCCATTCGGGGTGATCTTTCAGCACCAATGCCATGGCCTGCGCGCATTCAAGGATGCCCTTTTCCGGCACCATGCGCCCGGCAAGAAGGATTATCGGTTTCTTCGCCGCTGGAGTCTCCAGCCATCGCGTCGCGCCATTGCGGGCTGTCGACACCTTGCCGGCAAGGCTGCCAGCATCATCAAGCCCGTCAAGGAAACAGGTGCGGATATAGTCGCTGACACAGATCACCGCCGCCATCGATTCAAGAAGCCGGCGTCTTTCGGAAACGCTTCGACTGCCCTTCATGTCGCGGGGGTCATTGTGAAGATACAGGGCGATGCGGAGATCCGGCCGCTTTGCCTTCAGCCAGGCAGCGACATGACAACGGCTGTGAACCTCGACAAGATCGGGAGCTGGCATGCCACGCAGTGAATGCAGATAGGCGGCGGCAAACCCGATATTGCCGCCATGCAGCCAGGCATGCCGCGGATGAAGACCATGAAAGCCAACACCGTCGAATGACTGATCCACGGCCGTGCCGACAACGCGGAAACAATCCGGCGTGGCACTGTTGCGGATCTGGTCGAGGACGACCCCGGAAATGGCACCGGCATTCGCTGGCCCGAACCGTTCCTTTGATGGCAGGATGACATCGATGCGGGGTGGCGGCGCGATGGTGGCAAGCGAGGCGGTATCCGCTGGGGTGTCAGACGTCATGACGCGGCACGGTCCGTTTGGCATGATTGATGGCAGGCATCCGCCATTCTATGCTAGAGCCATCACAAGACAACAGGCTTTGCACTCTTGCAGGGCATTTTAATCCGAAGGACAGAGAGGGTTCCGGTGTGAAAGAGCCGCGAATTCTGGTGATCAAACATGGGGCCCTTGGCGATCTGGTTCAGGGCTTCGACGCATTTGCCGGCCTGCGGGATGGCCTGCCGGACGCGCATATCACGCTTTTGACATCGCCCGCCTTTGTCGGACTGTCGCGCCGCGCGCCCTGGTTTGACGAGGTTGTCGAGGACTTCCGGGCCTTCGCGCTGAACATGCCGCAACTTCTTCGCATGCGGCGTCTGTTTCATGCCGACTGGGACATCATCCTGGATCTGCAATGCAGTCGCCGTACCGCGCGCTATCATCAATTCCTGGCGCCGTCGAAAACGCGCTGGTTCGGCACCGCGCCCGGTGCCAGCGACCCCTATCCGGATTTTACCGGTGTGAACAATGCCGACAGAATGAAGGTGGCCATCGGGATGGCCGGCGGAGACGGGGACATGTCAGCATCGCTTGACTGGCTTGTATCGGATGATCAGGGGGGTGAGGCTGACGGCGCCGTGGTGCTGGTACCCGGATGCTCGCCGGCAAAGCCCGGCAAACGCTGGCCGGCTTCATCCTATGCCGAGCTGGCGAACATGTTTCTTCGTGATGGACGCGAAGTGGCAATCGTCGGCACCGCCGCCGATCGCGCGGCCGCCGACGCGGTGTTGCGGGATGCGCCGGCCTGCAGCGATATGGTGGGACGGACAAGCCTTGACGCGCTGGCGGCGCTGTTCGGGCGGGCGCATGCGGTGGTGGGGAATGACACCGGCCCAGTCTTTCTGGCGGCCAGAACCGGCGTGCCGACGCTGATGGTTATGGGCGGCGATACCGACCCGTCAATGTCGGCGCCGGTTGGCGCGCGCGCCGGGTGGGTCAGGAGCCAGAATGTCGGCGATGTCACGCCGCCACAGGCAATGGACGCCTTAGCCGCGCTGTAACCTCCGACCCGCGGATGTTCAGAAAGATGATCCCGGCTGTGTGAGGAACTCCAGCTCCTCGTCGGTGGATGGCCGGCCCAGAATGGCGTTGCGGTGCGGAAAGCGGCCAAATCTCGCGATGATGTCGCGGTGTCTGACCGCGAATCCATGTGTCTGCGGGTTGGTCAGGCGCTCGAAAAATGGCAGCGAGCGCTCCTGGATCGCCAGATCCTCGCTATGCATCATTGGCATCAGCATGAATTGCCGATAGGCCGGGTCTTCATGCGCCAGATAATCCCGGTCAATGCAGCGGAGGCTCAACGCCAGGGCCATCTCGTCGCCGGAAAAGGCGCGTGGGCTGTCGCGGTAGATATTGCGGGTGAACTGGTCGAGCAGAAGGATCAGCGCCAGACACCCTTCCGCGCTGTCGGCCCAGCCATCAAGGCGTGAGGCCAGCCCGGCCGTGATCGTCGCCTCGAACCCCTGACGAATGGACTCGTCGAAAGCCGGGTCCTTCCTGTACCACTGTTCTGGCGCGCTGTCCTCGAACCAGAAGGCAAGAACCGCTGCTGATGATCTGGGTTTTGACATCGGGGTCTCCGGAATGGCCGCGCGCGGTGGTGCACGGGATGGTGGCGGTCATCAGATCACTTTACCGGGATTCATCAAATTCTTGGGGTCGATGGATGCCTTGATCGCGCGCATGACGTCGAGAATTTCCGGTGCCTTGACCTTTGCAAGCTGTGCGCGCTTGGTCTGGCCGATCCCGTGCTCGGCGCTGATCGAACCGCCATATTTCGCGACCTTGTCATAGATCAGATCGTAGAGATCGTCCTTCTTTTCGGCGAAATCGCTGTTGCTCCGTTCGTCGGCCACAAGATTGAAATGAAGATTGCCATCTCCGATATGGCCATAGCCGCAGATCCACAGATTCGGGTCGATGGCTTTCACCCCGTCGACCATCTCGGCATAGAAGGGCGCAAGCGCCGATTGCGTCAGCGAGATGTCCGACCGTGCCACGCCCATTGATCGCTTGTGCGATTCAGGTGCCATCTCGCGGACATCCCACAGCGCGCGGCGCTGCGCCTCGCTGCTGGCGATGGTGGCATCAATCACCAGCCCGTCCTCGAAAGCGGTGGCCAACGTTTCCTGCATGATGGTCTGCAGCGGTGCCTCGCCTGTCGCGTCGGGCATGCCGCTCGCCGGGTTGGTGCTGGCGATTTCCATCAGCACATTCATTGCCCCGCGGGTGGCAAGCGGCTGTGGAATTTCGGGGAAGTGCCGGAAGACAACATGCAGAATGTCCGCCGGGATCAATTCGAACGCCTCGATCCCGCCGCCCGATGCTGCCTGCAGACGATGCAACAGTTGTACCGCGGCGTCCACATCGCGCACTTCGGCAAAGGCCGTGGCGCGCGCGACAGGCTGGGGGAACAGCTTCATCGTCGCGGCGGTGATGACGCCAAGCGTGCCTTCCGAGCCGACAAACAGGTGTCGTAGATCATAGCCCGTATTGTCCTTGCGAAGACCGCTGAGAAGATTCAGGACGCGTCCCCCCATCAGCACAACCTCGACGCCGAGCGTCAGCTCCCGCGTGGTGCCATAGCGGACGACATTCAGGCCGCCGGCATTGGTGCCGAGATTGCCGCCGATGGTACAGCTTCCCTTGGCGGCGAGGTTCAGTGGGAAATACAGCCCCTCGGCCTCGGTCGCCTCGTGAAGTGTCTGCAGAACGCAGCCGGCCTCGACGGTCATCGACATGTTGATCGGGTCGATCTCGCGGATGCGGTTCATGCGGCGCAGCGACAGAACAATGCTGTGGCCCGAGGAGTCGGGCGTGGCGCCGCCCATGAACCCGGTATTGCCACCCTGCGGCACGACGACAATGTCATGCGCCTCGGCGAAAGCCATGACCTGCGAGACCTGTTCCGTCGTTTCCGGCATCACCACGGCAAGTGCCGCGCCATGATACTGGCCGTGCCAGTCGGTGAGGAACGACATGGTCTCGTCGGAACCGGTTTTCAGTCCGGTGTCACCGACAATATCACGAAGGGATGCGATCAGTTCTGTTGACAAGATGACTGTCTCCTGCGGATTACGGACACCAGCATAGCGCCGTCATCAGGCGATCGACAACCGACGTGACGCCGCAGACGGTGTCTTTACCGCGTCTTGCGCGGGGCCGCGGCGCGGCGCAGCCTGTCATTGATGGCCTCGCCAAGCCCCTGTGCGGGAATGGGCGCGACGCCGATCACCGCGCTGCCGGTCGCGTCGGCCCGGTGCAGCATGTCGAACAGATTGGCGGCAGCCTCGACAAGGTCGCCGCTCGGGCTGAGATTGAGATTGTTCGCACCGGCACCCTCGATATCACCGAAACCGATCATTTTCATGCTAGGCTCTGCGCGGGTGACATTCATCTCCAGAGCGGCGCGGGGCGCATAATGGCTTGCCAGCATCCCCGGGCTTGCCGGTTGAGTGATATCCGACGAAGAGGTTGCCACTGCCAGTTCAAGGCCCGCCGCGGCAAGACAGTCGGCCACCTGCTGGCGGGTAACTCCGCCCGGGCGCAGGATCACGGCACTGTCGTCGCTGCAGTCGACAACCGTCGATTCGACGCCGCTGTCACAGCGTCCTCCATCAAGAACGACATCGATCCTGCCATCCAGACCAGCCATGACATGGTCGGCGCGTGTCGGGCTGATCCGGCCCGACGGGTTGGCGCTTGGCGCTGCAACGGGACCGCCAAAGGCCGTCAGCAGCCGCTGTGCTGCCTCGCTTGCCGGTACGCGAAGCGCGATCTTGTCAAGACCGGCGCTTGTCAGGCGTGCGATCGGGCAATCCGCCCGGCGGGTGAGGGCCAGTGTCAGCGGACCGGGCCAGAACCGCGCCGCCAGTGCCCGTGCCGGCGGCGTCGCCATGCCGAGCGCGAAGGCATGTTCGGTGCTGTCGACATGGCTGATCAGCGGGTTGAAGGCCGGACGGCCCTTTGCGGCGAAGATGGCGGCGACGGCCTCGGCGTTGCAGGCATCCCCGCCAAGCCCGTAGACGGTTTCGGTTGGAAAGGCGACAAGTCCGCCGGCGGCAAGCGTCGCCGCGGCGGTTTTGATCGCCGGCATCGACACATCAAGCCGCTCTGTCGAACGTTCCTGACCTTTCCCGGACATCGCTGTCTTTCCCCGCCTTTCAATCTGCGAGGCGGGTGTAGCGCAGCTTGCCGGTCAGTGCCACTGAATTTAGGACCGTTGAATTCAGGCCACGTGCCGGCCGTCCTTATGGCTTGGCCTGCGCTCGCACCTGTCGCATGATGC
>JAAZUU010000143.1 GCA_018624035.1 Rhodobiaceae bacterium | reverse complement strand
GAGCTCATCGAGGCGGCGATTACCGGCATGCTGACCTCGCTCGACCCGCATTCAACCTTCCTCGACACCGAAAACTTTTCGGAAATGCAGGAACAGACAAGAGGGCGCTTTGGTGGGCTCGGCGTCGAGATCACGATGGAACAGGGCATGGTCAAGGTCGTCTCGCCAATCGATGACACACCGGCGGCGCGCGCCGGACTGCAGCCCGAGGATTACCTGATCGCCGTCGATGACGAATCGATCATCGGCATGCAACTGTCCGAAGCTGTCGAGAGGCTGCGCGGCAAGGTCGGGTCAAAAGTGACCGTAAAGGTGCAGCGCGGTCAGCTGGAGCCGTTCGATGTGACCCTCGTTCGCGATTTCATCAAGATCAGGTCGGTTCGCTCGGAGATATTCGACGGCATCGGCTATATCCGCATCACGACCTTCTCCGAACAGACAACACCGGGCCTGATGGACGCGGTTGATGATTTCTTCCGCGAGGAAGGTGATGATCTGAAGGGCATCGTGCTTGATCTTCGCAACAACCCCGGCGGCCTGCTGACCGAGGCGATATCCGTTTCGGACGCCTTCCTTGAGGAGGGGGAGATTGTGTCGACCCGTGGCCGCGATATCGACGGTGGATCGCATGTCTATGCCAAGGCTGGCGATATCGCCCGCGGATTGCCGATGGTGATCCTGATCAATTCCGGATCGGCCTCTGCCTCGGAGATTGTCGCCGGCGCCCTGAAAGACCATAAACGCGCGGTGATCCTTGGCACCCGGTCCTTTGGCAAGGGGTCAGTGCAGTCGGTGATTCCGATTTCCAACACCTCAGCCATCCGCCTGACGACGGCGCGTTACTACACGCCGTCCGGCGTGTCGATCCAGGGTCTCGGGATCGTACCGGATATCGAAGTGGAACTGGCCCGGATCGAGCCTGTCGAGGGCGGCGTGGTTCGCGAGGAGGATCTGAAGGGCGCGCTTGATGGCAGTGAGGATGACGACACTGACGCGAACACCGATTCGGACGATTCGCAGGATGGCGCGCCGGACGAGCCGGCCGACCAGTCCAAGATCGACTATCAGCTGGCACGGGCCCTGGATCTCATCCGCGGCGTTTCGGTCTTCGGAGCGTTGAAGCCGGCCTCATGACCGATATCCCCTATGCAGAGCGGGGTTATCGCCCCTGTGTCGGAATCTTTCTGCTGAATGATGACCGGCAGCTCTTCGCCGGCCGCCGCATCGACAACCGGGCAGAGGCGTGGCAGATGCCGCAGGGGGGCATTGATCATGGCGAGTCGATCATCGAGGCCTGCCTGCGCGAGATGGAAGAGGAAATCGGCACCAACAAGGCGCAGCTTCTGCAGGAGCATGATGATTGGCTTCATTATGATATCCCCGAGCCGCTTGCCGACCGGCTGTGGCACGGCAAGTACCGGGGCCAGAAGCAGAAATGGGTGGCGCTGCGATTCACCGGCACGAACACTGATATCAATATCGAGACCGCCGAGCCGGAATTCTGCGAATGGTGCTGGCTGGACCCGCACGCGCTGATTGACCTGGCGGTCCCGTTCAAACGCGACGTCTATTCAACACTCATGGAGTCCTTTGCCGGCCTGTTGCGCCCGTAAGCGGCCCGGAAGGCCCGGCCAAAGAAGACCCGGCCAAGAAAATCCCGACCAAAAGTAAACCCGGCATTCGCCGGGTATCCTCTTGGTCGATTTTCATGACACGCTACAGCGCGGCCAGCACCACATTCAGGAATTCAGCCTCGGCACCGCTGGCGGCATCGGCCCGTGATTTAATGTCGTCACGGCTTACCTTGTCGAGATCTTCGGCGCGTTCGGTCAGGATGGTCACTGATTCGCCCGATACATCAGCCAGCCCGCCATCAATCATGAAGCGGTTGGCCACCTTGCCATTTTCGTGCACCTCAACGATGCCGCGCACCAGATCGGACAGCAGCGGCGCATGCCGCGGCAGCACGCCGAACAGACCCTCGGCGCCCGGGGCCACGACCATCTCGGCCGGTTTCTGGACCATGATGTCGGCCGGTGTGACCAGCTCAAGTTGCGTGGTTTCCGCCATTGCGCACGTCTCCCTTGGCGCCGGGGCCGCTTACGCGGCCTCCTGCATCAGCTTCTTGCCCTTCTCGACGGCCTCTTCGATGGTACCGACCATATAGAAGGCGGCCTCCGGAAGATGGTCGTAATCGCCATTGATGATGCCTGAAAAGCCCTCAATGGTGTCTTCGAGACCAACCAGCTTGCCAGGTGATCCGGTGAAGACCTCGGCAACATGGAAGGGCTGCGACAGGAAGCGCTGGATCTTGCGGGCGCGGGCCACGACAAGCTTGTCCTCTTCCGAAAGCTCGTCCATGCCAAGGATGGCGATGATGTCCTGAAGCGACTTGTATTGCTGCAGAACCTCCTGAACGTTACGGGCAATCTGATAGTGGCGCTCGCCGACGATCCGCGGATCAAGCATACGAGACGAGGAATCAAGCGGGTCAACGGCCGGGTAAATGCCGAGCTCGGCAATCTGACGCGACAGAACCGTCGTCGCGTCAAGGTGCGCGAAGGATGTCGCCGGTGCCGGGTCTGTCAGATCGTCGGCCGGAACATAAATGGCCTGGACCGAGGTGATCGAACCCTTGGTTGTGGTGGTGATTCGTTCCTGCAGAGCGCCCATGTCGGTGGCCAGCGTCGGCTGGTAACCCACCGCCGACGGGATACGGCCAAGAAGCGCCGACACCTCGGAACCAGCCTGCGTGAAGCGGAAGATGTTGTCGACGAAGAACAGCACGTCCTGGCCTTCCTCGTCACGGAAATACTCGGCCAGCGTCAGGCCGGTCAGCGCGACGCGCGAGCGGGCGCCCGGCGGCTCGTTCATCTGACCATAGACAAGCGCCGCCTTGGAGCCTTCACCATCGGTCTTGATCACGCCGGATTCAACCATCTCATGATAGAGATCGTTACCTTCGCGGGTCCGCTCGCCAACACCGGCGAACACCGAGTAACCGCCATGCGCCTTGGCGACGTTGTTGATCAGTTCCATGATCAGAACCGTCTTGCCAACACCGGCACCACCGAACAGGCCGATCTTGCCGCCCTTTGCGTAAGGTGCCAGCAGGTCGACGACCTTGATGCCGGTGACCAGGATCTCGGCCTCTGTCGACTGGTCGACATATTCCGGGGCAGGCCGGTGGATCGGGTAGGATTTCTTCGCCTTGACCGGCTTGCCCTCGTCAACCGGCTCGCCGATGACGTTCAGGATACGGCCAAGCGTCTCCGGGCCGACAGGCACGGTGATCGGCGCGCCGGTGTCGGCCGCATCAGCACCGCGGACAAGACCCTCGGTCGAGTCCATCGCGATGGTGCGGACCGCTGATTCGCCAAGATGCTGCGCCACTTCCAGAACCAGCCGCTGGCCGGCATTGTCCACCTCGAGGGCGTTCTGAATGGCCGGAAGATGGCCTTCGAACTCGACATCGACAACGGCGCCGATGACCTGACTGATTTTGCCGATATTGTTTGCCATTTATCCTTACTCCGCGATTGAGTCCTGGTCCGTTACACCGCTTCGGCGCCGGAAATGATTTCGATAAGTTCCTTGGTGATTGTCGCCTGGCGGGTCCGGTTATAGACCAGTGTCAGACGGTCGATCAGATCGCCCGCATTGCGCGTCGCATTGTCCATCGCCGTCATCCGCGCGGCCAGTTCGGCAGCCGAGGATTCCAGCAGGGCGCTGTAGATCTGGGTCGAGATGTTGCGCGGCAGGACCGCGGCAAGAAGCTCTTCCTCATCCGGCTCATATTCATAGGACACGCCCTGATCGTCCGACGGCGCCGACTCATCGACCTCGGCCGGGATCAGCTTTTTCAGCGTGACTTCCTGCGAAATGGCGGATTTGAACTTGTTGAAGATGACGGTGCAGACATCGAATTCACCGGCCTCGAAGCCGTCGCGCACCTTGTCACCGATCGATGCCGCATCGGAAAAGGCGACCGAGGTGCCCTGAATGCCCTCAAGCGACTGGATATAGGAGTCACCAAGTTCGCGCCGCAGCGCGTCCGCCGACTTGCGGCCGACCATCAGCAGCTTGACCGTCTTGCCCTCATCGCGAAGCCGCGCCACCTCGGTGCGGGTCTGGCGGGTGATCGCGCCGTTGAAACCGCCACACAGGCCACGGTCAGCCGAAACCACGACAAGAAGATGTGTCTTGTCCCGGCCATTGCCGACAAGAAGCTGCGGGGCCGAGGACGGGTCGGCCTTGGCGGCAAGCGAGTTGATGATCTGCTGCATGCGATCGGCGTAGGGGCGGCCACGCTCGGCCGAATCCTGGGCCCGCCGCAGCTTTGCCGCCGCGACCATCTTCATGGCCGAGGTGATCTTCTGCGTCGACTTCACGCTGTTGATGCGTGTTTTGAGATCTTTCAACGATGGCATGCATCAGGCTCCATGTTCCAGCACGCGGCGGGGTGCCGCCACGTATCGGTTCGGACAGCTGTCCTCAGGCAAAGCTCTTGGCGAACGCCTCGATGGCGGCCTTCAGCTTTTCCTCGGTCTCGTCGGACAGTTTCTGCTCGTCGCGGATGGTGTCGAGAACGTCACCTGCGGCGCTGCGAAGATGCTCCATCAGGCCAGCTTCAAAGCGGCCGACATCACCAACCTCGACGCCGTCAAGATAGCCGTTCACGCCGGCAAAGATCACGGCAACCTGCTCCTCGACCTTCATCGGGCTGTATTGCGGCTGCTTCAGAAGCTCGGTCAGGCGCGCGCCGCGCTCGAGAAGCGCGCGTGTCGAGGCATCCATGTCCGAGGCGAACTGGGCAAAGGCGGCCATCTCGCGATACTGCGCCAGCTCCAGCTTCACCGAGCCGGCAACCTGTTTCATCGCCTTGATCTGCGCGGCCGAGCCGACACGGCTGACCGACAGACCGACATTCACCGCCGGGCGGATGCCCTTGTAGAACAGTTCGGTCTCGAGGAAGATCTGGCCGTCAGTGATCGAGATCACGTTGGTCGGGATGTAGGCCGACACGTCACCGGCCTGCGTCTCAATGACAGGAAGCGCGGTCAGCGAACCCGAGCCGTTGGCCTCATTCATCTTCGCCGCACGCTCAAGAAGGCGGGAGTGAAGATAGAAAACGTCGCCGGGATAGGCTTCACGGCCCGGCGGGCGGCGAAGCAGAAGGCTCATCTGGCGGTAGGCGACAGCCTGCTTTGACAAATCATCATAGACGACCAGCGCGTGCATGCCATTGTCGCGGAAATACTCGCCCATGGTGCAGGCGGTGTAGGGCGCCAGGAACTGCATCGGCGCCGGATCGGAGGCCGTGGCGGCAACAATGATCGAATATTCCAGCGCGCCCTGCTCTTCGAGGGACCGTACAATCTGTGCAACGGTCGAGCGCTTCTGACCGACAGCGACATAGATGCAGAACAGCTTCTTGCCATCTTCCTTGCCAGCGGCCTCATTGACCGGCTTCTGGTTGATGAAGGTGTCGACGGCGATCGCCGTCTTGCCTGTCTGGCGGTCGCCGATGATCAGCTCACGCTGCCCACGGCCGATCGGGATCAGGCTGTCGATCGCCTTCAGGCCGGTCTGCATCGGCTCGTGAACCGATTTGCGCGGCATGATGCCGGGAGCTTTCACCTCGACCCGGTTGCGGGTGACATCCTTCAGCGGTCCCTTGCCGTCAATCGGATTGCCAAGAGCGTCAACAACGCGGCCAAGAAGGCCCTTGCCGACCGGCGCGTCGACAATCGAAGCGGTGCGGCGAACAACATCGCCTTCCTTGATGGCGCGGTCATCGCCGAAGATCACGATACCGACATTGTCAGATTCAAGGTTCAGCGCCATGCCTTTGACGCCGCCCTCAAACTCCACCATCTCGCCGGCCTGAACCTCGTCAAGACCGTGGACGCGGGCAATGCCGTCGCCAACCGACAATACACGCCCGACCTCGGCGACCTCTGCGTCGCTGCCGAAATTGGCGATCTGTTCCTTCAGGATTGCTGAAATTTCAGCCGCACGAATATCCATCACGCTATACCCTTCATAGCTGTTTCAAGCCGGTTGAGCTTTGTTCTGACTGATGTGTCG
>JAAZUU010000142.1 GCA_018624035.1 Rhodobiaceae bacterium | reverse complement strand
ATGGCATCAAGCATCACCTCCGAGGCTTCGTCGCCATTGGTGTGGATGTGAAGATGCATGCCGGCCTTGTGATAATGCATGACAAGCTCGGCAAGCTGGTCCGGGTCCATGTTCCACAGCCCGTTCGGCTTGCCATTGTAATAGCCGGGCCATTTCAACCGTGCGGTGAATCCCTGGATCGAGCCGTCCGTCATCACCTTGCACAGCCGGTGATGGAGCCGGTCATTATTCATCGCTCTTGCCTGTTTCATCAGCGCCAGACCCTCGTCAAGCGGCTGTTCGATGGTGTTCATCGCCGGCATCAGGCGCAGCGCATAACCGGGGGTCAGGCTTGCCTCTTTGTAGGCGGCAAGAGATTCCGCATTGAAGGTGGCGTAAAGATCAGTCGCCGTGGTGACGCCGCAATTGATGGCTGATTTGGCGTATGACAGCAAAGACGGGGTGCGGATGCCGCCGAAAAACGGATTGCCGGTCTGGCGGTAGGCCATGTATTTCGCCGCCATCTCCATCAATTCGCCGGTTGGCTTGCCATTCTCATCCTTCAGCACGCCATAGACATTGGTCTCGGCGGTGATGCCGGCCATCTCGAGGATGCGGCTGTTGACGTTCAGAAGGTGGCCGTTCGAATGCAGGACAAGGACCGGCCGCGTGGTCGATATCCGGTCGAGATGCGTCACCGACATCCGTCCGCCATCGAAATAGATGGGGTCGAGCCCCCAGGCGAACAGCGGTGTCTCGGCGTCGGGAAGTTCTGTTTCGGCTTCCTTCAGGCGGGCCATGACTGCGTCGATGTTTGCGATGCCGGGCCAGCGGCGCCCGTCAGGGTCCCACCTGTCCTGAAAGCCGACATAGGTATAGTCCCAGATTCCGCCTTCCATGGCGTGGGCGTGACCCTCGACGAAGCCCGGCATCAGCACCTTGTCGGCAAAATCATCATTCAGCTCATACGGGGCCCAACCCGCCATTTCCTCTTCGGACCCGGCGGCAAGAATGCGTCCGTCGCGCACCGCGACATGCGTTGCCAGCGGCCGTGACGGGTTCATGGTGATGATTGTTTTCGCCACGAAAACGGTAGTCGTCGTCATGTGGGTCCCCCGGAGTCATTGCATTGCGAATCTAGACCAACCGGCAACACCGTGAAAGCGCAAACACACCGCCATGATGTTGCTGGTATCAAGGGACCCGGCGCGCCTGGCACGCCCGTCCTTTGCGCCTAATTATTGCCTTGTGTAATCTGGCACGAGGCGAATCACTGCCCGGGGGACCCATGCAGCTTGCGACCATGCCGCTCGACCGCGTGCCTGTTGTCTCGCTCGATCTGGAGACGACGGGATTGCGCGCGCGCGCCGACCGGATTGTCCAGATTGGCGCCATCCAGTCGCAGGATGAGCTGGCACGCTTCGCGGCGCTGGTGCAACCCGGCGTGCCGATCCCGCCAGCCACCACCCGCATCCATGGCATCACCGACGAGATGGTCAGCCGAGCGAACGCGTTGCCGCTGGTCATGCCGCGGCTGCGGGCGCATGTCGCGGGGTGCTTGATCCTCGGCTACAATATCGGATTCGACCTTGCGGTTCTCGATGCCGAGGCGGCACGGCACGGGCTCGACTGGGGCTGGAGCGCCGCCCTGTGCCTGCGCCAGCTGGCGACTTGTCTTCTCGGGCCCGAGACGATGATGATGCTTGGCGATCTCGAGGCGCTGGCGGACCATTATCGGGTGCCGGTGATCGATCGGCATACCGCGCTTGGCGACGCGGCGATCACGCTCGGGATCTATCACCGGATGCTGCCCGGGCTGGCGGCGCGGGGCATTGTCACGCTTGGCGATGCCTGGCGCGAGGTGGCGAAGCTCGATGCGCTGCGGCAGGCGAATGTGACGGCCGGGTGGGTTGATGTTGCGGCGGCGCACGCTGCCCCCAAGGACCACGCCCCGCTGGCGCGGATCGACCCCTATCCCTATCAGCACCGGATTTCCGAACTTATGCTTGATTGCCTGTTGATCATGCCGGCACATGCCACCCTTGCCGAGGCGGCGGCGGCGATGAATGAAGCTTCCTCCGACTGTGTGTTTGTGGGTGATGACGCCGCCGGCATCGTCGGGATTGTCTCGGAACGGGATATTGTCCGGCAGGTGCGCATCCCGGTCACCTCGCCGGTGCGGGTCCGCGACATGAAGCTGTCGACCATCATGGCCAGCCCAGTGATCACCGTCAGCGCCGATGATTTCATGCATGTCGCGCTTGGCCGGATGAGCCGGTTCGATATCCGCCATATAGGCGTTCTTGATGAAACCGGTGCGCTTGTGAGCTGGGTGTCGTCGCGCGAACTTGTCCGCCAGCGGGTGACCGCGGCGCTGGTCATCGGTGACCGGCTTGCCACCGCCGAGGGAGCGGAGGATCTCGCCGCCGGTCTTCGCATGCTGCCGACGCTGACTGCCTCATTGACCCGTGAGGGCGTGCCGGGGCAGGACATCGCGGCTGTCATCAGCGGCCAGTACCGCGCCGCGCTGCGCGAGGCGGTGCGGCTCGCCGAGGCGATGATGCGTGCGCAGGGACAGGGTGACCCGCCGGTCGAATTTGCGGTGCTGATGCTGGGCTCGGCGGCGCGCGGCGAGAGCCTGCTGGCGGCTGATCAGGACCATGCCATCCTGTTCGCCGACTCGGGCGATGACGAGGCCAACCGTGCCTGGTTCATGTAGCTTGGCGGGCATGTCGCCGACATTCTGGATGTGGCCGGTATTCCCTATTGCAGCGGCGATGTGATGTCGCGCAACGCCAACTGGTGCCGCTCGCTTGCCGGCTGGCGACAGGCGATCAGCGACTGGGTGCGGCGGGCCAGCCCGCGCGATCTGATGAATGTCGACATCTTCTTCGATTTCCGGCTGGCGCATGGCAGCGCCGTGCTTGCCGGCCAGCTTCAGGCGGCGATGTCGGGCCGTGCGGCGCGGCACGTTCCTGAAACAGCTGGCGCGCAATGTCGGTCATCACGGTGGCGGGCGCACCCTGCTTGGCGGGTTGCGGACCGAGGACGGGCGCTTCAACATGAAGGCGAATCTGGGCCTGCCGCTGGTCGAGACACTGCGCGTCCTGTCGATTTCGCGTGGCATCGAGGCGCGTTCCAGCGCCGCCCGCGCCGCCGCGCTTGTCGCGCGCGACGATATCCCGCCCGAGGTAGGACGCCTTGGCGAGGATGTCGCGGTGGTGTTGCGGCTTGTGCTGCGCCAGCAGATCGCCGATATCGCCGCCGGTCAGCCCCCCGGCGTGAAGATCGACCTGAAACAGTTGTCCGGCGCCGAGACCAGCCTTGTCAAATCCATGACCGGCACCGTCTCGCGGCTGGAAACGCTTCTCAGGGATACGCTGTTCGCGTAACCGGCAGGCAGATCCGGCCTGTCAGTCGGCAAGGCCACGGGTGAACAGCCGGCCCCGGCCGTCGATGCTGTCGCCGATCCCGGCAAGCCGCAGGCAATGCCAGGCAAGCGCATGGTTCGACGAGGTGACGGGAAGGCCGGTGCGGCGCTCGATGCCGGCCACCGCGTCGGCCAGGCGAACCGAGGTGCAGGACACAAATACCGCGTCGAGCTCCTGCCCCTCGCGGATCCTGTCGATGGCCTGCACAAGGCTGTCCTCGTCGATGGTCGCGACAACCGGGTCCATCTCCTCGTTGAACGACCCGAAAACCGGCACCTGATATCCATGGCCGGTGATATAGCGCCAGACGATTTCATTGACGTCGCGCCGATAGGGTGTCAGCACGCCGATGCGGCGGGCGCCAAGCGCATCGAAAGCGGCGAAGGCGGCGCTGATCGGGTCCGATGGCCGCGCCATCGGCTTGGCGGTGCCAAGCAGAGTGGCAATGCGCGCACCGCCAAGCACGGTCGAGGCCGAGGTGCAGCCGAACGCCAGCACATCAAGATCATCCCCCGGCAGGATCCGGTCTGCCGTCTCGGTCAGCAGCGGCTCCATCGCCGCCAGCGTTTCCGGTGTGATCTGTGGCGAGTTGCGGATCCGCGCCATGAAGACATCCACCCCCGGAATATCGATGAGGGTCCGGAATTCATGCTCGATCGTGTAGTCGGAGGCAAGGACCACAAGCCCGATTCGCGCCCGGCTGCCGATCACCTTCACCGTGGTGAAGGGGATATGCTCGATCAGCCTGACGCCGTCCTCGGTGAAACTGTCGGTCATAGCTGCCATGCGCGTTCCTAGCGGGCGGCGATCAGCCCGATCTCGACCGTGAAATTCGGTGAGGCAAGGCGCGGCGACTCCACACAGGCGCGACAGGGGGCGTTGCCGCCGGTCGCCCAGGCATCCCAGACAGCGTTCATCTCGGCGAAATCATCCATGCTGCACAGCCAGATGGTGGCGCTCAGCGCTTTTGACTTGTCGGTGCCGGCCTCGGCCAGAAGCGCGTCGATCTGCGCCAGAATGGCCTGTGTCTGTTCGGTGACGCTGCCACCGGGGGCGCTCTGTGCGACCTGTCCGGCCAGATAGACGGTGTCGCCATGAACCACCGCCTGGCTCATCCTGTCATTGGTATGGAATCTCTGAATGCTCATATCTGTCTCCCGATTTCCTCGAAAATAGGTCAGGTCAGGGGGCCGCGTCCAGCGGATCCTGTCATCTGTCAGCCACCTTTGCCGGGAGGCGGATGACAAAGCCTGTCGCCTCGGCATCCACCTCGACACCGCCGCCATGCATGACACAGATCTCGCTGACGATGGCAAGGCCAAGTCCGGTGCCGCCGGCAGCCGGACTTTTACCCTGCTCGAACCTCTCGAACAGCCTGTCCCGCATCGCTTCCGCGATCGGATTGCCGTCATTCGTGATTCTCACCTGCAGGGTGTCCCTGTCCCTGTGACTGCTGATCTGGATCATCGTCATGGCCGCGCCGCCATGGCGAAGCGCGTTGTCGATGATGTTGACCAGCGCCTGTTCCAAAAGCACCCTGTCGGCCATGATCTCGGCATCACCGCTTTGTGGATCGAAGGCAAAATCAAGTCCGGCATCAAGGATGCGGTCGGCCAGGCCGCGCGCGACATCTTCCAGAAACCGGTCAAGACCGAGCGGTTCCAGCCTGGCGCTGATGTTGTGCAGCCTTTCATAGGACAGAAGCTGTTCGGTCAGATGTGCAAGGTGGCGGCTGGCCTCGATCAATTCGCCGTTGCGCTGGCGTGCCTCGGCCAGCGTGCGGGCATCCTGCGTCACCTCGGCAAGTGACTGGATGCCGGCAATGGGGTTGCGAAGCTGATGCGCGGCGTTGGAAATGAAACGGTCCTTTTCCTCCTGCGCCGTCGTGACCTCGGCGAACAGCGCGTTCAGCCGCTGCACAATCTGTCTGACCTCGACCGGCACCTGGCGCCTGATCGGACCAAGTTCGGTTCCACTGCGTCGCAGGATCGCCTGCTCGATCGATTCGAGGGGCCTGAGCCCGATGCGAATGCCAAAGACGACAACAAGGCATGCTGTGAGGAGGAGAAGACCGGCGATGACCATGCCCTGGATCAGCAGGCCGGCGGTGAACCGGCTTCGCTGCTCCAGATCCTGCCAGACGGACACGATAACATCGCCGCCAAGACCGTCAATCTCGGCACGTTCGAGAAGCTGCACTACCTGTACCGGCTTGCCGCGGTGGGTTGACTGGAAGAAGACGGGCTGCTTGCTTCTCAGCATGACCGCAGGCGGCCGCCTTGGTGGCGGTGAATAACCGGTGACGAAACTGCCATCGGGACCCTTTACGTGATAGAAGAAGCGATCTCCCGAGGCCTCCTCGAACAGCGCCCTCGTGACCGGTGAGAGATTTTCGCCGTCGGTGGCCAGCAGGTCGCGAAAGATCGCCAGCGCCATGATCGACAGTTTCTGCTCGAACACGATCTGCGCGGACTGCACCGATTGCCGGTATTGCCAGGTCATCGCGCCGACGGAAACGACCAGAAGCGGAACGAGGATCAGGGTCAGAAGGCGCAGACGCAGTGAACTCAGGAACAGCATCAGTCGGCTGTCCGGAGATGATAGCCAAGGCCACGCGCCATCTTGATCTCGACCCCGCAGGGCGCAAGCTTCTTGCGAAGCCGCGAGATCAGCACCTCGATGGT
>JAAZUU010000141.1 GCA_018624035.1 Rhodobiaceae bacterium | reverse complement strand
AGGATGTCGCCGGTATCGACGAGGCGAAGACCGAGCTTGAAGAGGTTGTCGAGTTTCTGAAGGACCCCGGCAAGTTTCAGCGTCTTGGCGGCAAGATCCCGAAAGGGGTGCTGCTTGTCGGCCCGCCGGGCACGGGCAAGACCCTTCTCGCCAAGGCCATCGCCGGCGAGGCGAATGTTCCCTTCTTCACCATCTCCGGTTCCGATTTCGTCGAAATGTTTGTCGGTGTCGGTGCCAGCCGTGTCCGTGACATGTTCGAGCAGGGAAAGAAGAACGCGCCCTGTATCATCTTCATTGACGAGATCGACGCCGTGGGACGGCATCGTGGTGCCGGACTTGGTGGCGGCAATGACGAACGCGAACAGACGCTGAACCAGATGCTGGTCGAGATGGACGGTTTCGAGGCAAATGAGGGCGTGATCCTGATCGCCGCGACCAACCGTCCCGATGTTCTTGATCCGGCGCTGCTCCGCCCCGGCCGCTTTGACCGCCAGGTCGTGGTGCCGAACCCCGATGTTGTCGGCCGCGAGAAGATTCTGAAGGTGCATATGCGCAAGACGCCGCTTGCCGAAGGTGTGGATGCCCGCATCATCGCCCGTGGCACACCCGGATTTTCCGGCGCGGACCTCGCCAATCTCGTGAATGAGGCGGCCCTTCTTGCTGCCCGCAAGGGGCGCCGCACCGTATCGATGCAGGAATTCGAGGAGGCAAAGGACAAGGTCATGCTCGGCTCCGAACGACGGTCCATGGTGATGACCGACGACGAGAAGCGCCTGACAGCCTATCATGAGGCCGGCCACGCCGTGGTGGCGCTGCACTGCCCGGCCTCCGACCCGATCCACAAGGCGACCATCATTCCGCGTGGCCGCGCGCTCGGTATGGTGATGCGCCTTCCCGAGGGTGACCGGATTTCGCTGGCCCGCGAACAGATCTATGCCGATCTGCGCGTCGCCTGTGGTGGCCGTATCGCCGAGGAGTTGATCTTTGGCGAGGAGCGCGTGACGACAGGTGCGTCATCGGATATCCGCATGGCCACCGACATGGCGCGTCGTATGGTCACCGAATGGGGCATGTCGGACAAGCTGGGCTTTCTGGCCTATAACGCCGACGAACAGGAAGTCTTCCTCGGCCGCTCGGTGTCGCAGCAGAAGAATGTTTCTGATGCCACCGCATCGATCATCGACGCGGAAACCCGCCGGATCGTCGATGAGGCCTATGACGAGGCCATGAAAATCCTGAAGAAGCATGATGACGAGCTGGAACGTCTGGCGCAGGGGCTGCTGGAATATGAGACCCTGAACGGTGACGAGATCAAGATCATCGTAGAGGGGGGCACGCTGTCACGCGAAGATCCGGCGGATGAAGTCGACACGCCGCGCGCCAAGCGCAAGCGGGCCTCGATCCCGGGTACCGGCCGCAAGAGCCCTGGGAACGAGCCTGCCTCGCCACAGTGATTGACCGATCCGGCTGACCGACGTGGCTGACACACCCGACCTGACCCGATTGGCGGCGCCGAAAGCGCCGCCTTTCTCGATTCCGACCTGGATACGCCCCGTTCCGGTGCCGGCCGGCGCGCATCGTCTTGCCGGCGGCTGGGCGTCCTTCGACCTTGTCGATATCGTGCAACGCGACGATATCGCCTACAGCGTGTCCCGCCACACTCCGGATGAGGTCTTGGCCATGGCCGGGGACCGCGACGGTGTCGCGGCGGTGCTTGACCGGCTGATGGCGCCGCGACCGGACTGGGCCGGCCTGTCGCCTGATCGTCCGGTTATCATGGGGATCCTCAATGTGACACCGGACAGTTTTTCGGATGGCGGGCGGCACAATGCGCCGGCGCGCGCGGTGGCGGCCGGCTGCGCCATGATCGAGGCTGGCGCCGGAATCATCGATATCGGTGGTGAATCGACGCGGCCCGGTGCCGAACCGGTGACCCGCAACCAGGAGCTGGCGCGGGTGCTGCCGCCCATCGCCGGCCTGAAGGATGCCGCGGCCGCGCTGTCGATCGATACCCGTCATGCCGAGGTGATGACGCGCGCCACCGCCGCCGGTGCCGACATCATCAATGATGTGAACGGGCTGCGCGGCGAGGGGGCACTTGACGCCGCCGCCGCAAGTGGCGCTGCTGTTGCCATCATGCACATGCAGGGCACGCCCGAGACGATGCAGAAGGACCCGCATTACGGGTTTGCACCGGTTGAAATATACGAGTTCCTTGAGAATAGGATTGCCGATGCCGAGGCCGCCGGCATTCCGCGACGGCACATCGCCATCGACCCGGGCTTCGGTTTTGGAAAATCACCTTCACACAATCTGTCCGTCATTGGCTGGACGGCGATGTTTCACGGTCTGGGCGTGCCAATCCTCGTCGGGGCAAGCCGCAAATCATCGATTGCCACCCTTTCGGCGGGTGAGCCTGCCGACCATCGGCTTGCCGGTTCACTTGGCCTTGCCATGGCGGCGGTGGCGCAGGGGTGCCAGATCCTTCGCGTTCATGATGTCGCCGAGACAAGACAGGCGCTGGCCATTCAGATGGCGCTGGCGGCAAGCGTATAGCGGCTTGAGAAACGCCGTGCCCGAACCTATTGTGGCGAATGAAGAGACCTGACGGGGAAGCGCGCTGATGGCGGGAATGTTTGGAACGGACGGTGTGCGGTCGCGGGTGAATACCGGCACCATGACCGCCGAGGCGATTGTCAGGCTGGCGCTGGCCTCCGGCCGCTGGTTCATCGACAACAACCCGGAAGGCCGGACTGGCAGGCCGCTGGTCGTGATCGGCAAGGATACCCGCGTCTCTGGCTATATGGTCGAGGCGGCGCTGGTCGCCGGCTTCACCTCAATCGGGATGGATTGCCGCCTTCTGGGGCCGATGCCGACACCCGGCGTCGCCTATCTCACCATGTCGCTGCGGGCGCATCTGGGGGTGATGATCTCGGCAAGCCACAACCCGTTCGAGGATAACGGCATCAAGCTGTTCGGGCCCGACGGCTACAAGCTTGCCGACTGGATCGAGGAAGGCATATCCGATCTTGCCGCCGGGTCGATCGAACTGTCCGCCCCGGCTGAACTTGGCCGCGCCGCCCGTATGCTGGATTCGGTGGGCCGCTATGTCGAATTCGCCAAATCCACCCTGCCGTCCGAGGTCAGATTTGACGGGCTGAAGATCGTCGTCGACTGCGCCAATGGCGCCGCCTACCGCACCGCCCCGGACACGCTTCGCGATCTTGGCGCTGATGTAACGGTGATCGCCAATGATCCCGACGGGTTCAACATCAATGACGGATGTGGCGCCGTGCATCCCGAAGCGCTGGCGGCGCGGGTGGTGGAAACCGGTGCCGATATCGGAATCGCCCTTGATGGCGATGCCGACAGGCTGATCCTTGTTGACGAGACCGGCATGGTGATTGATGGCGATCAGGTGCTTGCCTGTCTTGCCGGCGCGATGCAGCAGGCCGGCACGCTGAAAGGTGGCGGCGTCGTCGGCACGATGATGACGAATGGCGGTATCGAACCTTTCCTCGACAGGCTTGGCCTTGTGCTGCATCGCACCAGGGTCGGCGATCGCTATGTGCTGGAGGCGATGCGCGATCACGGGATCAATCTTGGCGGTGAATCCTCGGGTCATATCCTGATGACATCACTCAGCACCTCCGGCGACGGTCTCATCGCCGCGCTGCAGATGCTGCGCCTTCTGGTCGACGGTGACCGGCCGGCAAGCAGCCTCTTTCATGTCTTCACGCCGAAATGCCAGAAGATGGAGAATCTGCGCGGCTTCGAACGTGCCGTTCTTGATCTGCCGACGGTGGTCGACGGGATTGCCGGCATCGAGTCGGGCCTTGCCGGCAAGGGACGAATTCTGGTCCGTGCCTCCGGGACCGAGAACCTGCTGCGGGTGATGGTCGAGGCCGATGACGAGGCGCTTGTCGACAGCACGATCCGTGAAATAATTTTGCTTATCGAGAGAGAGGCAAATAATATCTAACTTATTCAGTTGGATAGAAATCAGTAAAATCTTTCACTCCTTGTCCCGGATCGGCGGTTGACCTGAACCGCCGGCTGGCCCATCTTCTGCGTGGGCCGTCACCCCCCAACGGGTGGCAACATGATTGACGAGGGCGTTATGAGCATCATAACCGGGCTGTCTCCAGCCAAACCGGCCACCCAGCCGGAATCGCCGCTGTTTTCGACGGGACCGACCCGCAAACGGCCAGGATGGACCCCCAACGCGCTCGATACCGCCTCGCTTGGCCGCTCGCACCGCGCCAGGCACCCCAAATCCCGCATCAAGCAGTGCATTGACCTGATCCATGCCAATCTGGCCTTGCCGGATGACTATCTTGTCGGCATCGTCCCCGGATCGGACACCGGTGCCGTCGAGATGGCGATGTGGTCGCTTCTGGGCGCGCGGGGGGTCGATGTTCTGGGCTGGGAGGCGTTCGGCAAGCTGTGGATCAAGGACGCCGTCAGCGAGTTGAAACTCGACAGGCTGATCTGCCATGAGGCCGAATATGGCGATCTTCCCGATCTGATGAAGGTCAATTTCGACCATGACGTCGTTTTCACCTGGAATGGCACCGCTTCGGGTGTGCGCGTTCCGGACGGTGACTGGATCCCGGATGACCGCGCCGGCCTGACAATCTGTGACGCCACCTCGGCCGTTTTCGCGATGGAAATGCCCTGGGACAAGCTGGATGTTGTCACTTTCAGCTTCCAGAAGGCGCTTGGCGGCGAGGGCGGCCATGGCGTCATCATCCTGTCACCACGCGCCGTCGAGCGGGTGAACAGCTATCAGCCTTCGCGGCCAGTGCCGAAAATCTTCAAGCTTCACAAGAAGGACAGGCTCGACACCGCGCTGTTCGAGGGGGCGACCATCAACACCCCGTCAATGCTGGTGATCGAGGATGCCATCGATACACTCAGCTGGGCCGAGGGGCTTGGCGGCGCGAAGGGGCTGATCGCCCGTGTCGATGAAAGCTTTGATCATTATCGGGCCTGGCTGGAGCGCACCCCATGGTTCGCCTCGTTGGCGCGTGACCCGGCCACCATGTCACCCACTGCCCTGTGCCTTGTTGTGACCGATGCCTGGTTTCTTGCGCAGCAGGAAGCGCTGCAGAAGCAGCTGGTGAAGGACATGCTGACCTGCCTTGAGGAAGAGGGCGTGGCGGTCGATATCGGAGCCTATCGTGACGCGCCGACCGGCCTGCGGATCTGGGGCGGCCCGACCGTCGATCCGGCGGATATAGAGCGGCTGTTGCCCTGGATCGACTGGGCCTATGAGACCGCCCGCGCGCATCACCGGCAGGAAGCCGCCTGAGCGTCGAAAGGGCGGACGTCAGCCATCACCGACACCCGCCCGGCCACCACCCAATATTGCAGATGACGCGCCGCGTCAGGAGGGACGATACCGTGCCAAAGGTTCTTATCAGCGACAAGCTCAGCCCGCGGGCTGTGGATATTTTCGAGGCCCGCGGGGTCGAGGTGGATGTGAAGACAGGTCTTGATCCGGCCGAACTTGCCGCCATCATCGGCGAGTATGACGGGCTGGCCATCCGGTCCGCCACCAAGGTGACCGACGAGATTCTGGCCGCCGCGGACAAGCTGACAATTGTCGGCCGGGCCGGCATCGGCGTTGACAATGTCGATATTCCGGCGGCAACGGCGCGCGGTGTCGTGGTGATGAACACGCCGCATGGCAACGCGGTGACGACGGCAGAGCACGCCATCTCGATGATTCTGGCGCTGGCCCGGCAGATTCCGGCGGCGAATGAATCGACGCAGGCCGGCAAGTGGGAGAAATCCCGCTTCATGGGAACCGAGATCACCGGCAAGACGCTGGGGCTGGTCGGTTGCGGCAATATCGGGTCGATCGTCGCCGACCGCGCGAAGGGGCTGAAAATGAAGGTTGTCGCCTATGACCCGTTCCTGACGCCGGAGCATGCGCGCCGCATCGGGGTGGAAAAAGTCGAGCTTGACGAGCTGCTCGCCACCGCCGATGTCATCACGCTTCACACGCCGCTGACCGACCAGACGCGCAATATCCTTTCGGCCGACGCGCTGAACAAGACGCGGGCCGGGGTGCGCATCGTCAATTGCGCGCGCGGCGGTCTGATT
>JAAZUU010000140.1 GCA_018624035.1 Rhodobiaceae bacterium | reverse complement strand
GTGACGCTGGATGACGTCTGGCGCGCGGGCTGGTTCTCCCGGACCGCATATGCCGGACCTGCGGATTCGGGCGCCGGTCCGGGCGCCGGTCCGAGCGCCGGTCCGGACACCGGTTCAGACGCAGGCCGCGACCCCGTTACGGGCGCGGGCACCGCCGCCATCTGCGTTTCGAGAGACGTCTCGGGCGGCGCTGCCGACTGCGTCACTGGCGGTGGGGACAGCGTGGGCCCGCGCAACGGTTTTTCAAATGGTGGTTCGCTTTCCGGCGATATCCCCGGTGGGTCGGTCACCGGTGTGGCGATTTCCAGATTCCCGACGTCGCCGGGCTCGCCAAACCATTGCGGCGGCTTCAGCTGAAACAATCCCGGCCCTATAACACCAAGCACCATGAACAGCATCGCGGCGCGAAGAAGGTGGGTGTTGTTGATGGCAATTCCTGTTGGCTGAGACACGACTCATCCACTGACGAATTTCACGCAGAGATCACCGGCGGCGGCCGGTGTCTAGAAGTCCGCGGCGCGAACCTCACGCACATCCGGGATATAGTGCCGCAGCATGTTCTCGATCCCCATCTTCAGGGTCGCGGTGGAACTTGGGCATCCCTGGCAGGCACCCCGCATCTGCAGGGTCACAACACCATCATCAAATCCCTGGAAGACGATATCGCCGCCATCCATGGCAACGGCAGGCCTGACACGTGTATCAAGAAGCTGCTTGATCTGTGTCACGATCTCGTCTTCATCCTCATCCACCACGTCAGTGCCGTTATCTGCCTTTTCGACAACCGGCATGCCGGAGGCGTAATGCTCCATGATGCCGGCCAGGATGGACGGTTTCAGCGCGAACCAGTCAAGCTGCTCTTCCTTTGTGACAGCAACAAAATCCCCGCCAAGAAAAACCCCCCTGACGCCGTCGACCTGAAAGAGGCGACGTGCCAGCGGCGAGTTGGCGGCGCTGTCGGCCGCTGGATAATCGGCCGTGCCACTGTCCATCACCGGCACACCGGGAATGAATTTGAGGGTTGCCGGGTTTGGCGTATCCTGCGTCTGAATGAACATGTCTGTCTGTCCTCTTTGCACCTGTGGCATCCGCCGGAACTGGCATCGCCTGAGACAAAATCCTGAGCCACCATCGTCGTGCCACTACCGTCACGCCACCGCCGTCATGCCGTCCGGATCCTGACCGTACCAGCGCGCGGCTGTCACGTCATCACCGGCAGGCTCTGTCCACCGCCGTGTCTAGTGACACGACTGTATATGGCACGACTGGATATTCGCTCGACAATAGCACATTTCAATGGTCGGAATGTGGGAAATTTTCGTCCACTGGCGATGCTGCCTGTACAGCAGGGAAAATCAGCGCCGACCAACCGGCCCGAGAAAGCCGACAATCTCGTTCACCTGCTCGATAATCGGCGCGGCGATGGCCTCGGCGCGCGCCGCGCCATCATCGAGGACGGCATCGATATCTCCCGGATTGGCAAGCAGACGGCGCATCTCGCGGCCCATCGGGGACAGTTTCGCGACAGCAAGTTCGGCAAGGGCCGGCTTGAAATCACCAAAACCGCGGCCACCGAATTCCCTCAGCACCGTCTCGACATCGCTGTCGGCAAGCGCCGCATAAATGCCGACGAGGTTCTGCGCCTCAGGCCGACCGGCGAGCCCTTCCACCTGCGATGGCAAGGCGTCCGGGTCGGTTTTCGCCTTGCGAATCTTCTGTGCGATCAGATTGTCATCATCGGTCAGATTGATCCGGGAATTGTCCGATGCCTCGGACTTGCTCATTTTCGAGCCGCCGTCACGAAGGCTCATCACCCGCGTCGCGCTGCCGAAGATCTGCGGTTCGGGAAGCGGAAAGAACTCCACGCCGTAATTCATATTGAAGGACTGCGCGATGTCACGGGTCAGCTCCAGATGCTGCTTCTGGTCCTCGCCAACCGGAACATGGGTCGCACGGTAGGCCAGGATATCGGCCGCCATCAGGGTCGGATAGGCGAACAGCCCGACCGTGGCGTTCTCGCGGTTCTTTCCGGCCTTTTCCTTGAACTGGGTCATCCTGTTCAGCCAGCCGAGGCGCGCCACACAATTGAAAATCCAGGCAAGCTGTGAATGCTGCGGCACGCGTGACTGGTTGAACAGGATCGAGCGCTGCGGCGAAATGCCGGCGGCGATCAGGCTTGCCGTCACCTCGCGCGTGCTCTGGCGCAACTGCTGCGGGTCCTGCGGCACGGTGATGGCGTGCAGATCGACAACGCAATAGATCGACTCAAAACTGTCCTGCAGCGTCACCCAGTTGCGGATCGCGCCGAGATAATTGCCAAGGTGAAGGTTGCCGGTCGGCTGGATGCCCGAGAAAATTCTGTTTTCCGGGCGGTTTTCCGGCATGGGCTGAACACTCGTCATGATCGGATGGCGTTCCCTGAAGCCGCGCTGTTGAAAGGTCAGCCTGCGTTATGATGGCAGCGTCGTTTGCGGTCAAGCCCTCGCCGGCTCTCAGCGGCGAAGCAGTTGTCCCGGCACCGCGCGAAGCAGGGCCGCCGTAACAAGATACGCCGCGCCGCCGGCGATCACCAGAGCGGCAAGAAGGCCGACCGCCGGCAAGTTGGACAGCGACGTGGCAAACCATGAGCGGATCACCAGAAGCACCGCCAGCATCACCATCGTCGCACCACAGATGCGGGCAATCACAACCGGCGCGGGAACACCCATATGACCGTCCCGCAGGAGACGGGCCATCAACGCACCGGCGGCCAGCACGCCGGACAGCGATGTGGCAAGCGCCAGCCCGACATGCCCGAGAACGGGCATCAGCGACAGCGACAGCGCCAGATTGGTGATGACAGCCGCAATCGACACCTTCAGCACATATCCGGGGCGGGCGGTGGCGTAGAAAGCCGGCTGCAGGATCTTGACCATGATATGCGCCGGCATGCCGATGGCATAGGCCGTCAGCGCGGCGGCACTCGCCGCGGCATCGGCGGCGCTGAAGGCACCATAGCGGAACAGCCCGCCGACAATCTGCGGCGCGATGGCGACCAGCGCGACAGTCGCCGGAATCACCAGAAAGGCCGCGAATAGCAGCGCCTCGGACAATGAAGAGCGCGCCGCGTCGAGATCACCGCTTCGGAACTGTGATGACAGGCGCGGCAACAGGGCGGTGCCAAGGGCGATCCCGAAGATCCCGAGTGGCAGCTGCGCCACCCGGTCGGCGAAATAGAGCCAGGAAATCGCGCCAACGGTCAACAGCGACGCCAGCACAAGATCGATGATCAGATTGACCTGCATCACCACCGCGCCGGCCGAGGCGATGCCGAACTGACGCCACATCGCCCGCGCGGCGACCCCGAAACGCGGCACACGCCAGGCCGGCATGATCCGGTGCCGGCGCAACAGCATCGCCATCACGACAAGCTGCAAGATCCCGGCACATAGCAGCGCCACCGCCAGCGGCATCGCGCGCTCGACCGCCAGCCAGCCGCCGGCCATCGGGATGACCAGCGCGCCGCCGATGAGGCACAGATTGAAGATCAGCGGCATTGCCGCCGCCACCATGAAACGCTGGTTGGCGTTGGCGATGGCCGCCCAGAAGGCGACAAGCGAGATTATCGGCAGATAGGGGAAAGTGACGCGGCCAAGCGTGATCGCCGCCGCCATCCGCGCCGGCGTGTCGGCAAATCCCGGGGCGATGACCGACACCACTGCCGGCATGAAAATCTCGGCAAGCCCGACCACGATGCACAGCGTGACAATCAGCGTTGTCTGCACCTCGCCGGCAAGCGCCATTGCCGCCGGCTCGCCATCTTCCTGGCGCGCTGAAGTGAAGGCCGGCACAAAGGCGTTGGCCATGGCGCCCTCGGCCGTCAGGCGGCGGAACATGTTCGGCAGTTTCAGGGCGACGAGAAAGGCGTCAGCCGCCGGCCCGGCACCAAGAAAGGTGGCAAAGGTGACATCGCGCAGGAAACCGAGAAGACGGCTGGCACCTGTCAGCCCGCTGATCTGGCGGAACGCCCGCGCCAATGGCAGGGGACGGGGCTGCGGGGTCATGCGGCCGCCTCGTCAAGCCGGTCGAACACCGCCAGAAGCCGGTCGCGGATGGTGTCGAGCCGTGTCTGATTGTGAATCTGAAGACCAAACAGATCTTTCACATAGAATACATCGACAACGCGTTCGCCATAGGTCGACACGGTGGCTGTCTGGATCTGCAGGCCAAGATCGGCAAGCGTGTGCGTCAGCCGATGGAGCAGCCCCGGAAAATCGCGTCCATTGACCTCGATGACGGTGTGGGTGGAGCTGATCCTGTTCGAGAGGATCACCCGCGATGGCACCGGCAGGCGCCGCACCCGTGCCGGCAGGCTCTGCCAGCGCTCGCGAAGCGCCGCCTGCGGACGCAGCGTGCCGGTGACGGCCGAATCGATGCTGCTCTTCAGCCGTTCCAGAAGACGCGAATCCTCGACCAGCTCATTACTTGTCGTCTGCAGCTGGAAGACATCGAGGACCGTGCCGTCGCTGCAGGTTGTGATCCGCGCGCCGATGATGTTGATGCCATGCCCCGCCACCGCGCCGGCAACACGCGAGAACAGCCCGGCATCATCAACCGTCAGCAGCGTCAATTCGGTCACCTTGCGATCGGCCACCTGCCGGAAATCGACCAGCAGCGGCACGTCAAGTTCACGGAAGCTGTGGCTCAGCTCGGCATGTCTGACATGCATTCCGGTATCGAATCCGGTCCAGTAGTTCCGTGGCAAGCGGGCCGCATGGGCGGCAAAATCCTCATCCGACCATGATGGCAGGCCGACCCGCGCCTTCTCGCGTGCCTCCTCGGCACTGCTGTCGGCAATTATGCTGGCATCGGCACCGCGCAGCACAGCATCGCTCTGGTAGTAGAGGTCGCGCATCAGCGCCGCCTTCCACCCGTTCCAGACCGTGGGCCCGACACCGCGAATATCGGCCACGGTGAGAACCAGCAACAGTTTCAGACGTTCCGGTGACTGCACGATGGCGGCAAAATCATCAATTGTCTTGGGGTCGTTCAGATCATAGCGAAAGGCCGTCTTGCTCATCAGCAGATGGTGGCGCACCAGCCAGCTCACTGTTTCGGTTTCCTCGGGCGTGAGGCCGAGCCGCGGACACACATCAAGGGCCAGCGCGGCGCCAAGCTCGGAATGATCGCCATCCCGCCCCTTGGCGATGTCATGCAGCAGCGCCGCCACGAACAGGGCCCGGCGCGATTCGATCTCCGGCATCACCGAGGTCGCCACCGGCGCCGTTCTGGCAAGACCGCCACTCTCGATCTGGTGGAGGATGCCGATAACCTTGATAGTGTGCTCATCGACTGTGTAGCTGTGATACATATCGAACTGCATCATCGCGACGATCTTGCCGAAATCGGGAAGGAAGCGGCCCAGCACGCCACTTTCATTCATCAGGCGAAGCACGCGTTCGGGATTGTGTTTCGATGTCAGGATGGCAAGGAATTGCTTGGCCGCCCGCGGATCATCCCGCGTGGCATCGCCAAGCGCATGCAGGCCACGCGTGATCCGCTGCAGCGCCTGCGGGTGAATGTCGGCCTTCTGCTCCAGCGCCAGATGAAAGATTTCCAGCATCCGCAGCGGTGCCTCGCGGAACATCAGGTCAGGGTCGAGATTGACCCGCCCGGACCGGATGCGGAAATGCCCGAAATCCTGGCGGCCGCGGAATTCGGCGGCCCAGCCAAGGCGCCGCTTGCGGAAATCGGTCTCCATCGCCGCGCAAATGATGCGGGTAAGGTTTCCGACATCGCGCGCCGCCAGATAATAGCGTTTCATGAACCGCTCGACATCGCGCATGCCGCCACGCGAGGCAAACCCCATCAGCGGGGCGATCGCCATCTGCGCGTCGAAATCCAGCCGCTCCTCGGGACGGCCCGACCGGATATGAAGATGACATCGGACGGTCCACAGAAAGCGCTGCGCGGCGGCAAAGCGGCGCGCCTCGCTTTCGCGCAGGATGCCCTTCTCGACAATGTCGATGATGCTGTCGGCGCGATAGGCGAATTTGGCAATCCAGAACAGCGTGTGAAGATCGCGAAGGCCACCCTTGCCCTCCTTGATGTTCGGCTCGACGACATAGCGCGTGGCGCCGTGCCGGTCAT
>JAAZUU010000139.1 GCA_018624035.1 Rhodobiaceae bacterium | reverse complement strand
CTCGTTTTCTGGTACCGGGACAAAGCCATGTGTGGCCGCTTTACAAGCACCGCGTCCCCAGAAGAGCTGATGCGGCTTTTCGGGGTGACGGTATTGGACAATCTTCAGCCACGATGGAATGTGGCCCCGTCGCAGGCCGCCCTTGTCATCACCCAGACCGGACTTCAGCCGGAAGGGAGTTTTCCGGCATGGGGTCTGCCGCCTGCCGGCGAGGGGCGAAGCTTCCTGATCAATGCACGGATGGAAACCGCGGCCGAGAAACCAACCTTTCGTGACGCCTTCATGCATCGTCGCTGCCTGGTCGTCGCCAGCGGCTGGTATGAATGGTCGGCCCCGAAAAAGCCCTGGCATGTGCAGCTGTCCGATGGCGGGGTCATGGCATTCGGTGGTCTGTTGCTGCGGAGCGGCGATGAGGACAGGTTCGTTGTGATGACAAGTGTCGCGAATGGCGACCTTGCCGCCATCCACCATCGCCAGCCACTTGTTCTGTCGCCGGATAAATGGCGAGGCTGGCTGACAGGCGGGCCGGCGGAGGCGGCCGAGCTGTGTGTGGCCGCGCCGGCGAACTGGTTCAACTGGTATCGTGTTGGCCCGGGAGTCGGCCGGGTCGCAGAGGATCATCCGGAACTGGTGACGCCGCTGGATGATGCGGCGCTGGCGGCCGAGGCTCTCGGCGGGACCGGCCGCAAATCCGATGACGGGCAGGGCGATCTGTTTGGGTAGGGCCGGGCGCGGCTAGATATCGACCACGGTGGCCTTGCGAACCTCGATGGCATAGAGATGCCACAGCACAAGCGCGCCGGCCCCGCGATAGGGCTTCCATGATGTGGCAAGATCTTCCATCTCGGCCTGTCCGGGGCGATTCTCGAGATGCTTCAGCCGCCGCATCGCCTCCTGCAACGCGACGTCATTGGCCGGCCAGGCATCCATGTCGGCAAGCGCGAAGAGCCGGAAATTGTCTGCTGTCCAGGCACCGACCCCGCGCAGGCTGACAAGCCGGTCCTGCACCGCCTGGCCCGGCATGCGGGCAAGGCCTGACAGGTCAAGGCGGCCACTGACGATCTCACCGGCGATCCCGATCAGATATTCCGCCTTGCGGCGTGACAGGCCTGCCGACATCATCTCGTCCGCTGTCAGCCCGGCGGTGGTCCCGACGGATGTGAGACCCTGTGCCTGCATCCGTTTCATGATCGCCGTGGCCGCCACGCGCGATACCTGCTGGCCGACGATGGCGCGTGCCAGCGTGTCATAGGTCGCCGGCAACGACCTGTCCGGCGGCGGGCCATAGGCGGCAAGGGTGCGCGCGATATCGGCATCGCGCGCCGCCAGCGCCTCAAGCGCGCCGCCTTCGCCATGGCCGGCATCGGTGAACAGCCTGTGGTGCATGTCGTTCATGCCGCCACGATACCAGTGCCGATTGAACTGGCCAACCATGACGGCGATCATATAAAATTGAGATCGGACAATTTGTTAATTCTGCTAACGCTTGGCAGGTAACGAAAGGGGGCAGCCATGTCCGAAACGAAGGGGGACAGGCTTCTTGTCTGGGATCTGCCCCTGCGACTGTTCCATTGGGGGCTTGCAGCGGCTGTTGTCACCAACGTCGTGACGGCAAATATCGGGCGCATGGATCTTCATGAACGGTCCGGACTGACCGTGCTGGCGCTTGTCGCCTTTCGGTTGCTGTGGGGGTTTGTCGGCGGGCATCACGCCAGATTCAGGAATTTTGTACGCGCGCCGCGGGCGGTGATGGCGTGGCTTCGCAAACCGTCCGATACATCAGCGCCGCGCGAGGCAGGCCACTCGCCGCTGGCGGCACTGTCGGTGCTGGCGCTGTTGGCCGTCACGGGTTTCATGGCCATGACCGGTATGTTCTCCAGCGACGGGATCCTGTTTGACGGGCCGCTGGCGCATCTGGCGCCGGCGCAGTCGGAGGCAGCGACCAAAATCCACCATCGCGCCAAATTCGCACTGATCCTGCTGGTGGTACTGCACCTTGTCGCGATTCTAGTTTACAAATTCGGCAAGAAGATCAATTTGACCAGCGCCATGGTGACCGGCCGCGCCAGCGAGGCGCCGGACCGGATCACCGGTGCCGATGGCCGGATCAGCCGCGACAGGCTGATGGCCGGGCTGGCGCTGATGGGCGTGTTGCAGATGGCGGCGCATGCGCTGCCGCTTCTTCGCCCTGCCTGGTAGCTGCCGGCCCCGCAGCCATCCCGTCTGCGGCGGACCTGCTACCAGCTCTTGAATGTCTGATGGCAGGCCTTGCAGGTCGCGCCAACCGCCTTCAGTGCCGCGCCGGCCTTTGCCGCGTCCCGATTCTGCGCGGCGGCGATCAGTTCTCTGGCGGCCCGGTGGTTCGCCGCGGCGGCATCCGTGAATCCGGCAAAGTCAGACCAGATGGCCGGCTTTGCGCTGGTGCCCTCACCACTTCCCTCGGGAAAATAGTCGGGCATGACCATGGCCCAGGCGGCGATTTTCTCGGCTTCATCCGCCACGGCATCGAAATCGTCAAAGCTGAGGGCGGTGGCGATGGCGCGCATCGAGGCGTTGTTGGCCTTGAAGTTGGCTTTCCGGTCTTCAATCACGCCGGCGTTGGCTGACAGTGATAAAATGCCGATGAAGAAGGCTACGGCGGTGGCCGAAAGGGTGTGTCTGCGCATGGGACGATGGTCTCCTGCCAAATGTTCCGTTCAGGTGGCGCCGCGACGGCAGCGCGCGGCTATGCATTCCCGTCACATGGGGATGGTGATCGGCAAGTTAAAGTCATGGCAGTGGTGCAAGCAGCTGCTTTTGCCATGATCGGCCCATTCTGATATGGCTCTCCGGCAAGAAAGCCCGTAAGGTTGTCCCCTCACGAAACGGGTGTTCCGGTGCTTCTTCCGCGTTCCTTTATCGGTATTCTGCTGACCCTTATAGGGATTCTGTTCGGTGTCTGCACGGGGCTGATTGTCAAGATGATCGGCGACGGCATCCCGCTGGTGACGCTGCTGATGTATCGTTTCATCTTCTCGGTGCCGCTGCTGCTTCTGCCAGCGCTGCTGGTCCGTGGCCGCGACTTCCTGCAGATCAATGCGCGGCGCACGCTGATTGTGCGGATCGGGTTCGGTTGCGTGGCGATGGCCTGCTGGTTTACATCGATTCGGCTGCTGCCGCTGGGTCAGGCGACGGCCTTGCTGCAGAGTTCGGTGATTTTCATCACCATTCTTTCGCCGCTGTTGCTTGGCGAGGTCATCGGTATCTATCGCTGGAGCGCCGTCGCCACCGGCATGATCGGCATCGTCCTTCTGACGGATCCGTTCACCGGCGGGTTCTCGGTAAATGTCGGGTTCGGGATCGCCGGTGCGGTGGCCAGCGCCGGGCTGGCGATCATGCTGCGGCGGCTTGGCAAGGCGGACCACCCCTTCAGCGTCGCCGTGTGGTACAATGCAAGCGGCTCCGTGCTGCTCACCTCGCTGGCGTTCCTCTTGTCGGATGTGCCGATGACCGTCAGCCAGCCGGTGCTTCTTGATCTGATGCTTCTGGGCGTGGTGGCGGCGGGGCTGCAGCTCTGCATCACCTCGGCGTACAAATTTTCCGAGGCGGTGGTGATTTCCTCGATGCGGTATCTTCAGATCCCGCTTGCCGCCATTGTCGCCTTCATGCTGTTTGCCGAGGTCATGTCGCCGGTCGAGATCGCTGGCGGCGTGGTTGTGATCGGAAGCTGTCTTTTCATCGCCTGGCGTGAATTTGTCCGCGCGAGGCAGCCCGTTCCGGCGACCGATTCCGACTCCTGACATCCGGAAGCATGTGGCTGGCCGCAGGAAGCTGTTGCCAGCCGGCGGGATGCTGCCTACAACGCTAGCGGTTTTCATTCCGGCACCGGGAGGCCTTGTCATGCCAACAACCCTGCTTCGTCTGATGGGGGAATCCGACATCATCGACATCGACCCGTCCGATCATGACGGGTCGGTGCATCCGCGTCTGATGGGGCTGGATGCCGCCGACCGGATCAATCTTCTTGGCCATTGGCTCGACCATGACCAGGGCGAGGCGATGTCGGATGACCCGGACACCATGTCGGCGATGAATGCCATCGGCGCGACATTTCTGGGCGAGCAGGCCCTTGCGGCATCCTGGGGCGGTGAGGTGAATTTCGTCGTGATGACGATCCTGCGCGAGAAATGGCCGGTCGGGTCGAAATCCGGATACCGTGCGATTGCCGACCGGGTGGGCGCCAGTCACACCTATCTGGCCAATCTCTGCACGGCCGCGAAGCTCGACGACCTGGCGGACGAGGCCGCGCTCAAACAGTCGGAGACCGCGCAGTTGATGATGGCGCTGCCGCAATTTCGCCAGAACCGCAAGCGCTTCGCCAACAGCAGCGCCGTTCAGACGCTGATCAGGCAAGGGCTGTAGACAGGTCTATTCCGCCAGCTGCGGCAGGTTCCTGAAATGATCGAGGGCCTCGGCATTCGCCAGCGCCTCGGTATTTTTCACCTCGCGGCCATGGATGACGTCGCGAACCGCCAGTTCGGTGATCTTGCCCGATCTGGTGCGCGGGATGTCCGGAACGGCGATGATATGGCGCGGCACATGGCGCGGTGTCGCCCCACCGCGAATGCGGGTCTTTATGGCGGTGGCAAGCTTGTCATCCAGACAGATGTCGCCGGCCATCCGCACAAACAGGATCACGCGCACATCATTGTCCCATGACTGTCCGACGACCAGCGCCTCCTCGATTTCGTCAAAAGCCTCGACCTGGCGATAGATCTCGGCGGTGCCGATCCGCACCCCGCCGGGATTGAGCGTGGCGTCGGACCGGCCATGGATGACAAGGCCGCCACGCCCGCTCAAGGTCGCCCAGTCACCATGCCGCCAAATCCCTTCGAAATGCTCGAAATATGCGGCCCGATACTTGGCACCGTCGGGATCGTTCCAGAACTGCACCGGCATCGAGGGAAAGGGCTTCAGACAGCATAGCTCGCCCTGCTGTCCGGTCACCGGATGGCCGTCATCATCCAGAATCTCCACCGCCATGCCAAGGCCGCGGGTCTGAATCTCGCCGGCATAGACAGGCTGTGTCGGTGTGCCGAGGACAAAGCAGGAAATCAGGTCGGTGCCGCCCGATATCGACGCCAGCTGCAGATGCGGGCCGACCTCCTCATAGATGAAGGCGAAAGCTTCTTCAGACAGTGGCGATCCGGTCGACATCACCACCCGCAATGCCGACAGATCCAGCACCTTGCCGGGCGCGTAGCCGGCATTGCGCACGGCGTCCACATATTTTGCCGAAACGCCGAAATGCGTCAGCCGTTCGCGCTCCGCGATCTGCCAGAGCCGTTCCGGCCCGGGATGGAAGGGATTGCCCTCATAGGTCACGACCGGGGCGCCGACCAGCAGGCCGGACACCATCCAGTTCCACATCATCCAGCCGCAGGTGGTGAAGAAGAACAGCCTGTCCTCAGGTGTGAGGTTGCTGTGAAGGCGCAGCTCCTTGGCGTGCTGGAGTGTCACGCCGCCGACACCATGGACGATGCATTTCGGCGCGCCGGTGGTGCCGCTCGAATAGAGGATGTAGAGCGGCGCGTTGAACCCGACCCGCACGAAGGAATGCAGCGCCGCATGATCCTCGGCCTCGGCGAACAGGCAGGCAGATGGCAGGCCGGCAAGATCGGGTGCGTCATCCAGAAACGGGATGATCAGGCAATGCGTGACTGACGGCATCGATGCCGCCAGTTCGCGCACCAGCTCGAGCCGCGCGAACCGCTTGCCAGCATAATGATAGCCGTCACAGGCGATCAGCAGCTTCGGTTCGATCTGGCCGAACCTGTCACGCGCCCCGCCGGGGCCGAAATCGGGCGAACAGCTGGAAAAGATGCCGCCAAGCGCCGCCGTCGCCAGCATCGCGATCACCGCTTCGGGAATATTCGGGATGTAGGCGGCGACGCGGTCACCCTCGCCGATACCGTTGTCGCGCATCCAGCCGGCAAGTCGCATCACCCGGTCCTTCAGCTCGCGCCGCGTCAGCCGGACATGCCGCCCATCCTCGCAATGCGCCGAGATGGCCAGCCGGTCATCGGCGTTGGCAAGCATGTTCTCGGCATAGTTCAAGGTTGCGTCGGGAAAGAAACGCGCGCCGGGCATCGCGGTCTCATT
>JAAZUU010000055.1 GCA_018624035.1 Rhodobiaceae bacterium | reverse complement strand
GATGGCAAGGAATTCCTCGGCCGCCCGCGGGTCATCCCGCGTGGCATCACCAAGCGCATGCAGGCCGCGCGTGATCCGCTGCAGGGCCTGCGGGTGAATGTCGGCTTTCTGGTCCAGCGCCAGGTGAAAGATTTCCAGCATCCGCAGAGGTGCCTCGCGGAACATCAGTTCGGGGTCGAGATTGATCCGCCCGGACCGGATACGAAAATGCCCGAAATCCTGACGGCCGCGGAATTCGGCTGCCCAGCCAAGGCGGCGTTTGCGAAAATCGGTTTCCATCGCCGCGCAAATGATGCGGGTGAGGTTTCCGACATCACGCGCCGCCAGATAGTAGCGTTTCATGAATCGCTCGACATCGCGCATGCCGCCACGCGAGGCGAATCCCATCAGCGGGGCGATCGCCATCTGGGCGTCGAAATCCAGCCGCTCCTCGGGGCGGCCAGACCGGATGTGGAGATGACATCTGACGGTCCACAGAAAACGCTGCGCGGCGGCAAAGCGGCGCGCCTCGCTTTCACGCAGGATGCCTTTCTCGACAATGTCGATGATGCTGTCGGCGCGATAGGCGAATTTCGCGATCCAGAACAGCGTATGAATATCGCGAAGCCCGCCCTTGCCCCCCTTGATATTCGGCTCGACGACATAGCGCGTGCCGCCGTGACGGTCATGACGCTGGTCCCGCTCCTGAAGCTTGGCATCGACAAAATCAACCGGTTTCAGGCGGGCCACCTCGCGCCGGAATGCGTGGTCGAGTTTTGTTGCCAGCGGCCTGTCGCCCGCCACGAACCGCATCTCGAGAAGGCCGGTCAGGATCGTCTGGTCCTCACGCGAGGCCCGGATCGTGTCGGCCACCGTCCGCTTGGCATGGCCGACCTTCAGTCCCAGATCCCACAGCAGATAGAGCAGCGCCTCGACAACTGTATCGGCGGCGCGGTCACTGTCACGCGCGGTCAGAAACAGAAGGTCGATATCGGAGTTGGGGGCCAGCTCGCCACGCCCGTATCCGCCAACAGCGACAAGCGCAACACCCACCGCCTCGTGGCGGCCGGCGAGAATCCCGAGAAGGCTGGCAAGCAGATGATCCATGCCAAGTGAGTGGCGGCCAACATAAACCGCGCCGTCGCGCCCGGCGGCCAGCTCGTCGGCAAGCCGGGTTTTCATCGCCGCATGCGCCTCTCGCGCCGCCTCCAGCAAGGCCGCCCGGAACGTCCTGTCATCCGCCGTCCTCAGCTCGTCCGCCACCTGTCGCAGGGGCGAATCGTCGAACGACGGCACACCCTCGGCAAGCGCCGCCTCAAGAGGCTGGATCCACTGGCGCCACTGCTTGATCCGGTTGCCGCCGGCACCGGCGGCCATTGCGGCATTCACATTCATGCCCCATCACCCATGCATGTCATCCTTCGGTGTCATCAGCCGGCGCGCGCAGAAGATCGCGGAGCTCGTATACTAACTCCAATGCCTCACGCGGCGCCAGCATGTCGGGGTTGATGGTCTCGATCCGGGTTCGCACCGGATCCTCTGCGGGTACAGGCGCAGTGGCGAAATCGTGGGTGAAGAGCGGCAGTTCGGCGGCGAGCCGCTCGGCATCGATGACGCCATGCCCGCCAGCCTCCATCTCGGCAAGCAGGGTCTGCGCGCGCGCGATCACCTGTGGCGGCAGGCCGGCAAGCCGCGCCACATGAACACCATAGGATCGGTCGGCCGCACCATCGATGACCTGATGAAGAAAGATGATCTCGCCCTGCCACTCCCGCACCTTCATCGAATGACATGACAACCTTTCAAGGTCATGACGCAGGCTGGTCAGTTCATGGTAGTGCGTTGCGAACAGCGTCCGGCAGCGATTGGTCTGATGAAGATGCTCGAGCGATGCCCAGGCGATGGCAAGCCCGTCATAGGTGGCTGTTCCGCGCCCGATCTCGTCAAGAATCACAAAGGACCGTTCGGTGGCCCGGTTCAGGATCGCCGCTGTCTCGACCATCTCGACCATGAAGGTCGACCGGCCGCGTGCCAGATCGTCGGCCGCGCCGACACGGCTGAAAATCCTGTCAATGATTCCGATGGACGCCGACTCGGCAGGCACGAACAGGCCAGCCTGCGCCATGATCGCGATATGCGCGTTCTGCCGCAGAAAGGTGGATTTGCCGGCCATGTTGGGGCCGGTGACGAGCCAGATCTCGCCGGTGTCGCCAAGCCTGCAATCATTCGGAATGAAACTGTCGCCACCGGACAGCATCGTCTCGATCACCGGATGGCGGCCGCGCACGATCTCGAAACTCAGATCATCACGTATCTCGGGTCGGCAGAAACCGCGCTTTTGCGCCAGTGCCGCCGATGCCATCGCCACATCGATTGCCGCCAGTGCCCGCGCCGCCGCGCCAAGCTGATCCGCCTCGGCAAGTGCCTGTGCCCGCAGGCTCTCGAAAATCTCCAGCTCGCGCGCCAGCGCCCGGTCGGCAGCAGTCGACAGGTCACGTTCAAGCTCGGCAAGCTCGGTTGTTGTGAACCGCACCGTCTGCGCCGTCGTCTGGCGATGAATGAACTGCTCATCCTGCATCAGCTTTTCGGCATGCGCACTGCGGACATCAACATGATAGCCAAGAACATTGTTATGCTTGACCTTCAGCGAGGCGATGCCGGTGGCCTCGCAATAGCGGTGCTGCAGGGCAGCGATCAGCCGCCGGCTTTCATCACGAAGCGCGCGAAGCTCATCAAGCGATACATCAAAACCGCCGCGCACAAAGCCGCCATCGCGCGCCAGCAGGGGCAGCTCGTCAGCCAGCGCCGGTGCCAGTTTGGATGCCAGCCTCACCGGTGCCATGACGGCATCATGAAGCGCCGCAAGCTCAGCGAGGTCGCCAAGTCCGTGCGCCCGCGTCGCTGTCCCGACAAGATCCGATGCCATGGTCAGCGCCTGTGACAGGGCCTGCAGGTCACGCGGCCCGCCATGCCCCATGGACAGGCGCGACAGCGCGCGGTCGATGTCCGGCTGGCCTTTCATCATGCCACGAAGCTCGTCACAGAGCGATGGCCGGTCATGATACCAGCTGACCAGATCAAGCCGTTTCATGATCGCCTCGCGCGCCGCCAGCGGGGCCCCGATTCGCGCGGCAAGAAGCCTGCCACCGGCCGAAGTCACGGTCAGGTCGATCGCCGCCAGCAGGCTGCCCTTCACCTCACCGGACAATGTACGGGTGATCTCAAGCGACCGACGGGTGGCCTGGTCGATTTCCATATAGCCGGATTCGGTGATCGCCTGGATCGGCCGCAGACGGGGCATATTGCCTTTCTGGGTCAGTTCGATATAGCCAAGCAGCGCGCCGGCGGCAGCCGCCATCGCGCGCGAGAACTGGCCAAAGCCGTCAAGACTTGCCACCCCGTAATAGGCACACAGAGCGCGCGTGCCACCGGCGGAATCAAACAGCGAGGGTGCCTGTTCAGTCAGGCACGGGCCGAGCGCCGCGACACCATCGGGAACGTCGGCGCCGGCAGGCACAACCAGCTCGGCCGGGGCCAGCATGGCCAGCAATCCTTCAAGCCGGTCCGGTGCCACCTCCTGGACGGCGAAATCGCCGGTCGACATATCGGCCCAGGCAAGTGCGACCCTGTCGCCGGCATGGCCAAGCGCCGCCAGATAATTATGGGCCCGCGGCGGCAGAAGGTCGTCCTCGGTCAGCGTGCCGGGTGTCAGGATGCGGATCACTTCACGCTTCAGCGGCCCCTTGCCGCCACGCTGTTTCTGTGTTGCCGGATCCTCGACCTGCTCGCAGATGGCGACCCGGTGACCGGCAGCGATCAGACGCGCTAGATAGCCGTCAACCGAATGCACCGGCACTCCGCACATCGGAATGTCATCACCATCGCTCTTGCCGCGCTTCGTCAGCGTGATGCCAAGTGCCGCCGCGCCGATCTCGGCATCCCCGAAGAACATCTCGTAGAAATCGCCCATCCGGTAAAACAGCAGAGAGTCGGGGTGCGATTCCTTGACACGCATATATTGGGCAATCATCGGGGTGGGCGACTTTACTTTTGCCGAGCCAGATGTTGTTATTGGCGACGTCATTTTTTTCCCCTGGTTCCCCCAACACCGTGACAGTGCCCGAGACTCGTGATGTTATACTGCAAATCGCGCGCGGCGCTCGGCCCTTCGCAGTTCCAGACCGGGGGCGCAGATCAGCCATACAGAATAGATAACCGGTGTCATGACCAGAAAAAAGTCAAAGCTTGACCAGGAGGCTCTCAGCTTCCACGCCAACGGCCGTCCCGGCAAACTCGAGATCACTGCTACCAAGCCGCTGATGAGCCAGCACGACCTGTCGCTTGCCTATTCGCCGGGGGTCGCCGCGCCATGCCTCGCCATCGAGGCCGATCCCGACACCGCCTATGACTATACCGCGAAAGGCAATTTGATTGCCGTCATTTCGAACGGCACCGCGGTGCTTGGCCTGGGTGACATCGGCGCCGCCGCCTCTAAACCGGTGATGGAGGGCAAGGCGGTCCTGTTCAAGAAATTCGCCGACATCGATGGTCTCGACCTTGAGGTGGATACAAGGGACACCGACAAATTTGTCGAGGCGGTCGCCATGCTGGCGCCGAGTTTCGGCGGCATCAATCTCGAGGATATCAAGTCGCCGGAATGTTTCATCATCGAACAGCAGCTCCGCGAACGTCTCGAGATTCCGGTGTTTCACGATGATCAGCACGGCACCGCCATCATCGCCGCCGCCGGTCTGATCAATGCCCTTCACATCACCGGCCGCGAGATGAAGGATATCAAAGTTGTCTCGAATGGCGCCGGCGCGGCGTCAATCGCCTGTGTCGAACTGATCAAGACCATGGGCGTGCCGCATGAGAATGTCACACTGGTTGATCGCAGCGGCGTGATCTATCAGGGTCGCGAGGAATCGATGAACCAGTGGAAATCGGCGCATGCCGTGCCGACCGACGCACGGACGCTCGAGGACGCGCTCATCGGGGCCGACGTGTTTCTCGGCCTGTCGGTCGCCGGCGCGATGACCCCGAAAATGGTCCGGTCGATGGCTGACCGGCCGATCATCTTCGCGATGGCCAACCCGGTGCCCGAAATCATGCCCGAGGAGGCCAAGAAGGTCCGGCCCGACGCCATCATCGCCACCGGGCGCTCGGACTATCCGAACCAGGTCAACAATGTCCTCGGCTTTCCCTATATCTTTCGCGGCGCGCTCGATGTGCGTGCCAGCAAGATCAATGAGGAGATGAAGATCGCCGCCGCCGAAGCGATCGCGCTGCTGGCCCGCGAGGACGTTCCCGACGCTGTTGCCGAGGCCTATGGCGGGCAGATGCTGCAATATGGGAGTGAATATATCATCCCGGCCCCGTTCGATCCGCGCCTGATCTCGGCAGTATCATCGGCTGTTGCCGAGGCCGCCATGAAGAGTGGCGTGGCCCGCAAGCCGATCAAGGATCTGGTCAAATATCGCCGCCAGCTATCGGCCAGGATCGATCCCACCGCCTCGACATTGCAGGTGATTTTCGACCGTATCAGCGCCAACCGCAAGCGGGTGGTCTTCGCCGAGGGCGAGGAGGAGAAGGTGATTCGCGCCGCGCTGGCCTTCCGAAATGCCGGATATGGCGACCCGATCCTTGTCGGGCGCGAGCACCGGATCCGCGAGACGATCGAACGGCTCGGCCTCGAGGGTGCCGAGGATCTGCCAATCACCAACGCCAAGATATCCGACCATAATGAGGATTATATCGATTTCCTCTATGACAGGCTGCAGCGCAAGGGCGCGCTGCGGCGCGACTGCCAGCGCATGGTCAATCTCGACCGCAATGTCTTTTGTGCCTGCATGGTTCTGAAAGGTCATGCCGATGCGATGGTCACCGGCGTGACCCGGTCCTTCAGGCCCAGCTTCAACCATGTCACGCGGGTGATTTCACCGCGTGAGGGAAAGACCTTTCTGGCCACTTCGATGATCGTGTCGCGCGGCCGGACTGTATTCATCGGTGATGTATCGGTTCATGAGCGCCCCGATGGCGAGAAAATTGCCGACATCGCCGAAGCGATCGCCGCCAAGGCCCGGCAGATGGGGCATACGCCGCGTGTGGCTGTTCTGTCTTTCACCACATTTGGCAATCCTGATTCGGATATCACCGTCGAGGCGCGCCGCGCCATCGAGATTCTCGACCAACGCAAGCCGAATTTCGAATATGACGGCGAGATGTCGGCCGATGTCGCGCTGGATTACGAACTGATGAAGCAGCGCTATCCGTTCTGCCGCCTGTCCGGACCGGCGAATATCCTTGTGATGCCGGGGCTGCACTCGGCCAACATATCATTTGAGCTGATCCAGAACCTGACCGAAGGATCGGTGGTCGGCCCGATCATGCTTGGTGCCGAGAAGCCGTTTCAGATCGTCCAGATGGGGGCCTCGGTAAACGATCTTGTGCAGGCCGCCGCACTGGCTGCCTATGAGGCGCTTCGCTGAAGCCGGCTCTAGAGACCCTCGGCCCTGACCAGCGCGGCAATATCCGCTTCCGGCCGCGCCCCGACATGCGAGATCACCTCGCCGGCGGCAAGGCTGGCGATGATGCCTGACTGGCACGCGTCATAGCCGTTTGTGCGGCCATAGAGATATCCAGCGGCAAACAGGTCGCCAGCACCGGTGCTGTCGACGACCCGGCCCTGCGGTCGGGCTGGAAAGTCATGGCGGTCACCCGAATGACCGATGAAGGCGCCATCGGCCCCGCGTGTGATGATCGCCTCTTCAACCTGTTCGCAGAGCGTGACCATCGCGGCATCGGTCGAGCTGTCGCACAGGCTGGCAGCTTCATCTTCATTGGCAAACAGAATGTCGACATGATCATGGACAAACCTGCCAAGTGCCTCGCGATGTCGCTCGGCGCACCAGGGATCCGACAGCGACAGTGAAACACGGACATCATGACGTGCGGCAAGCATCGCGGCATGGGCGAAAATCTCCGGCCCTGCCGGCGCATCAAAGAGATATCCCTCGAGATAGATGACCCCGGCCGACTCGACATCCTCCGGACGGATATCCTCCGGCTCGAATTCGATACAGGCACCAAGGTGCGTGTTCATCGACCGTGTCGCGTCCGGCGACACCAGAATGATCGAGGATGCTGTCGGCGAGCCATTGATCTGCGGCGCGGCACCGAAGATGACGCCGGCATCATGAATGTCGCGGATAAAGCTGTGGCCAAGCTCGTCATCATGGACCCGGCCGGAAAACCCTGCCGTTCCTCCAAGGGCGACAACCCCGACCGCCGTGTTCGCCGCCGAGCCGCCGGAAATCTCGCGCGGATCATCAATGGCGGCATACAGCGCCGCCGACTGTGTGGAGTCGACAAGGTTCATCATTCCCTTGCCAACATTGTGCCTGACAAGAAAGTCATCGTCACAGGAGGCGAAAATATCGACAATGGCATTGCCGACGGCAAGTACGTCAATTCGCGATGACATGAACACCCTCACAAGCTGGACACGGGAAACGGCGCTCGATGATGTAGAGAATTGCCGGGTATGGGGCAAGAACAAAGGCACGGCCGGAACGACGCAACGCCCATATATGCGCGCTCAGTAAAAAAGAAACCGGGCAAAGTGGTCCCGGGAAAGTCGCCTCGGGAAAGTGGTTTGCCCTCCGACCATCGGCTGGTCTAAGGTGCGCGGCATATATCTCAACCCCGGTGTCTGTCCTGTCATGCGGTTTGCCTTTCTGATCCCGGCCATTGCGGCGCTCGGCCTTGCCGCCTGCCAGGTGCCGCCTCCTGTGACGACCGGACCGGACGTCACGCCTGTTGCAGCACCGGTCACCATCCCGACACCGCTTGCCAGCATTACCCCTGACACGCCCGCCACCGGCAGCGCGGTGACTGAGGCGGACAGCGATGCCGCCAATACGGATACGGGCAATACGGATACGGGCAATACGGATACGGGCACGGCAGACGCGGCTGAAACGCCTGTAGCCGCCACACAGCCATCCCAGCCGGAACCGGCATCCGCCGATGCCGACCCGGAGAAGACATCTTCGCTGACCCCGGATGACGGGCAACTGGCGGACGTGTCAGCCATCGAAACTGCCGACGCCCCCCAAACGACTGCCATGACACCATCTGGCGCGCCGACAACCAGCGAGTCGCCCTCAGCCATGGCATCGATGACATCGGATGATGAAAACCCGTCACCACCGGATGAGGCAGTACCGCCCCCGCCGGTCAGGACACTTGCCGAGGCTCTGGACGAAGCGCTCGCAGAGCCTGAAACAGACATTGTGGAAGAGGCGGTCCCGGCCACTACCGAGCTGGCGCTTGCCGCACCGCCACCACCACCGCCGCCTCCACCGCCTCCAGAACTGGCGCCAGAAGCCCTGATCGGGCTTGATGCACAGGGCTTGCGGCAACGTCTCGGCGATGCTGATTTCAAACGTCGTGAAGGGCCGGTGGAAACATGGCAATACAGGTTCCGCACATGTGTTGTTGACTATTTTGTCTATGCCGAGGACGCGGATCCGGCGGTCCGCAAATGGGTGTGGCGCTCGCCGGTCATCGGTGGCGGACTTGACGTCATAGCCTGTCGCCGGGCGCTGGCCGAGCGTGACCGGGCCAATTCCAGCCAGACCAATTCCAGCCAGACCAATCCCGACCGGGTCAATCCTGATCGTAACAGCTGAGGACGGTGTCTAGCCGGCCGGCGGCGCCTTGTCCCGGTAATTGCAGAATTCGGCGATCGTGCATCGCCAGCATTCCGGCTTGCGGGCCTTGCAGACATAGCGGCCATGAAGGATGAGCCAGTGATGCGCACCCTTCTTCCAAGCATCGGGAACCCGCCGCACAAGTTCGGCCTCGACAGCGTCAGGCGTCTTGCCGGGCGCCATGCCGGTACGGTTGCCAACGCGGAAAATATGCGTGTCGACGGCGATGGTGGGGTGCCCGAAGGCCTCGTTCAGCACCACATTGGCTGTTTTCCGGCCAACCCCCGGAAGCGCCTCCAGCGCGGCACGGTCATCCGGCACGACGCCACCATGTGATTCAAGCAGAATTTCCGACAGCCTGTGGACATTCTTCGCCTTGGTATTGAACAGGCCGATGGTGCGGATATGGTGGGCGATGCCATCGACCCCCAGACCGACCATCGCCTGCGGCGTGTCGGCAGCCGCATACAGCCCCTTTGTTGCCCGGTTGACGCCGACATCGGTGGCCTGCGCGGACAGCACCACCGCCACAAGCAATGTGTAGGGATCACGATAGTCAAGCTCGGTTTTCGGTTCGGGAAGGACGGCGGCCAGTCGTTCGAAACAATCCTCGATATGTGCCAGCTTCATCTTGCGGGATCGTGCCATGGAATCGCTGTCTCCGTATGATGTCCCGTGTTACGTCTCATATGATTTCCCGGGGAAAGTTCTGGACCGCCATCAAGATTGCCCTAATGTTGTCTGAGGTGCAATTTCCCGTGCGTGGCGGCATGACGGTTTTCAATCTCGGCTCCATCAATATCGACCTTGTCTACACCGTGCCGCATTTTCCGGCACCCGGCGAAACGCTGACAACGCTGGATTATCAGCGCATGCTTGGTGGCAAGGGAACGAACCAGTCGATCGCGCTGGCCCGCGCCGGCGGGGCGGTGGTGCATATCGGCGCCGCGCATGGTGAGGATGGCTGGATCCGCGACGAGATGCGGTCGGCAGGGGTGAATATCAGCGCTGTCCAGACCAGCCGGACCGCCACTGGCCATGCCGTCGTATCAGTGTCGGGCGATGGCGAGAACCAGATCCTGCTCTGGCCCGGGGCCAATCATGCCATCGATATGGAAGAGGCCATCGCGGCGCTGGACGCGGCGCAGGATGGTGACTGGGCATTGCTGCAGAACGAAACCTGCGGTGGCGATGAATTTGTCGGCGCGGCGCGGGAACGCGGCCTGAAGATCGCCTACAGCGCGGCACCTTTCGATGCGACTGTCACGGCACGGTTGCTGCCGCATACCGACCTTCTGGTGGTCAATGAGGTCGAGGCGGCAGCGCTGGCAGACATGCTTGACACAGCGGCGTCGGCAGCCGGCATCCCCCATCTTGTCATCACGAAAGGCAGTGACGGTGCAGACTATAATGGCGAAGCCGGCACACTTCACCAACCGGCCTTTCCGGTCTCGCCGATCGACACCACGGGCGCGGGTGACTGTTTCTTCGGCTATCTTCTGGCCGGAATCGCCGCTGGCGACGACATGGAATCATCACTTCGCCTTGCCAGCGCGGCGGCGGCATTGCAGGTGACCAAACCCGGCGCCGCGGCGGCCATTCCGGCACGCGCGGCAGTCGATGAGTTTCTGGCGTCACATTTTGCGACATCGGGAGGATGATATCGATGCCCGGGGCCACACCGCAGAAAATCATCATCGACACAGATCCCGGAATTGATGACGCCATGGCCGTTCATCAGGCCTTTGCCGACCCCCGTCTGGAGGTGATCGGCCTGACAACAATCTTCGGCAATGTCACGGCCACACGAGCGACTCGCAACGCCCTCCATCTTGCCGAGATGGCAGGACATCCGGCGGTCATTGCCGGCGGCGCGCCGGTGCCGTTGCGCCGTGCCCCGGAACCAGCCGCGGACTTCGTCCATGGACCGGAAGGGTTCGGCAGCCTGCCGGCGCCGGCGCCTGACCGCAGCGCCGATCCGCGGAGCGCGGCACGCTATCTGTGCGAAAGCTGTGCCGCCGCGCCGGGCGAGATCATCATCTGCGCGGTCGGGCCACTGACCAATCTGGCGGCGGCGCTGGCGCATGACCCTTCAATCGCCAGCCATGCCAGACGCGTCGTCGTGATGGGGGGCAGCGCCGCCCGCCATGGCAATGTGACCGACTGCGCCGAGGCCAATATCTGGAACGACCCCGACGCGGCGGACCTTGTCTTTGCCGCCGACTGGGATGTCACCATGGTCGGGCTGGATGTCACCGAGAAAACCCGTTGCAACCCGCAGGATTTTGCCACTCTGGCGGCGCGGTCACCCGACATCGGGGGATTCCTGCAGGCAGCGACCGAGTTCTATTTCGACTTTCACGAGGCCAAGCTTGGCGAGAGGGTCTGTTTCATGCATGATCCGTCTGCCATTCTGGCCATCACCGATCCGCATCTGTTCGGTTTCGAGACCATGCCGATCTCGGTCATCTGCGACGGCAGCGAGATCGGGCGGACCGTCACTGGGGGCGAAGGCAGGCGCGATGTGTCGGTCGCGATGCGGGTTGATTCACAGGCCGCCCGCGCTCGGTTTATGGAGGTGGTGGCAGCTGCCGATGACCACGTCGCCGCGCGGCAACGCAACGGCAACGCGCAAGACACAATGACAGGGGGCTGAGATGCAGGTCGAAACCGTTGATTACAGAGCGGCAGATGCCGCTGAAACGCTTGAAAAATCACTACGCGAGACCGGATTCGCGGTGTTGGCGAATCATCCGATCACGCCGGAACGAATTGACGCCATCTATGACGCCTGGGGGCGTTTCTTTGCTGGCGAGGATAAATTCACCTACGCGGTCAAGCCGCCTGCACATGACGGTTATTTCGCCTTTCGGTCGGAAAATGCCAAGGATTCGCCGATGAAGGATCTGAAGGAATTCTTCCATGTCTATCCGGGCTGCCAGCTTCCCGACGAGTTGAACGAACCCACACGGCAGATCTATGCCGATCTGGAGGCGCTCGGGCGCGAGCTTCTTGGCTGGATTGAAGACCGCGCGCCCGCCAGCGTGTCAGACAAGCTGTCGATGCCGCTTGGCGAAATGATGGAAGGCAGTGACCAGTCCCTGCTGCGGATTCTGCATTACCCGCCTGTCGAGGATGCCGAGCCGGGGGCCATCCGCGCCGCGGCGCATGAGGATATCAACCTGATCACTCTGCTGCTGTCGGGCTCGAAACCGGGGCTGCAGGCGCAGGATGCGAATGGCGACTGGCACGATATCGCCTGCGATCCCGGCATGATCACGATCAATAATGGCGACATGCTGGCGATGGCGACGGACAATTATTTCCCCTCGACAACGCACCGTGTCACCAACCCTGACAGCGCCCAGAACGTGTCGCGCTACTCGATGCCGATGTTTCTGCATCCACGTCCCGACGCCCCGTTGAGTCAGGATGTGACAGCGGACGAGTATCTGCAGCAGAGACTGAGGGAAATTGGCCTGAAATAGACGTTTTCAACGCAAAGAAATTGGACTGTCCCGCCAAAACAGGATAGGAATCGAAACAGGTGAAAAACGCCGGTGTCCGGCGTTTCATCACACCGGCGGAGTGACTGTGAGTCATGCGCCTCAAAGAAACGGGAGATAGGAACATGTTTATGAAAAAGGCTGCACTGACTACAGGGATCGCGGCGGCATTCATGCTTGCTTCGGCTGGCGGTGCGTCGGCTTTCACCGCCTGCCAGGTAACCGATGTCGGCGGTATTGATGATGCCGGCTTCAACCAGACGGCGTGGAAAGGCGTCCAGGACGCGATGTCATCCTATGGCATTGACGGGCGGTATCTGGAATCACAGTCGGAAACCGACTACGAGCCGAACCTGAACTCGCTGATTGAAAGCAAGTGCGATGTCATCATCTCGGTTGGCTTCCTGATGGGTGACGCCACCAAGACCTCGGCCGAGGCCAATGCCGGCCAGAAATATTCTATCGTTGATTTTGCCTATGACCCGACCATCCCGAACGTGATCGGCCAGGTTTATGCGACCAACGAGGCCGGGTTCCTCGCCGGGTATCTGTCGGCCGGCATGTCCAAATCCGGCGTTGTCGGCACCTTTGGCGGCATCAACATCCCGCCGGTGACAGCCTTCATGGACGGCTATTACTACGGCGTCGCCTATCACAACAGCCAGAAGGGCACCAATGTGCAGGTTCTCGGCTGGAACCCCGCAAGCAAGGAAGGCCTGTTCACCGGCAATTTCGAGAGTCTGGATGATGGCCGCGCCTTTGCCCAGAACCTCTATGACGAGGGTGCCGATATCGTGATGCCGGTTGCCGGACCCGTCGGTCTCGGTTCGGCGGCGCTGGCTGACGAGCTTGGCAGCGACGCGCTGATGATTGTCGGCGTTGACGCTGACCAGACGCAGACCGATCCGGATCGGGCGCATGTCTATCTCACCTCGGTTCTGAAGCGGATGGATTCGACCGTCATGCAGGTCATCAAGCAGGCCATGGATGGCAGCTTCAGTGGCGGCATCCTGCTCGGCAACCTGCAAAATGACGGTGTTGGCCTTGCCCCCTATCATCATTTCGATGACAAGGTTCCGGCCGCACTCAAGGCAGAGGTTGAAGAGGTCAGAGCTGGCCTGATCTCCGGCGCCATCAAAGCTGGCGGCTGATTCTCCAACACACCCGTTGCCCCCTGATGACGGGGGCAGCGGGGATTTTTTGTGAGCCGGTTTTTATGGATATCGAGCTGCGCGGCATCAGCAAGCGTTTTGGCCCGGTGCAGGCGAACCAGGATATCAACCTGGAGATCCGCGCCGGCGAGGTGCTTGGCCTTCTTGGCGAGAACGGGGCCGGCAAATCAACACTGATGAATATTCTGTCCGGGCTTTACAGCGCGGATACCGGAGAGATCCTGATTGACGGCTCGCCGGCGATCTTCACCGGTCCCGGCGACAGCATCGCCAATGGCATCGGCATGGTGCATCAGCATTTCATGCTGGTGCCGGTGTTCAGCGTTGTCGAGAATGTGATCCTCGGCGTCGAGCCGACATCCGGTGTGGATTATCTCGACCTTGAGGCGGCACGCGCGCAGGTTCAGGAGATCAACACACGCTATGGCATGGAAGTGCCGACCGACGCGTTGATCGAGGATCTGCCGGTCGGTATCCAGCAGCGGGTGGAAATTCTCAAGGTTCTGTTCAGGTCGGCGGATGTGCTGATCCTCGATGAGCCGACGGCGGTGCTGACGCCGCAGGAAGTCGAGGAGTTCTTCACCATCGTGCGGGCGTTGCGCGACGCCGGCAAGGGCATCGTCTTCATCACCCACAAGCTTCACGAGATTCTCGAGATCGCCGACCGGGTCAGCGTACTGCGCCAGGGACAGATTGTCGGACAGGGCGATCCGGCCAGCTTTTCCGAGGCAGATCTTGCCGAGATGATGGTTGGCAGGCCGGTGAGCTTTTCTGTCGGCCGCGCGGAATCAACCTCGGGCGACACTGTACTGGAACTTGCCGGGGTCAGTCTTTTTGACGCCGCGCAGGATGCCCGTCTTGTCGATATCAACCTGTCTGTGCATGGCGGCGAGGTTGTCGGAATTGCCGGCGTTCAGGGCAATGGCCAGACCGAGCTTGTCGAGGCTATCACCGGCCTGTCCGCCGTGACCACAGGCGAGATCGGCTTCGCCGGACAGGATATCACCCGCGCCAGTGTCCGCCAGCGCCACCGCATGGGGGTCGCGCATATTCCCGAGGATCGCCACAAATCGGGGATGGTCGGGAATTTCACCGTCGCCGAGAACATGGTGCTCAACAGCTATTATGATGAAAGCGTCACTTCCGGCGTGCAGATCGACTGGCGACGGGTTCATGCCCGCGCCGCCGCGGCGTGCCTCAGCTATGACGTCCGCACACCAAGCGTCTTTCTTGGCGCCGGCAGCCTGTCGGGCGGCAACCAGCAGAAAATGGTCGTCGCGCGCGAGCTTGAACGTGACGTCAGGCTGATCGTGGCGTCACAGCCGACGCGCGGCGTCGATGTCGGTTCGATCGAATATATCCACCGGCAGCTCATCGCCTGCCGCGACCGTGGCAATGCGGTGCTGATCATCTCGTCCGAACTTGACGAGATCCTCGATTTGTCGGACCGGATCTATGTGATGTTCGAGGGCCGGATCGCCGCCACATTCGACAACCGGGGAGGCGGCGCCGACCGCAACGCCATCGGCCTTGCCATGGCGGGAGTCAGCCAGGGGACCAACCCGGGAGCCGGCCGAAGTGGAAACCGGGGGAGCGCGGCATGAGCGGCGAGGCACGATCATCCGGTCCGGCGATGTCGCCTGACATGAAGGCGCTTCTCGTGCCGGCCATTGACAGCCGGTCATCCTGGCGCGAGCTGTTCATCCTGCCGCTGGCGGCAATGTTCCTTGCCATGCTGATCGGTGCCCTCATCATGATGGCGACCTCGGTGGCGCCGGAAACAATCCTGCAGAGTTTCATCGCCATGGCGCACGGGTCTGTCGGTTCGATTCACGCCATTTCGGAAACCCTGACCGCGGCCATACCGCTGGTGCTGGCCGGGCTGGGAATCGGGCTTGCCTTCCGCGCCGGACTGTTCAATATCGGCGCCGAGGGACAGATGGTTGTCGGCGGGCTGGCAGCCGCCATTGCCAGCTTTTTGGTCACCGGCCTGTCGATCTGGCTTCATCTGCCGCTTGTGCTGCTGGTCGGGCTTGCCATCGGCGCGGTCTATGCGGCCATTGCCGGCCTGCTGAAAGCGGCGACCGGCGCGCATGAGGTCATCTCGACGATCATGCTCAATCTGATTTCCATACGCCTTCTCGACTACATGCTTCGCCAGCCCTTCATCCAGAAGGAGGGTCGCTCCGACCCGATTTCGAAAGCGGTTCTTGAGACTGCCGAGCTGCCACGTATTCTGGAGTTCCTCGACGGCAATCTGCGGCTTCATGCCGGACTTTTCATCATGCTGGCGGCGGTGGCGGTCATCTACTGGCTGCTCTTTCGCTCGAAACTCGGCTTCGCCTTTCGCATTTCCGGCGAAAATCCCGGCGCCGCACGCTATGCCGGCATCCGCGCCGGCCTGACCATTGTCATGGCCATGGCGATCGCCGGCGCGCTGGCCGGGCTGGCCGGCGCAATCCAGGTCAGCGGGGTTCTGGGCCGCGCCACGCCGGGCTTTACCGCCGGGATCGGCTTCGACGCCATTGCGGTGGCACTTCTCGGTCGTTCGCATCCTGTCGGTATTCTTCTCGCCGGGCTTCTGTTCGGCGCGCTGGAGGCGGGCGGGCGTCAGATGCAGGTCGATGCCGGCGTGTCGATCGACATGATCGGGATCATGCAGGCATTGATCATCATCTTTGTCGCGGCGCCGTTGCTGGTGCGCCGGATTTTCCCACCGCTGTTCCGCGAGCGACCGCGGGGAGGTGAAGAAAATGGGTGACGCTGTATCACGGCAGGAGGCAGGCCCGCGGCTGATTGACTGGCGTGCCTCGGTATCCGGCGGTGTTCTGATCGCGCTGGCGCTTGTTGTCGCCTTTCTTCTCGACACGCCCTGGGATTCGGTTTCGACCTTCCGTATTTCGCGGCCACGCGATGTATGGGCTGTTGGCAATCTGACCGTGCCAAGCCAGTGGTTCAATGTCGCTGCCTCGGTGTTGCTGGCATTTCTTGGCACGCGGTTGTTCCTGAAGGGCGGTGGCCGCTGGACGGCGGTGGCACTTGGCATAGGACTGGTCGTCCTGGCCATGGCCTTTCTTGTCTGGGCCACGGCCGGCAAGGCCATTTCGCTGACCGGCATGCTGCAGGCCACTGTCGTGCGCGCGGTGCCAATCGCGCTTGCCGCGCTTGGCGGCATCCTGTGCGAGCGTGTCGGCGTGATCAACATCGCCATCGAGGGCATGTTGCTTGCCGGCGCCTTTGCCGGCGCCATGTTCGGATCGCTGATGGGCGGCTGGGCCGGCATCATCTGCGCGATGATCACCGGCGGTGTGTTCGGTCTGTTGCTGGCGGCGCTGGTGATCACCTACCGGGTCGACCAGATCATCGCCGGGGTGGTGATCAACCTGTTTGTCCTTGGTCTGACATCCTATGTGTCGAGCCAGGTCTTCGCCGAATATCGCTGGCTCAACAAGGCGTCTCCCTTCCGGTCCTTCAAGATCCCGGTGCTTGGCGATATCCCGCTGATCGGGCCGGTCCTGTTCAACCAGAATCTGTTCGTCTATGGCGCGCTGATTCTGGTGACGCTTTCGACCTATTACCTCTTCCACACCCGCCACGGGCTGCGCGCCCGCGCCGTTGGCGAGCATCCGCGCGCCGCCGACACGCTGGGGATCGATGTCATCAAGACCCGCTATGCGCATGTGATAGTGGCCGGCATGGTGGCCGGTTTTGGCGGCGCGTGGTTCACACTCGGCTCGGTTGGCAGGTTCGACGAGAACATGACCTTCGGGCGCGGATTCATCGGCCTGGCGGCGATGATCTTCGGGCGCTGGCATCCGCTTGGTGCGCTGGCGGCGGCGCTGATCTTCGGATTTGCCGACTCGCTGCAGCAGAAGCTGTCGATCCTGAACACCCCGATTCCGTCGGAGTTCCTGTCAATGGCGCCCTATATCGCGACCATTGTCGTGGTCGCCGGCCTTGTTGGCCAAGCGAGACCGCCAGCCGCCATCGGCAAGCCCTATGTCAAGGAATAGTCATGTCTAGACATGGTCAGGTGCAACATGCGGGAGGCATCGATGCAGGATGACGAAAAACTGATGACCGCCGCCATTGCCGCCATGGGCCGTGCCTATGCTCCCTATTCCAAATTTCCGGTCGGCGCCGCGATCCTTGACGAGACCGG
>JAAZUU010000054.1 GCA_018624035.1 Rhodobiaceae bacterium | reverse complement strand
GAATGGCTTGCCGACACCGCGCCGCGCCGCGCCAGGCCGGACGCCATGTGGCCGGAAGCGAGAAGCGCCATCATCCTGACGATGAATTACGGGCCGGATCATGACCCGATGGACAACCTCGCCGCCACCGGCCATGGCAATATCTCGGTCTATGCGCGCGGGCGCGACTATCACGATGTGATCAAGGGGCGGCTGAAACAGCTTGCCGGCCAGCTCGCCGCCAGAACCGGCGCGGATGTGAAGGTGTTTGTCGATACCGCGCCGCTGATGGAAAAGCCGCTGGCGGCGCAGGCAGGCGCCGGATGGCAGGGAAAGCACACCAATCTGGTGTCGCGCGCCAACGGGTCCTGGCTCTTCCTTGGCACCATCCTGACGGCGGCGGACCTGCCGCCCGATCCGCCCGAGACCGACCATTGCGGCAGCTGCACGCGCTGCCTTGATGCCTGCCCGACGGATGCTTTTCCGGCGCCCTGGCAGCTCGATGCGCGGCGCTGCATCTCCTATCTGACGATCGAGCATAAGGGCCAGATTCCGGCCGAATTCCGCACCGCCATCGGCAACCGCATCTTTGGCTGCGATGACTGTCTTGCCGTCTGCCCGTGGAACAAATACGCCGCCCGCGCGGCCGAGGCGAAATTCCACGGCCCGGCCCGCATGCCGCGTCTTGACGCGTTGCTGGCCCTTGACGAGCCGGCCTTCAGACAGATGTTCGCCGGCGGGCCGGTGCGCCGCGCCGGGCATGCCCGTTTCCTTCGCAATGTCCTGATCGCGGCTGGCAACAGCGGCGAGGCGGCGCTGGTGCCGGCGGTGGAGGCGCTGCTGGCGCATGACAGCCCGCTGGTCCGCGGCATGGCCGTCTGGGCACTGCGCCGGTTGCTGGATGAAGACGGGTTTGATGTCCTGCGGTCTGCCCGTGCGAAGGATGAAGCAGATGTAGTGGTCTTGGATGAATGGAAAATCGGCGACTGAGCTGGAGTGTCCTTTAGAAGCTTGTTAGTCGAATTCTATGAAGCTGCGGGATATATAAACTTGTTCCAAAGTCTCAAACAGTGCCCTGACTTCACTGAAGCACTCTAATAATTGTTCTTCGCTGTAGAGGTTTGGATCAAAGCAATCAGCATTGTCATTTCCATTGGTATGCTCGGCTAAGTTTCGAAGCTGATTCAATCTGTAAAGAACGCTTTCCGTCTCATTGCCTTTGTCATCTCTTTTCACTTTTTTGGTGAAATCACCAATTCCATGGCCGGGAAAGTTTTTCTTTAACTGACTTAGCAGATGAACATATTCTGCTGCACCTTTATGACGATTACAGTCTTGCCAATCCGTTCCCATTTTTCCTTTCCATTCTTCCGTGATGTCACGCAGCCCCCTGATGAACAAGCGCCTGAGGCTGGTGAAGGCCCGTAATATGACCTCCTGTTCCATGTCAATAATCACCTAGTCGGTCAGGTCGAATACAACATCTAAATGAAATCGAGGATCATTGTCGTCAAAGTATCCAGGTTTGAGGTCGTCAATTGACCCGCCCATGCTTTCAAGAAAGGGGATAGCCAATACCGTGTATTGCGATGCCAATTCTTGAAATTTCTTGTCCGCCTTATAGTGCGACGTTATCGAGTCACGTGACGTAAAGCCGAACTCTTCGTCTAGAATTTCCCGCAACTCCTTTCGTTTTATTCCTGATTCATTCTTCATCTCATCAATCTGTTTGAGCGCGTCGGCCAAAAGCCAATGCTGAGACATCAGGCTTATGGAGAGTTTGGCCAATACGCTCTTTCCCATCAGAAGATCATACGCGTCACAGACATATATATGCGGCAACTCCTCAGTCAGGGTTTCCTTGAGTGTTTTGAATGAGCCGTGTTCCTGATCTACGTAGCTCTCGACAGCGCTTAACTCGAGTTCGAGTATCTTGTTTATAAGGTTGGATTTTGTCGGTTGAAAAAGCCTCACCATGGCACCCTCCCGAATTTGTGGATTCGAGATTAATGCGGTGTGAGTTAGGATTCGGTTAATGAATCTCAACGAGAATGGCTGGCATTGTCTGAGTGGTATGAAAAGTTGCGTGATATGATTTATCAGCGCCGACGAAATCCCCTGAAGACGAAAGTCCCTGAAGACTAGATTCCCCGGCGCGGTAGACGTGATGAAGTAATCTCCAGCCGAAGCGTAAATCCATGCTAAGCTGACGATGCTCGGCGGGTGGCGCACAAGGCAGCGACCCGGGCCGGTTTTCAATATCTTTCCTGTGATGGTTGCCAGTCGATGGCCGGGCCCAGCAACAGGGAGGTCAAGATGAAAACTCAATCGAGCATGATGCGACTGGTGATGACGGCCGTCTTTCTGATCATATCGCCGATGGCCGGTGCGCAGGACGCCCCGCGCGTGACACAACTCACCGACCATGTGCATACGGTTTTCTGGGGGCTCTATAACGGGCTTGTGGTGATTGGGCATGACGGGGTGCTGATCACCGATCCGGCGAATGACAACCGGGCGGCAATTCTTCGCGACGAGATCGCAAAACTGACCGATTTGCCGGTGACGCATATCGTTCTGACGCATGAGCATTTCGATCATATTGGCGGCACCGGCGCCTTCCCCGACGCACAGATCGTCGCGCAGGAATATATCAAGGCGGTGCTGCCCCTGGACCCGCTGAACCTCGCGCCCGACGATATCGATATCGGATTTGTCGACCGGCATGTCATCGATATGGGCACGACAAGGGTCGAGCTGCGGTTTCTTGGTGCCGGCGATGGTGTGGCGACGACGGTGGTGCTTCTGCCGGAGGAGCGCATTGCCTTCACCGCCGATCTCTATGAGGACGAACGCCTGACCTCGGCGTTATTCCTTGAAGACACCAATATGCTCGGGATAAGACGAATCCTTGGCGAAATGCAACGCTGGAACCTTGCGCATGCGGTGACGGCGCATTCTGCCGGAACCTCGCCGGCTATTCTTGAGGCGAATATTCGGTATTTCGAGGACCTTTATGAGGCTGTTTACCAGCCCATCGCGGCGGCGGCGCAATCCGACAATCCATTTGCCATGTATGATCTTCTGGACACGCTGCCCGCCACCGTGACGCTGGATGCGTATAGTGGCTGGAGCGGCTATGAGCATCTGCCGGGGTATGTGCGACGAATGGCGCTGGCGATCATTCACGGCGGCTGAGCCGGCGGAAAAAAAGACGGCGCCGAAGCGCCGTCAGGGAGAATTTCAGGGGATGAGCCGGTATTCGTGTCAGCTTCCCGGATAGCCGCGCTCGCCATGTTCGGCAAGGTCGAGGCCCTCGACCTCGGTCTGCTCGTCGACCCGCAGCCCGACAATGGCGCGGGCCACCATCAGGATGATGGCGCTGGCCACGGCCGTCCAGACAACGGTGATGGCCACCGACTTGAACTGCACAATGAACTGCGCGCCGGCGCTGACACCCTCGGCAAGGCCAAGGCCGCCAAAACCCGGCAGCGCGAGGAAGGCGACAAGAAGACTGCCGAGAATGCCGCCGACACCATGCACCGCGAAGACGTCAAGCGAGTCGTCGATATGGAACTTGCCGCGGATGATATCGACCGCGACATAGCAGCCGATACCGCCGGCAAGGCCGAGGATCAACCCGCCCGGCACGCCGATGAAACCAGACGCAGGGGTGACCGTGGCGAGACCCGCCACCATGCCGGTCACGATGCCGACAAGCGATGGCCGGCCGAAGCGCACCCATTCAATGCCCATCCAGACAAGCGAGGCCGTGGCGGCGGCGATATGGGTGACCAGCATCGCCATGCCGGCCCCGCCGCCGGCGCCAAGCGCCGAGCCGCCATTGAACCCGAACCAGCCGACCCACAGCATGCTGGCGCCGATCATCGTCAGGCCGGGGCTGTGCGGCGGGCTCACGCTCTGTGGGAAGGTGCGGCGACGTCCCACCATGATGGCGCAGACAAGCGCCGCCGTGCCGGCCGTGGCGTGAACCACGATGCCGCCGGCGAAATCCATCACGCCCCAGCCGGCCATGATGCCGCCGCCCCACACCCAGTGCGTGACCGGCGCATAGACGACCAGCAGCCACAGCGCCGAGAAGATCAGAACGGCGGAGAATTTCATCCGCTCGACATAGGCGCCGATGACCAGCGCCGGGGTGATGATGGCGAAGGTCATCTGGAAGGCCGCGAACAGCGATTCCGGGATCGTTCCCGACATGCTGTCGACGCCGATGCCGCCAAGGAACATGTTGTCGAGGCTGCCGAACCAGGCGCCGTCGCCGGAGAAGGCCAGCGAATAGCCGGCGATGACCCACAGCAGCGACATCAGGCAGGCGATGGCGAAATGATGCATCAGCACCGACACGACATTCTTAGCCTGCACAAGGCCGGCATAGAACAGCGCCAGTCCGGGCAATGTCATGAACAGGACCAGCGCGGTGGCGGTCAGGATCCAGGCGGTATCGCCAGTATCGAGACCGGCGGTATCAAGGCCGTCGGACGCCAGCGCGGGAAGCGCACTCAGCAGGACGAGGCCGGCTGCCGCGACAAGGCGCGACATCATATACGTTAAGGGGCGCCCCACAGGGCGCGCCACAGGGCGGATAAACATAACGATACTCCTCCGTAACCGGCGGGTCATATCTGTCCCCACAGCCGCCGCCGGTATCATGCATTCCCTGCGTCAGTGCCACCGCACCGGGCGAGCTTGCAAGCGAAATGCCTTATTAAAAGGCATTTATAGAATAAAATGCCTGTAGTTAGTGCTCAATGCCTAAAATTTAGGCGAAAAAATGCCATATTGATCGCTATGGTTTGGGGTGTGCCGTGGAGACGGGCCAACCGGCGCGCGACGCTTGCGAGCGGTAAAACCGGCTGGCCGGTCAGCGCTCTGGCATGGCGGGCGCAAAAGCGGACGCTGATCTGCGTGTGGCTGACTGGCTGCTTGAAGGCAGGTAGATTTATGTCAGATTAGGGAGATTGGAGCGGCTGACCAGACTCGAACTGGCCCTAAGAGCTTGGAAGGCTCTTGTGCTACCACTACACCACAGCCGCACGCGAGCGTTCTCAAGTCACTGAAACGTAACGGAAAAAATCCGAACTTCAACGCCGTTTGGTGCCAATTCGGCTGGTAGGGCTTACCAGTCTGGCAACAATCGGCAGGCATGAAGAGGGATCGATGCCTGTTACGAAACCGCCTCGGATGAGGCTGACCCGGGGCCGTGTGGAGACGGCCCCCGCCCGGTGCAAGCGATATAACATTCCTGATTCCGAATTGAAAGGGCTTGCTGTCCGGATTGAACCCACCGGCACAAAATCCTGGATCGTGCGGGTGATGCATGATGGCAGGCGCGTCCACCGGACGATCGGCACGGTGACGCAGATGCCGCCGGAGGCCGCGCGCCTGGCTGGAGGATGTGCGCCTTCACGATCTGCGCCATACCTTCGCTAGCCACGCGGTGCGCCGGGGCGTGCCATTGCCGGTGGCGGCGCGCCTCTCTGGATTGTGAAGGGCGCGGTCGGGGGGCATCCTTTCATCAGAGTTGCGTTGGCCTGAGGCGTTTCACGATCCTGGTCGCGGCGCCGGCAAATCCGGCCGGCAACAGCACCACGAACACCACCAGGACAAGGCCCACGATCGTGTTGCGGATGTCGCCGTAATCCTTGGCCAGTTCGACCACCACCATCATCACCGCCGCGCCGACCACCGGCCCCCAGGTCGATTTGAGGCCGCCGACAATGACCATCGCCAGCACGAACATCAGCAGCGAGAAGTCAAACAGGCTTGGCCCCGCGCTCTTGAAATGCGCCGCGTACGCAGCCCCCGTCAATCCGGTGAAGAAGGCGGTGATGACAAAGGCCAGCAACTGGAACTTGGTACGGTTCAGACCACGGGAGATCGCATAGGTGCGGCTGTCGCTCAGCGCCAGGAAGGCGAGGCCGAGCCGCCCGTGAATGACGCTGATCGCGGCGATCAGCGACGCGGCCAGCACGCCCAGCACAACATAGAAATTTCCCGTCATCCAGTGCCCGCGCAGAAGTTTGCGAAAGCCCAGATCATCAAGTCGCGAGAAGCCGGTGGTGCCGCCGAAGAACCGCTGACAGCCGCCGCCGATATTGGTATGGCAGGTGGCCTCTGTGATGATCAGGACAAAGACCATATAGGACATGGCGAAGGTCAGCAGCGCCACATAGGCTGTGCCAAGGCGAAGACAGGCCATCCCGATGATGGCGGCGCACAGTGCCGCGACAAGACCGGCGACCGGCATCGCCACCCAGGGCGACATGTCGAGATAGCTGTTCATCATGGCCAGCCCATAGGCGCCGATCGCGAAGATCAGCATCTGCGCCAGCGAGAACACGCCGGCATGGCCGATCAGCACGTTCCATTGCACGGCCACCGAGGCCCAGATCATGAAGAGGATGATCTGCCCGAGGAAATATCGCTGTGTGACGAACAGTGGCAGCATGGCCATCACCGCAAGGAACAGGATCGCGATCAGCACATGGCGCTGCAGGGGTGTCAGGCGGGTCATGACCGCACCACCTCCTGCCGGCCGAACAACCCCGCGGGCCGAAAGATCAGCACGATAATGACCAACCCCAGCATCAGCGGCAGGCCGTAGCGCGCGCCGACATAGAACTGAACAACAGCCTCGAAAAGCCCGAGGATAATGGCCGCGATTCCGGCCCCGGGTACGCTGCCGAGCCCCGCCACCACACAGATGACAAAGGCACGAACCGCCGGGTTTGTCCCCATCTCGGGTGACAGCGTCGACAGCGAGGAAATCATCACCCCCGCCGCCCCGGCAAGCGCCCCGGCCATCAGCAGCACCGTCAGATAGGTCCGCCCGGTCCGCACGCCCATCAGCTGTGCGGCTTCAAGATTCATCGCGGTGGCGCGGATCGACAGCCCGAATCTGGTCCTCGTCAGGAGCAGGCCCATACCGCCGAGTAGTATTCCGGCAAGCACCAGGATCGCCAATGATTGATAGGGGATTGATGATCCGGCGATCCGGAACGCACCGGCAAGTTGCACCGGCTGTGCGAAGGGATAGGCGCCAAGTGTCATGAACACCCCGTGCGCCATGTTGAACATGCGCATCGTGCCGTAGGTCAGCGCCAGGCCGATCGACCCCAGCGCATACATCGCGCCAAGCGTCAGCCCGCTGAGAATAACCTGAATGAGTGCGTCCATGACCGGTCAGCCTCCCAGATAGGTGCGCAGGACGTCGTCAATACCGGACAGGTCCTGTCCGGTGCCACGCCAGACGATTCGGCCGCCATCCATCAGGAAGAACCGCGATCCGATGCCGGTCACACGGCTGGGGTTTTCCTCAACGACAAGAATGGACCGCTCCGCGGTCGCCAGCGCCGTCAGCGCCGCGTAAATCTGCTCGATGATCAACGGCGCCAGGCCGCGCGCGAACGCGTCGCCGCCCATGCCGATCTTCACCGCGCTGTTCTGGCAGGCGGCGCTGACGGCGGCGCTTTTGCTGCCGCTGGCAGAGCGGTTCGAGGGGTTCGCCGCAGACTGGCAGGCCGAGCTGATGCTGGCCATCCTCTGGCTGGCGGTGGTGGTGTCGGTGCTGGCATATGCGTTGATGTTCCGCCTGATCCGCACGCGCGCCGCAACGCGCGTCTCGGCGCTGCAATATTTCGTGCCGCCAACAACGATGATCATCGCCCGGCTTGTCTTTGGCGAGGTGCTGAGCGTCAATGGCATGGCCGGATTGCTTGTCACCTCGGCCGGGTTCTGGCTGATGGCGCGCGGCGCCCGTCGTGAGGTGGCCTCCTGTTGATCAGTCCGATGTGGCTGGCCGCTGTGGCAGCATCAGGATCAGGATCCCGCCGCCCCCGGCAAGGATGGCGAACCACAGATTGACCGTCACGATCCCGCCAAATGGCAGCGCCGCGGCGATGAGGGCCGCCGTCAGGAAAGTGACGCCATTGAAGATGGTGTTGCCGAGCGCCACCGCCCGCGGGCGGTCCGCCTCATCGGCAAGCCCGGCGACCCAGAAGGTCAGCAATGGCGGCATGACACCGAAGCTGGCCCCGAAGAGGAGGCCGGCGAAAAGGGTGCCGGCCAACCCTTCGACCAGATTCAATCCCAGCAACGCCAGCATGATGCCGGCAAGGCAGACCGTCAGGTTCTTGTGTGGCGCGGCGGTGTTGATCCGGCCGGCGATGCCGATACGGGTGGCGATCACCGCCACCGTCATCGCCTGGTAGAAGGCCGGCAGGCTGAGGCCGCGAGCCTGCAGCATCATCGTCAGGAAAGACAAAACATAGCCCCAGAACAGCGCCGGCGCGATATGGGCCAGCAGGGGCGTTCGAAAGACCGGCCTGCGAAGGATCGGCAGATAGCCGCCCCCGGTCCGGCCGTGGCCGGGACGTTCAGGAAGGGTTGTGCGCCCCTCGATCAGCAGGAAGACGCACATCAACAGCAGCGCCAGTGCGCCAAGCGATGAAGTGGCGAGGAAATAGCCTGCCCGGCCGAATGTCTGAAGCCACCAGTCGCCAAGCGGCGGGCCAATCATCTGCGCCCCGGGGATGGTGCTGGTAAAGATCGCGAAGCTGGAGAAACCGCGCAGCCGAGACGCCATATGGTGACCGAGGATCAAGGCCGCTGGCGTGATCAGGCCGAGGGCGATGCCATGAACCATCCGCATGCCGAACAGCGTTGCCGGTCCGGCCGGCAGCAGGTAAAGCGAGAGGTTCGCCGCTATCGCAAGGCCGTAGCCGCAGGCAAGCACCAGTGCCGCGCCGATGCGTGCGATATAACGTCCGCACAGCAGGCCGACCAGCACCACCGGCACAACCGAGGCCGACAGCGCCGCTCCGGCGACCGCCTCGGCCACGCCGTCCCGCGCCATGACGATCGGCAACAGCGCCTGGCTTGCCGTCATCGAGAAGGCGGCAAGGTTGGCACAGCAGAGAATGAGGAAGGCAAGCCGCAACCGACGTTCGAAACGCCGCCCGGCCTGACCGGAGGGGGCGTCCCGCATGCGTGGTTCCGTTATGTCAGATCAGAGGGTCGACAGGATGCCGGAAGGGCAGGCGGGACGGCGCGCGCCACCACCATACCGACTGATGCCACACCGCGCCGCCGGCCGCTGTGCGAATGGCGGCGGAATAAAGACTGTCAGTGGCAAGACTGTCAGTGGCAAGACTGTCAGTGGCAAGGGCGGGGGTCACGGGTCGGGCTGTCCGAAAGGGGGTTGTGGATGATCCAGCATGATGGCGCCAGGTAACAATGCCCGTCAACCCCCTGAAAACATGTCTATTTCATAAGAGAAATCTAATATTAAAGCTGCCCGCTACCCGGCCTTTTTGAGCTTCACCGATTTCGGCTTCGGGGCGGCGGCGCGCGGGCGCGGGCCGACATCGACCCAGCCTGCCAGGTTGGCGGCGGCAAGCTCCTCGATCACCTTCATGCCGCCGGCGCTGTCATTCAGGCAGGGGATATAGGTCAGCGTCTCGCCGCCGGCCTCATGAAACTCCTCCTCCAGCTCGTTGCCGATCTCGTCCAGCGTTTCCAGACAGTCGGCGACGAACCCCGGCGCCATCACCATGACATGCTTGTGGCCCTGTTCGGCCATTTCGACGACGGATTCATCGGTATAGGGCATCAGCCACGGTTCCGAGCCGAAGCGCGACTGGAAGGTGGCGTGGAAGGTCTCGGTGTCCCAGTCCAGCGCCTCGCGGAGCAGGCGGGCCGTCTTCATGCAGTGGCAGTGATAGGGATCGCCCGCCATGTGATAGCGTTTCGGAATGCCGTGGAACGAGACGACCAGAGCGTCGGGCCGGCCATGCGCGGCCACCGCGTCGCGCACCGTCGTCGCCAGCGCGTCGATATAGGTCGGGTTGTCATGCCATGGCGGCACCGTGCGGATGGCGGGCTGCCAGCGCCGCTCCAGCATCCAACTGAACAGCTCGTCATTCACCGTCGCCGTCGTCGAGGCGGCATATTGCGGGTAGAGCGGCATCAGCACGATCTGCGTGCAGCCGGCATCGGTCAGCTTCTGAAGCTGGTGCGGGATCGACGGCTCGCCATAGCGCATCGCGTAATCGACCACCAGATTGTCCTGCCGGAACGTCTGCGCCAGATGTTCGGCCTGCAGGCGGGTGATCTTGCGAAGCGGCGATCCGTCAGGGTCGTCATGAAGCCAGATCCGGTCATAGAGCGCGCCCGATTTCTTCGGCCGCACATTCAGGATGATGCCGTTCAGGATCACCCACCATAGCGGCCGCGCCACCTCGATCACCCGCGGGTCGGACAGGAACTGTTTCAGATATTTGCGCATCGACTTCTTGTCGGTGCCCTCGGGCGTGCCGAGATTGACCAGCAGCAGGCCGGTGCGGCCATGCGGCGGGAAACCGGGATGGTCGGCGGGCTTGGCGTTGAGTGGCATGACGGACCTCGCGGGCAGCTGGTATATCGGACTGTCCTAGATGTAGGAAGCCGCCCGCCGCGCGTCCAGCGGCGGCATGTCGCAATTTTGCCGGCGGATACCCTGCAATTTGTGGGAAGCTTGCGCCAAGACTGTGAGCTCAATCATATCAATATGCCTGCCTAGCCCCTTAAATCAGGGCAGCTTTGACCTGAGTTCCCCGGACAGCAGTCCTCGTTAACATTCGCCTGAGTGACATTTTGACGGGCAACATCAGCCCGAGGCAGCGTTGAAATCCTGAACCCGGTTCCCAGCAGGCCCATTGCCCCCCCCGGCTACTGCGCGGCCTCGACGTCCGGGTCCTCGGTCATCACGCGGTCGGTGACCTCGCGCAGCGCGGTGACAAGCCGGTCGATCATCGCGTCCGTGTGGTAGGGCCCCGGCGTCAGGCGCAGCCTCTCGGTGCCGCGCGGCACCGTCGGATAGTTGATCGGCTGCACATAGATCCCGTGCTCATCCAGCAACAGCCGGCAGATCCGGGTCGTCGCGGCGGCGTCGCCAACCATCACCGGCACGATATGCGTGTCGCCCTCCAGAATCGGAATGCCGGCGGCGCGGGCCGCCTCTTTCAGCCTTTTCGCCTGGCGCTGTTGCGCGGCGCGCTCGGCCCCGCTGGCGCGAAGATGGCGAATGGCGGCATGCGCGGCGGCGGCGGTGGCCGGCGGCATCGCGGTGGTGAAGATAAAGCCTGAGCCGTGGCTTCGCACCGTATCGCAGATCAGGTCGCTGGCGGCGATATAGCCGCCGGCGGCGCCATAGGCCTTGCCGAGCGTTCCCTGGATCACGTCGATCTCGCCCTGCAGGCCGCGCAACTGCGCAATCCCGCCGCCCTCGGCGCCATACATGCCGACGGCATGGACCTCGTCAAGATAGGTCAGCGCGTTGTATTGGCGGGCCAGCGCGGCGATCTCGGCGATCGGGCCGGTGTCGCCATCCATCGAATAGACCGATTCAAAGACGATGATCTTGGCCCGCTCGCGCGGCTGTTCGGCAAGCAGCGATTCCAGATGCGCGACGTCGTTATGCCGGAAGATCGCCTTCTCGACCCGCGCCATGCGGATTCCGGAAATGATCGAGGCGTGGTTCATCGCGTCGGACAGGATCAGCACGTCGGGAAGCTGCGCCGCCAGCGCGGCCAGGCTGGCCTCGTTGGCGACATAGCCGCTGGTGAAGGTCAGCGCCCGTTCCTTGCCATGAAGGGCGGCAAGCTCGGCCTCGAGCGCGACAAGCGCGTGGCTGGTGCCGGAAATGTTGCGGGTGCCGCCGGCGCCGGCGCCCCAGGTTCCGGCCGCATCGCGCATGGCGGCGATCACGTCGGGATGCTGGCCCATGCCCAGATAGTCGTTGGAGCACCAGACGGTGACCTCACGAACCTCGCCATCATGATGGCGGCGCGCGACCGGGTGGCGCCCGGCAATGCGCTCCAGCTCGACGAAATGCCGATACCTGTTCTCGCTTTTCAGGCGGTTCAGCTGCGCGGCAAAGCGCGCGGTATAGTCCCCGTCGAAGGTCATTCTGTCTGTACTTGACTTGTCTGTGATTGGCACCATTTGACTGGCGTCAAAATAGGTCAGATAACCGGTAAAGGAAACAGCCGGTCACACAGATGTGACGAAATGCGCCATGATATCATCCCGGCCGGCCCGGCCCGGTTCGCCCGTCTGTGCGCCCGCCTATTCGGCGGCGGCGGAGACCTCGATCCGCGCGGCGGCGAATTTCAACTCCGGGATCTTGCCATAGGGGTCGAGCGCCGGGTTGGTCAGATAGTTCGCCGGCGCCTCGTAAAAGCAGAAGGGAACGAAGATCAGCCCGCTTGGCAGTTTCGGGTCCATCCGCGCCGCCAGCTCGATCTCGCCGCGGCGGGTGACGACCCGCACCATCGCCCCGGCCTCGATCTGCAGGCTCTGCAATGTTTCCGGTGCCATATGCACCTCCGGCTCCGGCTCGATGGCGTCGAGAACCGTTGATCGGCGGGTCATAGACCCGGTGTGCCAATGTTCCAGCAACCGGCCGGTTGTCAGCACGATCGGGAACTCCTCATCCGGCGTCTCGTCGGGGGGCAGGACCTCGGCAGGCGTCATCCGGCCGCGTCCGCTCGGGGTCGGGAAGCCGTCGCCGAAAATCACCTCGCGGCCGGCGCTGTCCTCATCGGCGCAGGGATAGGTCACCGCGCCCTCGTCGAGAAGCCGCTGCCAGGTGATGCCGGTCAGCGACGGCATGACAAGCCGCATCTCGCCGAACACGTCGCGCGGATGGGTGTATGTCCAGTCCAGCCCCATGCGATTGGCCAGTTCCTGGATGATCCACCAGTCCTGCCGTGCCGCGCCCGGTGGCGCGACGGCGGCGCGCCCCATCTGCACCCGCCGGTCGGTGTTGGTCACCGTGCCATCCTTTTCAGGAAAGGCCGAGGCGGGCAGGATCACATCGGCAAAGGCGGCGGTCTCGGTCATGAAGATATCCTGCACCACCAGGATATCCAGATTGGCCAGCGCGGCGCGGGCATGCGCCTGGTCCGGGTCCGACATCGCCGGATTCTCGCCCATTATATACATCGCCCTGATATCGCCGTCATAGGCGGCGTCGGTGATCTCGACGACTGTCAGGCCGCGCTCCGGGTCGAGCTCGGCGCCCCAGAATTCGGCATAGCGCCGGAGCGTGTCGTCATCGGTGACAGATTGGTAGTCGGGGAAGAACATCGGTATCAGCCCGGCGTCCGACGCGCCCTGGACGTTGTTCTGACCACGAAGCGGATGCAGGCCGGTGCCGGCCCGCCCGACATTGCCGGTCAGCAGCGCCAGCGAGATCAGACAGCGCGAATTGTCGGTGCCGTGCGTGTGCTGAGAGATTCCCATACCCCAGAAGATCATCGCGCTGTTAGCGCTGGCATAGCCGCGCGCCACCTCGCGCAATGTCTCGGCATCGATGCCGCAGATCGGTGCCATCGCCTCGGGCGTGGTGTGGGCGGTGCGGGATTTCAGATCCTCGAACCCTTCTGTATGCGCCACGACATAGGCGGCGTCATACAGCTCCTCCGTGATGATGACATTGATCATCGCGTTCAGCATCGCCACATCGCTTCCCGGCGTGAACCGCAACGAGGCTGTCGCATGGCGATCCAGATGCTGGCCGCGCGGGTCCAGAACATACAACCGCGCGCCGCGCTGCGCGGCGTTCTTGATAAAGGTTGCGGCGACCGGGTGGTTCACCGTCGGGTTGGCGCCGATGACGATGATCGCCTCGGCATTGCGGCATTCGGCAAAGGAGGCGGTGACGGCGCCGGAGCCGATATTCTCCAGCAGCGCGGCGACCGACGAGGCATGGCACAGCCGCGTGCAGTGATCGACATTGTTGGTCCGGAAGCCGGTGCGCACCAGCTTCTGGACAAGATAGGCCTCTTCATTCGTACCCTTAGCCGACCCGAACCCGGCCATCGCGCTGGGGCCATGCTCGTCACGAACAGCGGCAAGGCGCGTGGCCGCCAGATCCAGCGCCTCGTCCCAGCCAGCTTCGCGGAAATGCGTCATCGGGTTGGCCGGGTCAAACGGCATCGAGGCCGATTTCGGCACATCATCACGCCGGATCAGCGGTGTGGTCAGACGCTCGGGGTTGTGAATATAGTCAAACCCATAGCGTCCCTTGACGCAGAGCCGCCCCTGATTGGCCGGGCCCTGTCGCCCGGAGACGGCGACGATCTTTTCATCCTTGACCGAGAAGGTCAGCTGGCAGCCGACGCCGCAATAGGGGCAGACCGAATCGACCTGCCGGTCGGGCGTGATGGCCAGCATCTGGTCGGAATCAAGCAATGTCTTCGGCATCAGCGCGCCGGTCGGGCAGGCCTGAACGCATTCACCGCAGCCGACACAGGTCGAGGCCCCCATATCATCATCGAAATCGAAGACGATTTTCGCCTCGGCGCCGCGGCCGGCCAGGCCGATCACGTCATTCACCTGCACCTCACGGCAGGCGCGAACGCACAGATTGCACTGGATGCAGGCATCCATGTTGACGGCGATGGCCGGGTGGCTGCTGTCCGGGGCGACGGTGGGCTTTGCCGGGAATCGCGCTGTCTCGACATCCTGGGCCTCGGCATAGCGCCACAGTTCGGAGTCCGGGTCATGTGCGCTGTCGCGGTCTGGCTGGTCGGCGACCAGAAGTTCCATCACCATCCGGCGGGCGGTTCTGGCGCGGTGATTGTCGCTGGTGACGACCATGCCCTCGCTCGGGGTGCGGATACAGCTTGCGGCAAGGACACGCTCGCCCTCGATTTCCACCATACAGGCGCGGCAATTGCCGTCAGCACGGTAGCCGTCGGAATCCTTGTAGCACAGATGCGGGATATCGGTGCCGTGGCGCGCCGCCGCCTGCCAGATTGTCTCTCCCGCGCGCGCGGTCACGGGTTGCCCGTCAAGGGTGAAGGTCACGCCGGCCTTGCTGCCACTGTCATGGTCACTCATGATCGTTGTCCTTCCTGTCCCGGGAGCTGATGTCCTCGGGAAAGTGTTTCATCACGCTGACAAGCGGGTTAGATGCCGCCTGACCAAGACCGCAGATGCTGGCATCGGCCATTGTGATCGCCAGTTCGCCAAGAAGGTCGATGTCGGGGGCGGCAGCACCCATCATTGAGACGGCTTTCTCGGTGCCGTTGCGGCAGGGCGTGCACTGGCCGCAGCTTTCATGCGCGAAGAATGTCATCAGGTTCAGCGCCGCGTCCCACATATTGTCCCGATCAGACAGCACGACGACAGCGTGCGACCCGACGAAGCAGCCTTCCTCGGCCAGTTCCCCGCCAAAATCCAGCGGGATGTCACCTTTGCCGGCAGGCAGAATTCCGCCTGACGCGCCGCCGGGAAGGTAACCCCTAAAACTGTGCCCTTCGGCCATGCCGCCACACAGCGCGATCAGCTCATTGACCGTCGATCCTGCCGGTGCGAGGACCACACCCGGGCGCGCCACACGACCGGAGACAGAATAGCTTCGCGGCCCCGGATGCCCGTCCTTGCCCTGTCCGTTGAACCAGTCCGCGCCATTCTCGACGATGTCGCGAACCCAGTGCAGCGTCTCGATATTGTTGACCAGCGTCGGGTGGCCGAAAATCCCCACCTCGGCAACATAGGGCGGGCGGTGACGTGGCAGGCCGCGCTTTCCCTCGATCGACTCGATCATCGCCGATTCCTCGCCGCAGATATAGGCACCGGCACCGCGCCGCAGTTCCAGCGCCACATGACCGGCAAGGCCGGCCGCCTGCACAGCCTCGATCTCGGCGCGCAACAGGGCGATGATTTCGGGATATTCATCCCGCATATAGATGAAACAGCGGTCAATTCCGACGACATGCGCGGCAATCAGGATGCCCTCGATCATGCGGTGCGGGTCGGTTGACAGGTAATGCCGGTCCTTGAAAGTGCCGGGTTCGCCCTCATCGCCATTGACGGCCATCACGCGCGGGCCGGGCTGGCCGCTGACTATGCGCCATTTGCGGCCGGTCGGGAATCCGGCTCCGCCAAGCCCGCGAAGCGCGGCGTTATCCATGATGGCCAGCACTTCATCCGACGACCGTGAACCGGCAAGAAGCTCGCGAAGGACAGTGTAGCCGCCTGCCGCTGCATAGGCCTCGAAACGGATCGCGTCGGCTGGCGGTGTCGGGTGCGGCGCGCTGTCGATAGCTGTCAGGTCGTTGAGGCTGGCTGGCGCGACAAGCTGGTGTCCAATGGCAGCGGCGGGGGCCTTGTCGCAGGCACCAATGCAGGGCGCGGCGACAAATCGTACCCTGTCACTGGTATAGGGCTGAAGCCTGGCAAGAAGGTCCTCGCTGCCGGCCATCATGCAGGACAGCGAGGTGCAGACGCGGATGGTGCAGGGGGCCGGTGCCTCCTCGCCCTCGCGGACAAGGTCGAAATGGTCATAGAAGCTGGCAACCTCCCAGACTTCGGCCATCGGCAGGCCCATCCAGGTGGCCAGCGCGGCCAGATGGCGCGCCGAAAGATGGTGATGCCTGTCCTGGATACGGTGCAGATATTCAATCAGCAGGTCGCGGCGTGGCGCCTCGTGGCCCAGAAGCACGGTGATTTCGGCAAGCGCGTCCGGGTCGGTGATCCGGCCCTTCGGCTTGTAATTGCCGCGGCCGCGGCTTGACTTGCTGCCCTGCTGCCGGTCTGACGGAACGCCTGCTTCGTCCATCCGATTTATCCCCCACTGTCAATCAAGCCGACGCCCGCCTCTCCAGACAATCGCCGTCAAAACACCATTTCCGCAACGTCGCCGGTGATATCACAGCCAGCGGTGTTGTCAGCCTGAAAAGGCATGGTGGCCAGATGCATGTCGTGACCAACCGGCCAACTATCCCCGCTTACCTTGCCCTCCACATCACCAATTGCGCCATGGCGTGACGGATACAGGATGAAATTCCCGGTCTGACAGCTTTCCCGTCGGACGTCATTCACGTCTTTCGCGTTCGGGCAGGTCGGTCTTGACAAGTTCAATGATGGCACAGTTGATCATCTGCTTGCCAGCATGCGTGAAATTGACTGTCACATTGTCGCCGACGATGGACTGCACCTGACCCAGCCCCCATTCCGGACGGTCGGGGTGCGATACGAAATCCCCAAGGCTGAAATAGAGCATGACCCACTCCGCTGCTGACCCACTGAAGGTGCTTGATCCGGCTCCGCCGCACAAGAGTGGTTTCTCCGGGACGGTCGATAAACGTTAAAGGAGAAGGAAAAGGAAAAGGAAAAGGAAAAGGGGGCGTCACGCGCCCCCTTTTTGCGAAGTGGTCAGCCGGTGCCGGTGGCCCTCAATTGGCTGTCAATCCATGATCTGTCACCTGCCGACGGCGGCGTGACGGCGTGTGGACAGGAGCCTCGTCGACATCGACGCCATTGATGCTGTCGGGAAGATCGGCCGGCATATGGCCCATCGCCTCTGTCTCGCGCAGGATATATCCCTGTCCCCATACCGTGTCGATGCTGACACCGCGGGCACCGGCCACTTCCAGCTTGCGGCGAAGCTTGCAGATGATCACGTCGATGATCTTCGGCTCCGGCTCGTCCATGCCGCCATAGAGATGGCTGAGAAAAGCTGTCTTGCTGAGGACCGATCCCCTGCGAAGCGCAAGAAACTCGACAATCCGG
>JAAZUU010000138.1 GCA_018624035.1 Rhodobiaceae bacterium | reverse complement strand
TGGCATCCAAAGGTAACCATGGGCTTCGATTGGGTCGCCAATGTCACCAAATAGATTTATCCCATAGCTAGATTGAAATGTGATTTTTTCTGCCTCGGAATCCCTGTAATACTCGCTTCCAAATGTTAAAGCTAAGGACGATGAAGAAGTAGCCACCAGCAGCACGATGACCCAAGAAATGGTAAATTTTGTCACATTAATCCTCCGGGCTATTTGGACGGGCTGAGTAACGATGTTTGATTAAAATTTTAATTTAATTTTCTGGCAAGGCCAACGTTGTTGGGACGCAATGCGGAAAACATAGATGAGGCTATCGGGTTGGCTGAAGCTGACTAAAAGACGGTTAAGTCGCTTTGGCAAAACAACCAGTGTGACTGACGATAGGCAGAAGGCTAACGTACAGATTCCAATGACAGAATCCGAAAAAACAGCGGAATAAAGGTGTTGCAAGCGACTCCGAGTCTGCTAGAATCGAAGCCAACTGATGTTTCGACCTAGAAATCAGTTGGCCGAAGTCACCAAAGTGACCCCGACCGGAACGCTCGATAATCGAAAGAGTTGGCTCCCCGGGACGGATTCGAACCGCCGGCCAAGCGATTAACAGTCGCTTGCTCTACCGCTGAGCTACCGGGGAAAAGCCTGCCGAGCGTTATACATCACTAATTCGACGATGCAACAGGGTTTTTTGGGGTTTTCTGGTCTGTAGCGGATCGCCCGCTTCATTCATATGCGGCCAGATCGCGGGCCATACCGGCGATCACACCTTCATCAAGGCTTTCGACGGTCAGATCACCAAGATCGACATGTTGGCGCGCCGCGGCTGAACGGTCATAGGCGGGATCGTAGTGATCCTCGAGGACGTGCGTGACAAATCCCGCCCAGTCACCGGCATCGATGCAGCTTTGCCACGACTCCACCCGCTCATGGCCTATCCGTGTCACCACCCAGCTGAGCAGCGGCTTCAGCCGTTCCGGTTCGGCGACGATATGGTCGTAATCGGCGATCAGGAAACCAACCCGCGCCGCCAGCGGGGCCACCACCTGGAGTGCCGGCGCATCACGCATCCGGTGCCACAGGGCGCGCGGGATGTGCAGGTCGCCGATCTTGTTGCTTTCCGCCTCGATAAAGACAGGTCGCGCCGCATCCAACTTCCGCATGGCGGCGAACAGCCGTGATTCAAACTGACGTTGGGTCGGTTGCGGGTTGCCGGGTTCCGGACCCAGCAGCGAGCCGCGATGGCTTGCCAGACCCTCAAGATCGATCACCTGTGCACCGAATTCGGCAGCGGCTCTCAGAATGCGTGTCTTGGCCGTGCCGGTTCGCCCGCGCAGCATGATCACCCGCAATTGCGGGGGCAGGGTGTCGAGCCCGTCCAGAACCGCCTTGCGATAGGTTTTGTATCCACCATCAATCAGGGTCACCTGCCATCCAATCTCGCTGAGGATCCTCGCCATAGCGCCGCTTCGCTGGCCGCCACGCCAGCAATAGAGGAGCGGACTGAAATCGCGTGACGTGTCAGCAAGATGGGTTTCGATATGCGCCGCGATGTTGCGTGCCACCAGCGCCGCGCCGCGCCGCTTTGCCTCGAAGGCGCCAACCTGTTTGTAGATGGTGCCGATTTCCGCGCGTTGCCGGTCGTTCAGTACCGGCATGCTGCGCGCGCCGGGAATATGGTCCTCGGCAAATTCACCTTCCGACCTGACATCAATGATCATGTCGTAAGGCTTTTCAAGCCAGTTCCTTGTCCGTTTTATCGGTGGTGACATCAGCGGATCTCCGATCAGGTCCTGACCCGAAGGCCGGGCGCTTTATCATCAAGCCGCCCGACAATCGCCGCCGGTACCCCGTCACCATGAAGCTGTTCCACAATCGTGTCGGCATCCGCTGCCGGGAGGGCAACCAGCAGGCCGCCGCTTGTCTGCGGGTCGAACAGGATGTCCGAAGCCGGCCCTGCGGGGGCTTCTGCGGCCAGCCTGACAGCCGCCCTGTTCTGGCCATGAAGCGTTGACCTGTATCCCTTGTCCAGCAGCGTGATCGCCCCCTCAAGACAGGGGAGCGCGCTACCGTCGATCTCGACCCCGGCGCGGCCGCATCTTTCTGCAAGGTTCAGCGCGTGGCGGGCAAGGCCAAAGCCCGTGACATCGGTCATCACCGGGTTCTGGTCGGCGAGCCGCCGCGCCGCGGTGCCGTTGCCCTGTATCATGCTTGCGGTGGCGGCGGCGACCCAGTCCCCCCGCGCGGCAAGCTGCATGTGTGCCGCCATGATCACGCCGGTACCAAGCGGTTTGGTCAGCATAAGGGCGATATCCTCATCCGGTGCCGGGATTGTCGGTGGTCCTTCACGCCATCCGGTGACCGCGAAACCGAGGCCAAGGTCATGACTCTCGCCAGTATGGCCACCGACAAGCTGGACACCCGCCTCGCTCAACGCCAGAAGGGCCCCGGCCATCAGCTGTGTCAGCTGATATTGCTGCAGGTCAAGGCGGGCCATGCCCATTGTGACGTTCGCCATCGCCCAGACAGGCACGGCATTGGCGGCATATATGTCGCTCATTGCATGAATGGCGGCAATGCGGCCAAACTGGAACGGGTCGCTGACGATTTCCGACAGGCTGTCGATCGACTGTACGAGTTCGCCACCTTCGGGAATCGGCAAAATGGCCGAATCCTCGACCAGACCATCCGGTGGCATCAACCTTGGCTCCGCGCCATGTGCCACCGCCGCCGCGACCGCCTCGCGCATGGCGGCTGCCAGCGTTTCATGTCCTGTTTTCGCGCCGCAGCCAAGACATCGCATGGCCTCGAATGCCGGATCTTCATGCTGTGGCGACAGGTCTTTCAGGCCGGCGAAGATTGCCGGCTGTGGCGGCAGGGGCATTTTCAGTTTTGTGTATTTTGCCATCCAGCGACGATCGATCCATTTCTTCATCCACCACCAGCCGCGGGACGCGCTGGCATGATTGCCACGGATGCCGATCGCATGTCCGTCCGCGGTGCCGAGGATTGCCAGTGCCCGTTTCTGTGGTGCCCAGCGACGAAGCCGCCTGTCATGAAGGTGTCGGCGAATATTGGTTGCCAGGACCGGTCCGGCCCTTACCGCATAGACACCGGCCTTGGGCCTCGGATCATCAATCATGCTGGCGATATCGCCGGAAGCGAAAATATGCGGGTGTGATGCCGACCGCAATGTTGGTTGAACAGCAATGAACCCGCGTTCATCAAGCGTCAGTCCGGTTTTGGCGAGCCACGCTGGTGGTGCCACGGCTGTGACAAGGAAACTGACATCGAATTCCCGCCGTCTGCCGTCCTCGAGATACAGTTCATTTGCCATAACCCAGGTGACGCTCTGCCCGCAATGAACCGAAATTTCCGCCGCCGCAAGCGCGTCGAAGACCAGGCGTGCGGCGCGGGCCGGCATTTCGGGCACAAGCCTTGTGCTGCGTGTGAAGATATCGATTTGCGGGCGCGCTCCGGTTGCGTTCAGCCACCGTCTTGACAGCGCCAGCGCAAGCTCACACCCGGCCGCCCCGCCGCCGATCACCGCGATTCTCCCGGGATGGCCGGTGGCGGTCAGTGCCTCCAGCCTGTCGCGAAACCGGCCGATCGGCTTGACCGGAATGCAATGCTCTGCCGCCCCGTCAATGGCGTCAAGGTCAGGCTCGCCGCCAATGTTGATCGACAGAACGTCAAAGGGAAGGGGGGGGCGATTTTCCAGCCGGACAAGCTGCTGGTCGGCATCAATGCCGGTGATGGATTCATGGATGAAACGCGCGCCGGCCATCTGCGCAAGCCGCGCAAGGTCAATGTGGATGTCCTGCGCCGACCACACACCCTCGACAAAGCCCGGAAGCATGCCTGAATAGGGCGTGTTGATATCCCGGCAGACAAGTGTCGTGCGCAATCCGGCCACCGGCTTCATGGCAAGAGACTTCAGCACGGCAACCTGGGCATGACCGCCACCGGCAAGCACAAGATCACCCGTAATTGTCCCGGCGCCGCGCATCAGCTGGGATAGGTGCCCAACCGCCCCTTGAAATACGCCGCCGCTTCACCGTCACGGGTGGCGATGTCCATGACCTCGCCGACAAAAATGGCATGGTCACCGCCGGGATATTCAGCCCACAGACGGCATTCGAAGGACGCAATGGCGTCATTGAGAACCGGTTGTCCTGTTGGCCCCCAGTGCCAGGCCGTGTTGGCGAATCTCTCTGCATCAGGGGCGGCGAAGGTCCTGATCATCTCCTCGCAGCCGGCAGGAAGCACATTGACGGTAAAGCCCGCGGAATCCCGGAACAGCGTGGCGCGATCATTCCCAAGATCGAGCGACCACAGAATCAGTGGTGGATCCAGAGATACCGAATTGAAGGAACTGACTGTCAGGCCGTAGGGCGTTCCGGCTCGGCAGCGTGTCGTGACGATCGTGACGCCGGTCAGGAAATGGCCCATGGCATTGCGCAGTGCTTCAGCCGTCACCTCGGGAAATGATTGTGAAAGTTCCTCTGATCTCGCGTCCATTGACACTACCGGTTCCATCTCATGTCGCTGCTTGACGCGTCATTTCTCGAATGCGTGGCGTCTTCACCTTCATCATAACACTGCCTTCCCATATAGGTGCGACATTTTTGTCTGCAAAGCGGAGTCTTTGAAAAACTGCCGGATTGGCAGGCGCAGTCGGGCCGTCTGTCAGCGTTTGGGCCCGCCATGTCGCTTCGGGCGCAGAATACTGGCAATGAACATCGAGGTTCGCGGTACATAGGCGTAACGACGACGTTGCTCTACCGGGCGGACAAAATTTCGATAGATGGTGAAAATCATCAGCAGTATGTGCGCCGTGGCGATCAGGCTGAACATCATCGCAGCGCCGTAGCGCTCGATGATCATGCCTGCGAAGAGCGGTGACACAATGGCACCCGAGGCATAGAGAAAGATGAGCGAGGCGCTGAGTGTGATCATCCTGTCCTGATTGACGAAATCCGACGCATGCGCAGCACAGATGGAATAGATCGGGAACGTTGTGAAACCGAAGAGGAATGACATCACATAAACCAGTGGCACGCCACCAACCGTGATGTCCGCCACCGGCATCATCATCAGCAGGCACAGCGCACTGGCCATGATGCTGAACACAAGCAGAACGGCTCGCCGTGAAATCTTGTCGGCGAGAATGCCGGCAGGTAGCTGCGATGCCATGCCGCCGATGGTGGATACAACCAGAAACAGCGCGATCTGTGACAGATCGAGACCGACAGCGATGGCATAGATCGGGCCGACCGAACCGAAGGTGGCTGTCGAAAGGCCGGCCACCACCACGCCGAAGCCCGCCAACGGCGAAATGCGGATGGCGAAGAAAGGCTGATAGCTGACCCGTTCGGGAAGTTCGGGCTCCTTGCTCTGCGTCAGTGCCAGCGGCAGGATCGCCAGACACATGATGATGGCGATCAGATTGTATGAAACATAGCTTGCCGGGGTCAGCGTGGCGATGATGGCGTTGGCCATGATCTGTCCCGACATGTCAACCAACCGGTAGATGCTGAAGACACGGCCGCGAATGTCGTTTGTGATCTTGGCCTGCAGCCAGCTTTCAATGAGAGTGTAGCAACCGGCGACGGAAAACCCTGACAGCACCCGGATCGCCGTCCAGAACATGGCGTCGGGTATCAGTGGATGCGCGATGATCGAAATCACCGCCGCGCCGGCCATCACCGCGAAGGCGCGCGAATGACCGGCACGCCGGACCAGATGTGGTCCGAACACGCAGCCAAGAAGAAAGCCGGCAAAATGCCCCGATGCCAGAAGACCGATCTCGACCGGCGAGAAACCAAGCGCCTGGCCGGAGATGGCATCAAAGGGCCGCAGGGCACCGATCCCCATCTGCACGAACAGCGTGGAAATCAGGAGCGCGGAAAGGGAAATCAGCAGCCGCATGCCGGCGTCACCGTCACCTGATTTTGGGCTGCGGCGACATGGCGTGCCACGTGAAAGACGTCAAAACCGGTTCTAATACAGAATGTGGAGGCCCGAGCCGGAATTGAACCGACGTACACGGTTTTGCAAACCGCTGCATAACCACTCTGCCATCGGGCCATCTGCAAGCGTGATAGACCAGGTGTCTGTCCTCGTCAATCTGCGATTCTGACGGAAGGACCGACGGCATGTAATATCGTATATTGCCCTGTCATTGAACGTTTGACTGATTCATGGATTTGATTTACGAATTTTTAATCTTAATTGGCTCCATAAGTGAAATAATATGTCGAATAAAATCTTCGGGAACAGCGGAATATCACTCGTGGAATTGATGATCGCTGTCACCCT